>JBAQLR010000179.1:0-18466 GCA_049302035.1 Syntrophales bacterium
GTGAAACGATCAAAAGATGAGCTGATTTCTCAAAAAAGCGGACGTCAATCCATCTTTCTTACCCAACCGCATCGCCAGTCCCTGCTTTTTGATGCAAAACAGATGAAAAATGTTCCTTGACAAGCAAAAACAGCCCTCCTATACCCCCTCTGCGAAAAAGGAAGTTCCTATCCCTTCCCTATCCAGTTATTCCCCCGTAATCCATCTAAAGAGTTTGGTGAACCTATCAGCTTAACAGGGTGCAAAATAATGCTCATTATGTGCAAAGGATTGCACAAAATTTGTCTTCAGTATTGACGCTCGAAATATTAAACGATGTAAATTAAGATAGTTGCAAAGTTTATGATTGTTGGCATGAACCTTGGTATACCCCCCTGCAGAAATATAACGTCCCAAGGAGGAAGAAACAGATGAAAATTTTGACAATACGTAGGCAAGGCAAAGGAGGCGCCATATGAAAAACAAGCTGTTAAAAACATTTACCACGTTGATAACCATAGTCTTTTTAGGCTTTACTTTGGTCGGATGTGGCGGCGGCAGCGGCGACGTTGTCGGCAGTTCCGGCAGCACAACAAACGGCACGCTGACAGGCAGCGGCCAATAGCAGAAAGGAGGAAACAACAATGAAAATTATCAAGTTTATCTGCCTCGCGATAGGCGTTTTTTTTGCGAACTCGGCCATGGCCTTGACGCCCAACACGACATTTATGATTAAGTTGTCTACCGTTTCACCGACCGGAGTTCTCACCCAGACGGCAACAACATCCGCTACATCCGACGCCGCTGGAAAAGTATCCTTCGGTTTTTCCAACATCCCCACTAACAGCACGGCACGGTTCCTCATGGTTCAGATCATGGATGGCAGCGGCGCAGTGGTGCGTCAGTCCATGGTGCCCGCCTCTACCCCCGGCAGCAATATCAGTGTGGGAGTGAGCGAGGTCACCGATAGACAGGCGAAGGCGATGCTCAAAGCGATCACCGATGCCGGCAGTGACAGCCCGACACCGGTCATGCTGCTTATGACCATGGTCCGTTCCGGCGCGATTTCTGATGCCGATGCGCAGAGCTTCAGCCCCCTGGCGCGAAGCGCAGCAGGCGCATTTGAAACGTTTATGACCGACAATGGCGTTACGGCAGCGCAAATGGCCACATTCAAGACCAATATGCTCTCCGCTATGCGCGACGTCGCGGCGAAATACAAGGAATCGGTTGATGCGGCGACCCCGGTCCTCGCAGCCGGCAAGAGAGGCGAAGCCATGGCCGCCTTCATGGACACCTTGGTCAAGAACGCTGCCGACGCGGGGATTTCGCCAAATATGATGCAGATTGCCTTTGACGAGGCGGGCAAGGCCGCGGAAAGCGCCGCGGCAACCTCTACGATCAATCCAGATGTCATCACGGCCATGAAAGCGTCCTTCCGGGTTGGAGCGCAGCAGCGCCAGCTCGAAGCGCAGATGAAAGGCTACTCTGACGCTATGATGGCAATAGGAGCATCGGGCTCGCATATGCAGCAATTCACCGCTGCCGACGCCACTATGGGCGCCTCCATGACGAACGCCCAGGTGAATTTTGAACAAATGTTCGCCGACCCATCCGCTTTTCCTGATGCCGCGACCATCAGTTCCACCGAGTCAACGATGCTTGCGGCCATGCAAACATTATTTGACAACTTTGTATCTACTGACGCCGCGACTTCGAGCAACGATATCGCGGACATGTTGGACACTATGGCCACGCAGATGAGCGGCATGGGCGGAATGATGTCCGGAATGTCGGCAATAACCCTTGCCAACATGGGTATCGGGAAGATGATGACCACGCCCGGAGGCGCCCTCCAGAACTGGACGGTCATGATGGTATCAGCCAATGACTTCGTGACCCCCGGTTTGCAGATGACCTATACGCCCTCCACAACATTATCAGGCCAATTGACCGCTCTGGGAGTAACGCCGCCAACGCCGCCTACCTTCTCCCAGTTTGCAGACCCCTACAAGTCAATGCTGGAGCTCCAGTATGACTTGTTGCTCCTCAAGTTAATCAATGTCGAAAAACTGACCCAGTTGGGATCAGCCCCGACGCAGGCGCAACTGGCCCAACTCAAAGAGGATGATCTTGCCATGAAAGCAGCGATTGCGCAGAATATCGTCGGCCTTACGGATGCCCAGAAAGACGCCATGATAGTGTTATTGGCAGAGCCGGAAATGATGTAAGGCACATTCCCCGTAAACAATGGAGGGGCCGAACCATCCGGACCCTCCATTGTCTTTTTGCTTCATCCCCTATTTTTATCTCTTTATAATTTTGAATATCCGGAAACTCTGTGGTAGCATCCCGCCGCATCTGCGTATTTTTTGTTTGGCAAAACCCCCAAGGTTCCCTATGTTAAAACGAATATTAATGTTTTCCGGCGCCGGGATTTCGCTGTTTATAATCTGGTTCGCCGTCAGCAATTACCGGGATGCTTACCCGCTTGCCGAGGAAAACCTCCACGGTCTCGCCTTATCCCTTACCGCCGCCATTGAAAGCATTATCGCACATGACCACTCCCTGCGCGCCCTGTCCACATTTCATACGAACGACATTGCCTTTTTTGCCCTGGTTGATCGGAAGAGGCTCTACCGCTTCCATTCCAATGCAGACCTGATCAACACAAAGGCGCCGGAAGGTAACCCGTCAGAAGCTCAGCAAAACGAATCGCTTTCCGCAGCGCGCATAACTCTTGGCACCGGAGAAAAAGCCTATGAGTTCATCGCCCCCATCTATCTTCGCGGGGAAAAGCTTTCGCTCCGTCTGACCCTCCATACCTACAGGGCGGACACGGTAATTCGGCGGGCCAGGCTGAACATGACGATCCTGCTTTTCCTGGTTGTTGCGGGGGGCATTCTGTCTGTTATCATGTATCGCTTTGCCGGGCGGGAAGAACGGCATCAGCTCGCAATGTCCCGACGGGAGAATCTGGCAGAATTGGGAGAGATGGGCGCGACGTTGGCCCATGAAATTAGAAATCCTCTGGCGGGAATCAAAGGTTATGCACAGGTAATCGAAAAAAATCCCTCCGATCCCCGCAGCGGCAGCTTTGCGCGCCGTGTAGTGACAGAGGCGCTCCGCTTGGAGAATCTGGTAAATAACCTCCTCGCTTACGCGGGAAGCGATCAAGGCAAGATGTTGCCGCTTGATCTCGCGGAGCTGATTTCCTCTACCGTCTCCCTGCTCCGTCCCGAGGCGGAACAGCTCCAAGTTGAGATCATTATTGAAGCTCCGGCCAGCTTGCCGATTGACGGCAACAGGGACAAACTTGGCCAACTGCTGCTCAATCTCGGCAAGAATGCCCTCCAGGCGATGCCGAAAGGCGGTGTTTTACGGATGACAGCAGGAAAATCAGGCGCGGATGTGATGCTTACCGCAAGCGACTCAGGACAGGGCATCAGCCGGGAGGCTTTGCCCCGGATATTCGAACCCTTTTTCACGACCAGGGCGCGGGGCACCGGCTTGGGACTGGCCCTTTGCAGAAAGATCGTTGAGGAACACAAAGGGAAAATCAGCGTAGAAAGTACTGTGGGAAAGGGCACTGTCGTTTCCATAACTCTTCCCGGCCCGGAGCGGGAAGGGGATAAGAGGAGTTGATAATGAAAGGACATATCCTGCTCGTAGAAGATGATGAGACCTTCAGGAGCTTTTTGCAGACGATTCTGGAGGATGACGGACATGAGGTGCAAACTGCCGAAGACGGCCTCAAAGCCTTAAGCCTGCTTCGGCGGGCGGACTTCGACCTGGTTATTTCCGATCTGAAGCTGCCCGGCAAAAGCGGGCTGGAGCTGTTTCGTGAAACCAGGGAAGACCCCAGCCCGCCCCAGTTCATCTTTCTGACCGCGTTCGGCAGGGTTGACGAGGCCGTTGCCGTTATGAAAGAAGGGGCGGTGGATTTTCTCACCAAACCTCTTGGAGATCCTGACACCTTGCTGGCCTTGGTGGCCAGGACGATTGAGGCACAGGGGCGTGCACGGGATTACCTGAGCCTGAAGGAATACGAAGCGGCCGGGTTGCCGCCGGAAGAACTGATCTTCGCCGGGCAGTCCATCAAAAAAGTGCAGAAACTTGTGCACGACGTCGCCATAACCACGGCGAATGTGCTGATTTACGGCGAAAGCGGCACCGGCAAGGAATTGGTGGCCAGAACCATCCATCTGCTGAGTCCCCGGAATAAAGCCGGCTTTGTTCCCTTGAACTGCGCCGCCGTCCCGGAGCATCTCCTGGAAAGCGAACTCTTCGGCCACGAAAAAGGGGCATTTACCGGGGCGATCCAGGCGCGGCAGGGAAAGTTCGAACTGGCCAGGGGGGGAACGATTTTTTTGGATGAAATCGGTGAGATGCCTTTGGCATTACAGGCCAAGCTGTTGCGGGTCCTGCAGGAACGGGTTTTTGAACGGGTGGGCGGCAGTCAGGAAATCAAGGCGGATGTGCGGATAATTGCGGCCACCAACCGCAACCTTCAGGAAGAAGTGAGAGCGCGGCGATTCCGTGAAGACCTCTTCTATCGCCTGAACGTTTTTCCACTCCAGCTACCCCCGCTACGGGAACGCATTGATGCGCTTAATCTATTGGCAGACTACTTTTTCAACCGTTTTAGCCGACAGATCGGCAAGAAACTCAAGGGAATTCAAGCTGACGCGCTGGCGGCGATGAAAGCCCATCACTGGCCGGGTAATATCCGTGAATTGCAGAATGTTATGGAAAGGGCGGTCATCCTGGCGCAGGACTTTGTGAGATGCGGCCACCTTCCCGATGAGATAATGTGCACGTCCAGTCCGGACAGCCGCGAAATGCTGAAATCCGCAGAGAGGGAGATGATCATCAAGGCCCTGAACAAACATGGGGGCAGTCGTCGTCTGGCCGCCGCAGAACTGGGAGTCTCCCGGCGGACACTCCAGTATAAATTGAAAAAGTTTGGTTTGCTTGATGATAAAAGAAAAGATGCAAAACTACACTCATGAAGTGCAACGGGTTGCACGGATTTTTTCTTTCACATTGCCGTGCTGGAAAATATCAAAAGTAATATTAATAAGTTATCAACTGTATCCATGTTGGCATGATCTGTGAGATGTCTCCTTGTACAAACAAAACTTCCCGAGGAGGAACCGACAGATGAAAAGTAATGCAACATTTTACCTGGTAATTACAAGGAGCAATACAAAATGACCACAGGCCGTCTTTGCTCGATCACGACGCTGGCAGTCTTACTGAATTGCCTGCTGCTTGGTGTCGTTTTTGTCGGCGTCGGCTTCGGCGATGATACGGGAAAGAGCGGTCTGGATTTTAATCAAGGCTACGACATCAACACGGTGACCACCGTATCAGGGCAAGTTGCTTCCTTGCCGCGCCAAGGCCAGCGGGAAAACTATTTTTTCGAAATCAAAAACGGCAACGAGTCGATAAACATCTTCATCGGGCCCGGCTCGTTTTGGGAAAAAAAAGAAATACCCGTCCACCTGAATGACAAAATTACCGCCAAGGGCTCCCAGGCCCAGGGGCAGGACGGGAAATTATACCTATTGACCCAGAAGCTGGTAAACAGGACTACGGGTGCACAATTGGAGCTGAGGAACGATAAGGGAGAGCCGACCTGGTCCGGGCGGAGTATGAATGTCATGCGACCGGAACGTCCCGCCGGGGTAGGAAGACAACAGGGGGGCGCAATGATGCGCGGTGGAGGAGGTATGATGAGGCGTTGACCTCGCTGTCTCCTCTGCATGTAAATGCTATATGAAGCTATCAAGAAGAGCAAAACATTAATGATGCGACATCGAATCAGGATAACCGGATTTCTTAGTCTGTTTTTTGTCATGGCCGTTTTCCTTCTGCCTGCCTGGGCGGCGGCGCGGTGGTCCGCGGGTCTCGGCTTTGAGTTTGCCTCAGGAAAATATGGAACCGATGTCACCACGGACTCGGTTTATATGCCCCTTACGGCAACCGTCTATCCCACGGCGCGGCTCGATGTTTCGCTGGAGATCCCCTATGTATACCAGAGCAGCAGTGCCGCGAATGTCGGCATATTCCGCGGGTCACAGGGTCAAACCATGGGCATGCAAGATCTTGGCGCCGACGCCGGTTCCGGCATGATGACTTCTCCTACGGCGGGGGGCGCCCATAATACGCAAAGCGGGCTCGGAGACGTGGTTGCCAGTGCGGGCTATGTCCTTATTCCCGAAAGCAAGCTCATGCCCCAGATCCGCCCAAGCATTTTCGTGAAATTCCCCACGGCGGACAAAGCGCTGGGAACTGGTGAGATAGACGAAGGGTTTGCCGTGGCACTCTCAAAATGGCTGGGCGACTGGTATTCGTTTGCTGAAGCCGGTTATACCATTCAAGGCGCTTCTGCGACACTGCCCCTTAAGGACTACCTGAGCTATCGCGTCGGCACCGGTTACCAGGTGACCGATAAATTACACCCTATGCTCATGCTCAAAGGCGCCACTTCCCCCGCTGAGAGTACGACCGATCTTCTGGAAGCACGGTTAAGGCTCATATACCAAGCTTCCAAACGCACCGTGATCGAAGGATATCTTGCCAGAGGGCTTGCCACATCCAGCCCCGACTACGGCGCCGGTTTAGCAATCTTTTACGATTTTTAAATTTCAGGATGAAGGCCTTCCTGGAAAAGAGGAAACCCGGCTTCACCGGCCGGTAGTTTTCCCCATCTTTTCCATTTCTGGCGGCCCTATGTCGAGCAGGTAATCTATCGCTATCTCGATTGCGGTGATCTGCACAATGGCTTTGCCCGTGTGAAATGTAAAGACTGTGGCCATGAATATTTGCTGACATTTTCTTGCAAGCGCCGCCATTTTTGCCCATCATGCAGACTATTACGCTACAGTGCAGATGTGTTTTAATCGAAGTGATAATCATGTCCCTGCAAGCTGAAAACCTTTTTCCCGGAATAATCTCAGGCAGGCATCTGCAACATCGCAGTCGTAAAAAATCCCTCTGTTCTTCTCAATTTCTGCCAAAGCTGCATCAATACCCAAGCCTGGACGATAGGGCCTGTGTGAGGCCATGGCTTCCACCACATCGGCAACAATGAGAATGCGGGACTCGATGCAAATATCTTCCCCTTTCAGTTTTCTTGGATAGCCAGAGCCATCCATCCGCTCATGGTGCTGGTAGACAATCTCGGCCAGGGGCCAGGGTGATTCCACGTCCTTCAGCATCTCGAATCCTATGCGTGCATGTTCCTTAATCAGGGAAAACTCAATGTCGGTAAGTTTTGTCGGCTTTGACAATATCTCCGCAGGTATGGATATTTTCCCAATGTCATGGATGGAACCGGCCATGCGGATGCCCTCAATCTTTTCCTGAGAAAGTCCCATCTCAGTGGCAATGGCACGGGCAATATCGGCAGATTTGAGCTGGTGGCCTGCCGTGTAAGGATCTCTTGCTTCCACGGTCGACACCATGACATTTATGGTCGTACTCACTGCCTTCCTGAGACTTTCAAGGGTCTGTTGGAGTCTTTCATCCGCCTGCTTGCGCTCGGTGATATCCTCGTATGTTCCCAGGACGCCGATGATGAAACCATCGACATCGCGTAGCGGGACTTTACTTGTGCGTAGCCAAATCTGTTTCGCTTCAGGTGAAGTTTGGGGCTCCTCATAGTTAATTTTTGGCCTGCCGGTAGCAATTACCTCCTGATCGTCTTGTCGGTATAAGTCGGCCTGCTCCCTCCATCCCGTACAATAATCGTTTTTCCCAATGAGGTCCGTAGGCAATTGCCGACCGGCATCCCGGGCAAAAAGACTATTGCACCCCAGATAGGTCAGGTTCAGGTCTTTCCAAAATATCCTAACAGGAATTGTGTCAATGACCAGTTGCAGCATCTGGTTGGCTTCGGTCAGCTTGAGCTGATTTTCGGCAAGCAACTCCCCCGCCCGCATGCGCTCGGTGATGTTTCTGGATAAATGTATTACCCTCTGTATCTCGCCGCCGTTGCTTATTATCGGAATAGTAGATACCTCAACACAAAGTTTGTTGCCTGCGCTATCATAGTGAATATGCTCCACCGCCGAGGGTTTCCCGGTTTTTAAAGTATCTACTAAAGGGCAAATATCATCAGGGGGTGAGCAGGGAGTTGATCTATTGTGGGTCAATTCATAACAGCGTTTACCAAGAATGGCATCTTTGTCCAGTCCGCAAGAATTGATGAAAGTCTTGTTTGCTTCCAAGATGATATAATTAACCGGGTCTATGACAATGATAAGGTCCCTTAAATTATCTAACACTAACGCCAAAAAGTCCTTTGATACTTTCAGCTCCTCTTCCACCCGCTTGAGATCTGATCTCAACTGATCTAAAATCCGGATTTTCTGCTTTAACAAGGTATTCTCCTCAATCAGTTCTTGATTTGTCCTGGATGTATCTGCCATCTGTGGAATCTATGACAACAAATACCCAAAAGCAAACAAAAAGGTATAAAAAAGCGTCATGATGGGGACCTTCGGCTAACATGTTTGATCCGGCAACGGCAGAAAACTCTTGCAGGTGTGCGGCGCCACCCTGCATCTTCACCATAGCGTCGTCAAGGATATTGAGTGCAGATCTCCGCACCGTGATTTCTATCAAGGCTTTCTTTTTGGCTGCTTATCAAGCTTGTTTTTTGACTTTTGTTTCTGTTTTTCGGCGTTCTGTTTCTGACCCTTTTCCTTATCTTTCTTGCCGCCCTTGTCTCCCATTACGTATCTCCTTTTCCTGTTGTCCAAAACATCTTCTTGCAGCACGGTTTCTGTTGCAACCACAGTAGACCCCTCATTATCACTTCAAGACCTTTTAATTCTACTATATCACGGCCCCTTTGTCATTCCCGCGAAGGCGGGAATCCAGTATTTTCATTAACTTCCTGGATTCCCGTTCACCCGGGAATGACATATTCGGTAGAAATTCAAAGCTCTCACTTCGTCGCGACCAGCAGTGGGGAATGCTCCTTCACTGGGAGCATTTCGAAACTCCTGAATCCCGCTGCTTTGCACCAGCGGCGGTTATTACCAATCACTTTAGACGGCTTGTACCGGAGCAAAGCGATATCAGTCATCGGGAAGATGATTTTGCGGCTTATATACAAAAGAATGAAGAAACGATTTTGTCGGTCGTAAAAAATACTGAACTATCGAAGTAAAATTCGCAGACAATCTGTCCGACTATTTCCCTACACCGCTATCTCCAGCAATATCTTATCGTACGTGACATGGGGCGCTATTTCCTTGCTGGTCTTCTTTGTCGTATCGATAAGTCCCGCCTGTTCCAGGAAACGGACATCCGCGGCAACGTTCTTGATGTCCCTCTGCAGAATCCTGGCCAGGTGGTTTATAGAAGACGGATGCTCCGTTTTGATCGCATGGAGAAGCTCCAGCCTTTTCTGCGTCAACGCCTTGCGAAATGCCTGGATATTCGTAAAGTACACGCCCCGTTCATGCTTCACTTCCCTACCTGCTTCAATGGCCCCGGCTGCATCCGCAAATTCGTTCAACAGCGTTTCCACATTCTTTATGCCGATTTTCACTTTCCTGACTTTCATCATTTCCCCCTATTGTATGAAGCTATATCGCCGTAAAAATCCTTTATCAGTTGCTCGATCCCGGTAAAGGAATATGGCTCCGTCCTATCTCCACAATGCCGGTGATCGCCCTTTTGTTCTGCATTGTCGTAGCCGATCACCCGCTTTGCGTTCGCGATGTAAACCAGTGAATATTTATATCCATGCGGCTTGTCCGAAGATTTCTCAACCGCCCACAGTTTAACCTCAACTGTATTGCCATGCTCATCTATAGCCTTGTTATGAATGATAAGTTCAGCTTTCATATGGGTACATTATACCAATGATACTTAGATTGTCAATATCAAAAAAATAACCTCAACAGTCTCCACCCCCTTCCTGCCCGACGACCGCTAAAAAACCGCAAAAAGACCGCTTCTTTTCCGAAACTTTTCTGAATCTTTTATTGTAGTCCATCCGTAACCGTCTGGTATCGGACGGATCAAAGAGAAATCTGATCTTGTGCCGTCCTTTGGGTGAAAGAAGGAGACATGGAAATTGAGAGATCATCATTGGTCAATGCGGAAGCGGTCAGGAAGGAAACACCGGTAACAAGGATTTTGTGCATCGGCAAGATCCGCAAAGGCAAAAAAACCATGATTATTACCTTTCCCCAGAAAGGAGGAAACGAACATGTCACAGTTTCACAAAGCAGAGAGGAAGAAGGGAAAACTTAGATTTCTTGCCGCCCTTGTCTCCCATTACGTATCTCCTTTTCCTGTTGTCCAAAACATCTTCTTGCAGCACGGTTTCTGTTGCAACCACAGTAGACCCATCATTATCACTTCAAGACCTTTTAATTTTACTATATCACGGCCCCTTTGTCATTCCCGCGAAGGCGGGAATCCAGTATTTTCATTAACTTCTTGGATTCCCGTTTACCCGGGAATGACATATTCGGTAGAAATTCAAAGCTCTCGCCGGAGTAATAAGTAAACTCCCCGGAATACGGCCCGTCCGGGCGCGGCATGGAGAAACGCAGGCACCGTGCCAAGGCTGGAGCAGAGGAATGCCCTGGCGCGGCGCCTGCCTACCGCTTGTTTCTTTCCCAGGTTTTGCTTGTTAATTTCCCCCAATTATGCAAGATTGCAAACGGTTATGTCAGATTCTGGATTATTCTTGATGGTTGTTTTTTTCTGGTAATCGAATGGAAAATAGATCTGTCACCTTTTTCACGTGTCACCTTTTTCACGGCTTGGCTCCGCCAGGAAATCGAGCGGGAAAAGAAGGCGCCCAAACGGCCTTACTGGCAAGACAAGCCCGACCATTCGCGGCTGGTGGAGATATTTCTGTGGGAAAAGGATGGGGAGACGGCATGGCAAGAGGCCCAGGCCGGCGGCTGTCGGAATGGACTCTGGCGGGAACTGGCGAAGTTGCGGGAGAAGTCCCATCCCGCCGATGCGGCCGGCGTGTACCGGAGGCTCGTGGAGCCGGTGATCGAGCGGAAGAAGAATGATGCCTATGAAGAGGCGGCCGGCATGATCGGCAAGATTCAAGAACTCATGAACATGCAGGGAAAAGCGCAGGAATTCGCAGCATACCTTGCCGATGTCCGTCTGCGCCACAAGCCGAAGAGGAACCTGATGAAGCTGCTGGAGAAGTTTTGACCTGTCGAGGATGTCGTTTAGGCGATGTTCCGACGAATTATGAAAATATCCAGCTACTTGTAGACATTTCCATATAAATCGAATGAAAAATAAGTCTGTCCCATTTTTACCACGCTTGCGCATTGCCCCCTGTGCGACCACCCGGTGGCATCGGCTTCAGGGGATCATGCAAAAAAAAAGGTGTCAGGTCTTGACATGTGACAAACGGTTTTTTAGTAGCAAAACTTTATCAATAAATGTTTAATAGTAATGGATAGTTGGCGTTGTAGGGAGGATAATGTCACATGTCAAGACCTGACACGGTATTTAGCACAAGTATAAAAAAAGATTGGAGTTTATGACCGCTTATGATTTTTTAAGAAAAAAGTGAGAATAAATCTTGACAATCCCCCTTTGTGGTATTATTCATACCACATGTGGTACACAATAAACCACAACGAATGGAGGAAGAGAGAAAGAAATGTACGGAGGTGAGCCAAGAAAGGGGAGGTGCGATGTTTGGTGAATTTATCAAGGAAAGAAGAATCGCCAGAGCCATCACTTTAAGAAAATTTTGTCAGGAACTCGATTTGGATGCCAGCAACTGGAGCAAGGTTGAGAGAGGTCTTCTCTCTCCACCCCAAGACGAAGAGAAGCTGAGGCGCATCGCAGACCTAATCGACATTAAGCAGGGATCGGATGAATGGCAAACAATGAAGGATCTGTCCCGCATTGGAGCGCAGATGCTACCCGAGGACATCGCATCGGACAGAAGAATCGTAAATGCATTGCCTTTTTTTTTCAGAACGGTGAGGAGTGACAAACCAACAGCGGAGGAATTAGACAGGCTGATAGAACTGATCAAAAAGGAGGCATAGGCATTGAATCAGGCCGAGTTCAGGTGCAAATGGCTCAGGGTGGAAGATATTTGGGATTGCGCGGAAGGTGTCCGTAGCCGGTATTGGTCGGCAGAAAAGCTACCAGTCGATGTCGAGGCTATTGTAGAATTCAAATTAAAGCTCGATATTGATCCGGAGAACAACCTCATTCAGAAGACTGACATGGAAGCCTATCTCAGATCGGATTTGAGAGGAGTCGTTGTTGATCACGATCATTATATGAATGAAAAATTTGCCAACCGAATGAGATTCTCATTCGCCCATGAACTCGGCCATTTTTTTCTTCACAAAGACTTTTACGCTATGATCGCATTCGAATCGGCAGAGGAATGGAAAGAGATCCTCCTAAGCCTGCCCGACACAGAATACAGATACTTTGAATACCAAGCTAATGAGTTTGCCGGCCGTCTTCTCGTCCCTCGAGAAGACCTTGTTCACGAAATTGAAAATGCCTTGAAATTACTGGAGCTAAATAACATGCTGGAATATCTGAAAGCGGATCCCAATGCCGTGCTTTCGCGCATAAGCACTCAATTGTCAAGGCCATTTGGTGTTTCAACAGATGTTATCGAACGGCGCGTGGACAGGGAAAAATTGTGGCCACCGGATGTTTAGATGCACGAGGGAATGGGGTCATTCGAGGGCAGCATATTGCAGAGACAAAAGGTTATAATTTGCTTCAAAGTTAATGAGTTAACAGCGTTCCACTACTCGCGGAACTAATGGAAGTCTGGAAGTAAATGGAGAAGCGTATTAATGAGTAATTCCATTTATAATTTATATGATGCCAGAGGTTCACAATGAAGAGAATGCTTAACAGCTTATATCAGGCATTGGACTTTCAAAGCGGTTCACTATTACCTGCCGTCGATCAGCCAACACCTTCTATAAGAAGTGATGATTGGCTGGAAAAAGGTGAATGGTTGGCTGCGGCGAAGCGTGCAGGAGCCGAAAAAATATTCTTTGTTGAAAATAATCCGGTGGCAGTTTTTGCTGAGTGCGGTTCGGATCATCTTGAAAAGGCGATAGCATTCAATCGTATATGGAGCCTTGCCCGTCCGAGATTATTGTTTTTGGCTTCGCCCGGCGAAATTTCAGTAATTGATCTGGCTCAAGAACCTATCGACGTTGCTAAAATAAAACAAAGTCGTTTCCCATTAGATCGGGAATTAAAAACATTAAAAACTATCCGTGACATCGGCGAAGTCGCACGGCAACTCCAACAGTTTCACCGTGACAATATTGAATCAGGTAAGGTTTTTGGCGACAGTCGATTTGGCGATTTGAAGAATCGGGCAGATAAAGCCTTAATACGTGACCTGAAAACGGTCCGTAGGGCGTTAATCCAAGCCGGGCTGTCTGGGCAACTGATTAAACATGCCCATGCATTGATTGGCCGTTCAATTTTTATTCGGTATCTTGAAGATCGGGAGATTTTAACTCTGGATTATTTCCAGGGTGTTGCACGCCAAACCACGGGGTGGGCGGAACTCCTCAAAACTCAATCGTCGGTGCCAGGATTTGATTTTTCTGAATGCCAAGCACTATACCCTCGGGTTTTGGAAAGCAAAGCATTTACCTATGCCTTGTTCAAAGCCCTTGCGAGAGACTTTAACGGAGATATGTTTCCTGATGTCGATGAAGAGGAACAGGTTGTTTCGCAAGAACACTTAAAATTGATCCAAGGGCTCCTCTACGGCGACGCTGGCGTACAGAAAAAATTGTTCTTTTATTCCTACCTGTTTGACATCATCCCTCTTGACCTTATCAGCTCGATTTATGAAGAGTTTTACCATCCCTCAATAGATGATGATGAAAAGAAAAGTAAAGCACGGCAGGATGGCGCTTATTACACACCCCCGGTATTGGCCGAATTTGTTCTTTCGAAAACGCTTACCATCAAGGAATTGAAAAAGAAGCCTCGTGTGCTTGACCCGGCCTGTGGTTCGGGGATATTTCTTGTTGAAGCATTCAGGCGAATGGTGCGCTATGAATGGCACAAGCAAAAGGAACGGCCTAATTTTGAATGTCTAGTACCAATTCTGCGAGACCAGATTGCAGGCATTGAAATTAATGAAGAAGCTGCTAGAATTACCGCATTTAGCCTTTATCTTGCCATGCTCCACTATCTTGATCCTCCCTCAATTAAAGCGCAGATCAGACAAGGCAATAAATTGCCAAACCTCCTTGTGACTGATAGTAAATCACATAGCCATTTTCATTGTGTTTGGATAGGTAATGCTTTTGATACAGATGCAATAGGATCAAGCCCTCTTTTGAAAAAACGTTTCGGAGATAATTCTTTTGACGTGGTTGTCGGTAATCCGCCTTGGGGGGCTCCTGGAACAAAGGCGGATGAAGTAACAAAAGACCGTGAAAAGGTCATGCTCGAATGGTGCCGCATCAATAACTGGCCTATTGGCGACAAGGAACCTTCGCAGGCTTTTCTCTGGAGAGCACATGATTTTCTTAAAGACGGTGGCATCGCCGGAATGCTAGTTTCCGCAGGAGTGTTATTCAAACATAGTGCGACGACTCAGGCATTCCGTGAACAATGGATGAACAATGTGCGGTTGCTGGAAGTATTTAACTTTACACATGTGAGGACGGTTTTTTTTAAGGCCATCTCACCCTTTGTATTAATTTGCTTTTTCAAAGGCAAACAGGATGATTATGCCGTTAAATATTGGTCAGCCAAGCAGACGTTCGCGATTTCTAATTCTCAGGCTATCTTACTATCGAAAAATGATCTGGCAGTTATTCGGGATTTCCGCGTATTCGACTATCGTATATGGAAGGTGCTTGATCAAGCTCGCCATAAGGACTGGGATTTTATTCTGCATTTGGGTAGTTTGTCCAACGTAAGCGCATTGAAGGATCATATTTCATGCAGTTGCGTGGGCTTCAAAAAGGGGAATGAAAAAGATGATGCCGACTGGCTTGGAACCTTCAATAAGATAAAGAATGAAAAATTTGGCCGATATGATGTTTTGGAAAAGGATGATTTCGAGAAAATTCCCCCCAAAGTTGAGCATCGCGGTAAATGCAGAGAAATATATGAAGGTAAGCGAATAATAATAAGAGAAGGTTTAGTCCAATCAGATGCGTTTTATGGAAAAATCATAGCAAGATATGAAACGGAACCATACGCCTTTAATCACTCCCTCCACGCAATAGTGCTTAGTGATAAGCAGGACTGGAAACACAAACTTATATTAGGAATCCTTTGGTCATCTTTTGCACGCTATTACCTCTTTCTTACATCAGCTAATTGGGGGGTGTGGCACGATAAAGTTTTAATCAATGAGCGACTTCAGCTTCCCGTTATCGTAGATAGGCACCACAAAGCAACGGAAAAGGTCATCTCGATAGTTGACAAACTCCTCAATTACCACCCTCAAAAGAAAGATATACTGCATCCTGATAGCGTTCCAGAAGAGCAAATTGAAGCACAAAGGCGCATATGGGAAAAAGCATTAGACGAGGTGGTGTTTGAGCTATACGGACTGAATGAGGAACAAAAAGATTTAATCCACGATTGTTGTGAGATAACGCTTCCGTTTTTCTACAAGCCATTCAGCAGTATAGGAGCCATACCTACAGTGCAAAACAATGAACTATCATGGATCGAAACCTACGCAGCTATATTCGCTCGGCGCTGGAATGTCTACCTTGGTGATGATGAAGAAATGCGTGCAGAGGTCCATCTTGGGGCTCATGATAACATGGTTGCTATTGAATTTTTCCCCGTGGATAAAAAAGACCCTTGGAATCTAAAACCAAAAGAGGACTCATGGAAATACATTTTGGAGCAACTTGGGAATGATCTATCTAACACAATGGGCACATCACAAATTGTCCTAGATGGGATCGTTCACGTCGTATCCGATGAGGCCATTATCATTATTAAGCGAAACGAAAGGCGGTTTTGGACACGCAGCTTGGCGCGGGAGGATGCAGATGCAACTTTGTGCAAACGCATGGTTGATTTTAAATCCAGAGATGGAGGGCGGCCCTGATGGCAAGGCGTTCTATTCCTTCATTTCTCACGTTATGGCAACGACATGAAACTCTTTATATCGGTTTGTTTTCTATGGCGCTTCATAGGCTATCAGAAAATACATGTCACACAAGTAATGAGGACATGATTTCTGAGCGCCTTTGTCCCATCTTAAATACTCTATGTTATGAAGAGAGCCAAAGCCATAAGCACGAAATCCGCACCCCGGACTGGGAAAAACCAATTCAACCGGTAACTGAGGACGAGTTAAAGGGCGGAAAAATTAGAAAGCGTCCTGATTTTACCTGTAAGCTAACCAATACATTTGCGGCTTGTGCGGATGAGCATGAAATACCATTTCATGTTGAGTGCAAAAGGCTGGGGGCACCCAGCAGCGCCAACTGGAAATTAAATGAGAATTATGTCACGGAAGGCATCATGCGATTTGATTGCATTTCACATGAATACGGTAAACGAGCGATTTCCGGTATGATGATCGGCTATATCATCAGCATGTCTCCCGAAAACATAAAACAAGAAGTAAACTCCTATCAAAAACATCATTGTCCCAACAATCCTGAAATCGTGTTTGGGTTCAACAAAAGAAACATCCAACAAAGCCGACAAGACTTAAATCGAAAAAATGTGAAACCTGATAAATTTATGCTGACCCACCTCTGGGTTGATTTAAGGAACTAAGAAAACGGTGTTAACGATCAGGTTCAGAAGGAAAGCAGAGACGGCCACTAATTACCGCAATAAATTGCAGCTCTCGATCCCAAGGGGTGCGGCTCATCTCACACCCGTTATATTTTCTATAGTGCCCCTCGGCCTGAAACCGGCTAGAACACTGAAAGAAGAGGGAATTTATGCCACGATTGACTGAACAGGAACAGCAGGAAATTATCCGCTTTATTGAGGCGGATAGGCCGTTGCCGGAGAAGTACCGCTTTTTGCTGTTTGAGGACAAGCGGGAGGTGGAACTGGTTTGGAACGGCAAGACGAGCGAGGTCTGCAACATTGTCCTGCCCTTCCAGGTCATCGAGCAGGTGGACGAGCCGCGGGCCGAGAAGCCGGAAGATAGCGGCCGGCAAGGAGATCTTTTCGATTTTCGCGGCCGCCAGCTCAAGGGCTGGACAAACAAGTTAATCTGGGGCGACAACAAGCTCGTCCTCGCATCGCTGAAGAACGGCCCGTTGCGCGAGGAGATCGAGAAACAGGGCGGCATCAAACTCATGGCCATCGACCCGCCCTTCGACGTCGGCGCGGATTTCTCAATGGATATCGAAATTGGCGGCGACACCTTCACCAAGAAGCCCAACATTCTGGAAGAAATCGCCTACCGCGACACCTGGGGTAAGGGGGCCGATTCCTTCATTGCCATGATCTACGAGCGGCTGGTCCTGATGCGGGATTTGCTGGCCGAGGATGGGAGCATTTATGTGCATTGTGATTGGAGAATGGTCGGAGCATTGCGAATCGTCATGGAAGAGGTTTTTCGGAACATTGAGAACGTGATTTCCTGGAAGCGATCAGCAATTGCAACCGGGGTCAAGGCACAGTGGCGAAACAGTCAGGACTTCATTCTGTATTTTTCAAAGTCCGGACAGCACACCTTCAATCCGCAGTTTGGGGAGTATTCTGAGTCATCGAAGAAGCATTACAGTCGGCGTGACGACAAAGGCATCTTCCGTGTTGTTCCGTTGATGGCGAGCGGAAGATCCGCTGGTGAAACTGGGAAAATTTGGCGCGGAGTTGATCCCAACCGCCGTGGCAAGAATGGCATGCATTGGCTCAAGAAAATCGATGTCTTGGACAAGTTGGATGCCGACGGCCTTGTAGTTTGGAACTCCGAGGGTATTCCAGAGCTGAAGTATTACCTCGATGAAGCCAAAGGTGTCTATATCTCCGATTTCTGGGACGATATTGACGTGATCAACTCGATGGCTGACGAGTATCAGAACTACAACACCCAAAAGCCCGAAGCCCTCCTTGAACGCATCATCAAGGCCTCATCCAACGAAGGCGACCTCGTCGCCGACTTTTTTGGCGGTTCCGGCACCACGGCGGCGGTGGCAGAGAAGCTGGGGCGCAAGTGGATTGCCACCGACCTTGGCAAATTCGCCATCCACACGACGCGCAAGCGGCTGATCGGCGTGCAGCGGCAACTCAAGGCCGAGGGCAAGGACTACCGGGCCTTTGAAATCCTCAACCTGGGCAAGTACGAGCGCCAGCACTACATCGGCGTCAACCCCAACCTGCGCGAGGCGGAGCAACTGAAGCAACTGGAAGAAAAAGAAGCGGCCTTTCTCGATCTGATCCTGCGGGCCTATCAGGCGGAGAAGACGACGGGCTTCGCGGCGTTCCACGGCAAGAAGGCCGGGCGGCTGGTGGCCGTCGG
>JBAQLR010000180.1:0-35300 GCA_049302035.1 Syntrophales bacterium
ATTAGTGTAACGAGTAGTACGCTACAAAGCCAGTAAATATTTACGTTTCAGAGCATTTCCCCTTGACTTTATCATCGTTACATTTTATGATATGTGTAACGATGATCTGGGGAGGCACTGATGGCTGTAATTGTATATCAAACCAATAAGCAAAGCACTCATTGGGACCCAGGTTACAAGCATTATTACTGCTACGACGATAACGGGAATAAAGTGTATAAATAGTCGATTGAGCCTGGCCATTTGTTGCTGAATAGCCGAACGGTTGCGGGGTTCAGTAGGGTGTCGTTTCAATTGGAGCGGGCCCACCAGGCTGCCCAAACCCACGCCGAAGGCCAACAGGTACAGAAGCGGTTCCAGCAGCGGCGGGACAAAGTTGACCTGCCAGCTTTCCCGGTAAACGGTAAGGTTCCGCTGCCAGACGCGCCAGAAAAGCCGGGAAAGACCAAAAGGATTCCTCATTCCCGCAACTCCCTCCCCGTTAATTTCAAAAAGACGTCCTCCAGGGTGGCCACGCGCATGAGGCAGCCCTCTTTGCCGCAGTAATTGCTGATTTCCCGGAACAGGTTGTTCCCATCTTCCACATAGATGATCATCCGGTGCCCTAAAAGGATCCTCGCATCTTACGCTGCCGCGTGGGGTCTAACTTCCCGGTCAATGCTGGTCGCCGATAAATCTCGAGCTGATTCAAGCTCGTAACGTGTTTGAAGATTCATCCAGAATTGCGCCGAATTACCAAAAAACCGAGACAGCCGGAGCGCGGTATCGGCAGTTATGCCGCGCTTTTCAAGCACGATCTCGTTGATCCGTCTCGCCGGAACGCGGATTCTTTCGGCCAGGCGGTACTGACTGATGCCCATCGGCTTCAAGAACTCTTCCAGTAAAATCTCTCCGGGATGCACCGGAGGAAAATCCCTCCCGTTCATACTCCCTCCTCAGTGATAATCAACAATTTCAACATCGTTTGCATTTCCATCTTGCCAGACAAAGCAGACGCGCCACTGCTCGTTGATGCGGATGCCGTGCTGCCCCCGTCTATCACCTGACAGTGCCTCAAGCCGATTGCCGGGCGGTGTCCTTAAATCTTCCAGATCCCTGGCCGCGTCAATGATTTCCAATTTCCGGGCAGCCGCCTTCTGAATCGCCTGCGGCAGGGTTGCGGAAAACTTTCCCTTGAATATTCTCTCAGTTTCCCTGCATCGGAATGACATGATCATGGTTCAATAATAACGATATCCGTTATTATTGTCAAGGGCAAATTCTTCCCCCTGTTAGAATTCTATTTGCTCTTGACAGATAAAGAAGAGTCATTGACAGAGGAAACAGAATAAGAGATAACCACCGCGAAAATTGATAAATAATGAACTTTGTGAGTAATTTCAAGAGCAAGACAGGCTTGTCATTATTTTAGCAGTAAAGATCTTACCGGCAACGGTAAGGAGAGACAATGGCTTTCGATCCATCCAAAATAGATAAAATAGTCCAATTGGCCAAGACCTATGGCGCAACACGACTGATCCTCTTCGGCAGTGCCATGGACACACCACAGACAGCCCGTGACATCGATATCGCTTGTGACGGCGTTTCAGGATGGAAACTATTTGAGCTGGCAGCAAAAATTGAAGACGAATTGGACATCCCTCTTGATATTATTCCCCTGACACCTGCCGCACGTTTCACCCAGAACATCGAAAAAAGAGGAAGGGTGCTCCTATGACCTCAGAAGCAAGAAACTTAGGGTCAGACCTACGCAATTGACAAACCGCGAAGAGGCATGGGGACGTCCAGAAAATCATAAAAAGGCCCAAGGCAATCCAGCCGATCGCCCGCTCCGGAAGAAATGACCAAAGCTTCTTAGGGGTTGACACCCTTCTACCTGAAAATAATTCACATTGACAAGGTCTGGAAGAAGTTTTATAAGCTATCATCATGACACATTTATTTATCATGCGGGCCGGATTCGGGGCCGCCATCTTTCGGGGAATAATTAGGCCCACCCACATAAGCGGCCTGACAACGGTGTAGTTCCGTCGCAAGAACAAAGCAAGCATTTAATCCGAACCGTTATCAAGCCACTGGCTGGTAACGGTTTTTTTGTACTATTTTTCAAAAAAGGGGAAGGAAGAGAATTATGACAACGGCAAAAATTTTAATCTATGACACAACCTTGCGGGACGGCACCCAGGGAGAGCAGATTAACTTCACAGCGGAAGAAAAGTTGCGCATTGCGCAGCGGCTGGATGAGAACGGTTTCCACTACATCGAAGGAGGGTGGCCGGGATCCAATCCTAAGGATATGCGTTTCTTTGAACTGGCCAAGGCAAAGTCGTTCAAGCATGCCCGCTTGGCCGCTTTTGGCAGCACCAGAAGACCCCATATCAAACCGGCTGACTGTCCAAATCTCCAGGCCCTGCTCGCGGCGGCAACGCCCGTGGTTACGATCTTTGGCAAGTCATGGGACTTGCACGTTCATGAAGTCCTCCAGATAAGCCTTGAGGAAAATCTGGCGATGGTGGGCGATTCGGTCGCCTTTCTCAAATCCCAGGGAAAAGAGGTGATCTTTGATGCCGAGCATTTCTTCGACGGCTACAAACACAATGCTTCCTGCGCCTTGCAGGTGCTCGACAGAGCAGTTACAGCCGGGGCCGCCATGATCGTTCTTTGCGATACGAACGGCGGGACGATGCCCCACGAAATAACGGAAATCGTTTCCCATGTTGCGACCCTGATCCCCCCGCAACGGCTCGGCATCCATGCCCACAACGATGGCGGCGTGGCGGTAGCCAACTCCCTGGCGGCGGCGCAAACCGGGGTAAGGATGATCCAGGGCACGGTGAACGGTTTTGGCGAAAGGTGCGGCAACGCCAATCTGATTACCATTATTTGCAACCTGCAATTGAAGATGGGTAAACAATGCCTGACGGAAGCCCAGTTGAAGCAGCTTTCCAACCTTGCCCACTATGTGAGCGATGTGGCCAACATTCCACCCGTACCCTATAGCCCCTTCGTCGGACGCAGCGCCTTTGCCCACAAGGGCGGAGTGCATGTGAGCGCTGTGGCAAAGAACGCCAGCGCCTACGAGCATATCCGGCCGGAGCTCGTAGGCAATCAGCAGCGGGTTCTGGTTTCAGATCTGGCCGGGAAAAGCAACATCACCTACAAGGCCCGGGAAATGGGCATCGATCTGGGCGCCGATGTGCTGATCAGTGGCAAAATCGTTAACGCCATCAAGAAAATGGAGGATGAGGGGTATCAGTTCGATGCCGCCGAGGGATCGCTGTCGCTCCTGATCAAAAAGGCCACAGGCGAGTTTCGGGACCCCTTTGTCCTGGAAAGTTTCCAGGTGATAAATTCCAAGACCGCTGATCGTCCCTCCCAGTGTCAGGCTACGGTGAAAATATCCGTAGGTGCGGAGGAGGAGCTGACGGCGGCAGAGGGCAATGGTCCCATCAACGCCCTCGACCATGCCTTGAGAAAAGCCTTGCGGAGATTTTATCCCCGGATCGTGGAGATGCATCTGGTGGATTTCAAGGTTCGCATCATCGAAGGCAGCGAAGGCACCGCCGCCAAGGTGCGTGTTTTGCTGGATTCCCGCGATGATCATGATTTCTGGAGCACAATCGGCGTATCCGCCAATGTCATTGATGCCAGTTGGCATGCGCTGGTGGACAGCTTTCAGTATAAACTGAGCAAAGATAAACTGGATCAGCATACCTCGACGAAAAGGAGCAGCAAAACGGTGCAATAAGATCATTGCCAAGGCGTTTTGTTTCTGATAAAGGGCGGTTATGACATGTAGCCGGACATTGAGGCCATGATTAAGAAACTCTGATCCTGAATTCTTACTGCTGAGTAGTTACAAAACTATGCTGCTTTCCATACATAGCCAAAATCCCCAGATGCGGCTAATTCACAAGGCTGTTGAGATCCTGCGGCAGGGAGGGCTGGTTATTTATCCGACGGATACGGTTTATGGCCTCGGTTGCTCGCTCTTCAATAAGAAGGGGATAGAAAAGATCTACGACATAAAGAAGCAAGACCGGAAACAACCCTTTAGTTTCATTTGCGCCGATCTTAAAGACATCAGCCGCTACGCGATAGTGTCGGATTTTGCCTATAAGACGATGAGACGTCTCTTGCCGGGACCTTATACCTTTGTCCTTGAGGCCTCGCGCCTCGTGCCCAAGATCATCCTGCCCAAAAGACAGACGACCGGTATCCGGGTTCCTGATAATGCCATCTGCCTGGCCCTGGTGGGAGAACTGGGCGAGCCTATCATCAGCACCAGCGTCAAAAACGACAAGGGTGAGTTTATCGGCGATCCACGGGAGATCGAAGAAACCTTCCGGCGCCGCGTGGATCTCGTAATTGACGGCGGTATTTTGTCTTCCGAACCTTCTTCCATCCTCAGTCTCATGGAGGACGAGGTGGAAGTAATCAGGGCCGGTAAAGGCGATGTGACAGCCTTTTTATAACCAGGACGAATTGGGGCACATATTTAAGAGGAGACTATGAAGCAGGAAATACTCATTAATGCCGTTCACACGGAACAGAAACGCATGGCCATTGTGGATGAGCAAGGCAAACTGATAGAATTCGACATTCAGATGTCCTTTAAGCAACCGACGACGGGCAATATTTACAAAGGGGTTGTGCTGAAGGTGGAACGGGGTCTGCAGGCCGCCTTTGTAAATTATGGCGGCAAGAAAGATGGTTTTTTACCTCTGCGTGATGCCGGTTATGAAAACGCGGCGGAATTAAACGGGAAAGAAGGCGCCCCGGCGGCGTGCCGGGCTCCTTTAAAGATCGGTCAGGAGCTTCTGGTGCAGATAATCCGTGAGCCCACCGGCCAGAAGGGGGCCTTACTGACGGGGTTCATCTCTCTGCCCGGCCGCTACCTCGTTTTGTTGCCTAATAAAGAGAGTAGTGGCGTATCCCGTAAAATTGAAGACGAAGGCGATCGGAAACGCTTGAAGGAAATAGTGGAGCAAATCAAAACGGAGGAGGGGATCGGCTTTATTGTTCGCACCGCCGGCATGAATCGTACGAAGCTGGAACTGGCCCGCGATTACCAGCACCTCTTCCGGTTGTGGCAGGAGATCAAGAAGAAGTCCGCCGCCGTCTCCGCCCCGGCCCTGATTTACCAGGAAAGCGATTTTGGCGTCCGGACCTTGCGCGATTATTTTACCCCGGACATCACGCAAATATCGGTTGATGATCCGGAAACCTTCAAAAAAATGCGCGCCTACTTCAAGGCAATTGTCCCCCGCAACCTGAAGATGATTACCCTTTACAAGGAAAAGAACTCCATTTTCGACAGATTTCAACTGGAGGAGCAGATCCGCAGCATTTACCAGGAGCGGGTCAACCTGAAGTCGGGAGGCTCGCTCGTGATCAAGCCCACGGAAGCGATGATCACGATTGACGTCAATTCCGGGAGGGCTTCCCATAAGCGCAATGTGGAAGAGACGGCTTTCAAAACCAACATAGAGGCTGCCGAGGAAGTTGCCAGGCAACTCCGCTTGCGGGATTTAGGAGGACTGATCGTCATTGATTTCATCGATATGATGGATCGGAAAAACGTAGCAGAGGTGGAGAAGACTTTCAAGAAGGCCCTGAGCCTTGACCGGTCCCGGATCCAACTGGCCCACATTTCCAAATTCGGCATCATGGAGTTGTCACGGCAGAAAAAACACTCCACCATCCAGGAAATCAGCTATGTGACCTGCCCTTTCTGCAACGGGAGCGGCATTCGGCCCTCCCTGGAATATGCGGCCCTCAGCGCCTTCCGGAAGATAGAATCCCAGGCGGTCAAGGGAGCCTGCTCCGTCCTGAAGGTTGCCCTGCCCGATGAAGTTGCCAGCTACCTGCTTAACCAGAAGCGCAGTGAAATTTGCCGCCTGGAAACGGAATATGAGATGGCGATCAATGTGGAAGCCGTTGCCGGTATGGCCTGGGATGCGATAATCGTGGAGGCGACAACGAGAAATCCTCTGGCAATTTCGGCGGAAGTATCGGCCGGATTGCCCTGTGACGAAGAAATCGATACAGACGCAGCAGACGACGAGGAAATGCCGCCTGAGGAAGCGTCGGGTCAGAAAGAAACGGAGCCGGATTCACCGGACACCGCCACGGGAGAGACAACGCCCAAAAAGAAGGCCCGCCACCGCCGTCGCCATCGTCACCGGAAGACGGATATTACTGGTACGATCCCCGTTCCCCAGGCGATGGAGGAGACCTCGCCTGCCTTGGGAACGGCGGCAGAACCGGCAATGGCAGTCTCGGAAAGCGTTACGGTGGAGCCGGTGGCCGTGCCCGCCCCGGATGTGATGTCCCGGACACCGGAACAAGGAGGCCCCCGGGAAGGGGCGTCCGAAAACGCACCGGCAGAAGTTGTCTTGACAGGCCGTAGTCGGTCGCCGCGGCATAGGAAGAAAAAGCCCGGCCATCCCCTGCCTGTCCCGGAGGCAGTGCCGATTGTAAACGCGCCGGAGGTCTTTTCTCCTGCGGAACCAGGGAGAAAACGTGAAGGTGTGGTTGAGGGTGCTACCGCCGAGCCATCGCGGAAGCCTCGGCGCCCCTATACCCGCAGAAAACCTAAGAAGGCCGCCGAAGCCGGAGAGCCAGCCTCCTCTTGAGCGGGATTACGAATGAAGCCGCCGGATGAAAAGCGTCCTATTTATGTTCATTGACATTTGGAGTCGCTGGCTCTGTCTGTTAAGGCTACTCGATGAATAGACAGCGATCAAAACATTGCTAAATATGACAGCATGCCGGTGTGATTCCAAGAAGCGATTTGGTTTGTTAAAATAAGCACTTTCGTGCGACCATTTTCGTTGACAGTAGGCCTTAAATTCGTCATACTGCCGGGCAATGACGAATTTAAAATTGCTTGAACAAGAACTAGTATTTTTAGGCCTATTGGATCCCAGCCGGAAGATTTATCGTGAATTGGGTTGCGAAAGAGCCTTAGCGTATATTGAATCCAACTATCACTTGTTGAGCAAAATCTATCACCCAGATGTGAATCCCCACAACAAAAAGAAAGCCAATATACTACAGCAGAGACTGAATGAAGCGAATCAGCTAATCAGCCAATCAAGCGAAGAAGATTTGATTCGTCTGCTTGAAAATGGTACCTGCGAGGATGCCCCGGCAAAGAAAAAAATCTTGATTGTGGAAGATGAAATCGGCATTCAAGAAACCTTGCGTGATGTGCTTATAATAGAAGGATATGATGCTCGAACCGCCACAGACGGCAATGAGGGCTATAAAGCCTATCTCCAGTTTAAGCCTGAGTTGATTATAACCGATATTATTATGCCGAAGATGAGCGGAATAGAATTGGTTAAAAAGATACGCCAAAAAAATCCTCACATTGGCGTTATCTATATGACTGGATTTTCTGGTTTTAAAAATCTTAAACATGACATAAACGATGAAATCTCAAAATATGGCTATCACTTCATTGCAAAACCTTTCAAAATCAGTGTATTGCTCCCCCTGGTTAATAAGTGTCTGCTCAATGAGAGCAATTTAAATATTTATGCGTGATTAAAGAGGATGGGGTTGCTCCTTGATATTCTGAAGGTAATACTCTTTTTCTTCTTAGACCGCTCCCTCAGATTTTGCGAGGAAGAACAGGCATTATTGCAATTAGTGGAGATAAAAAGTGTTCAGCTCATTCAAGGAACTGGTTCAAGAAAAAGGATTGCTGCTAAATAGTATTAGAAGTGAAATAGGAAAGGTTTTAGTTGGGCAAAGGGAACTTGTTGACGCGCTGCTGATCGGGCTGTTTACGAAAGGGCATATTCTGATCGAAGGTGTGCCCGGTCTAGCTAAAACAAGTGCCGTGATGGCACTGGCTTCCGCCGTTGATGCGGATTTCAAAAGGATCCAGTTCACGCCGGATCTACTTCCCGCCGATCTCATCGGCACGGAAGTCTATCGACCACAGACAGGAGATTTCGGCATTAAGAAGGGACCCATTTTCCACAATATTATCCTGGCCGACGAAATCAATCGGGCACCCTCCAAAGTCCAGTCAGCGCTCTTAGAAGCCATGCAGGAACGTCAGGTTACGATCGGAGAAACCACATTCAAACTCCCCGATCCTTTTTTGGTCATGGCTACCCAGAACCCTATTGAACAGGAAGGGACCTACCCCCTGCCTGAGGCCCAGGTGGACCGTTTTATGCTCAAAGTTCTCATAGGCTATCCCGATAAAAGTGAAGAAAAAGAAATCTTGAAGCGTGTCGGTTTCGATGTGCCATGTCAGATAAGGCAAGTTATCACACCGGCTAATCTGAATGAAATCGTCGCGCTCATAAAGAACATTTATGTTGATGAAAAATTGAAGGATTATATTGTGGATATTGTATTTGCAACAAGGAATCCCGCCGAATACAATATTCTTATCTCAAACTTAATCCATTTTGGGGCGTCACCGCGGGCAACCATCTTTTTAAGTATGGCCGCCAGGGCATATGCATTTCTCCAGGGGAGAGCCTATGTTATCCCCCAGGATATTAAAACCATCGCACCGGCAGTCTTGCGGCACAGAGTCATTTTATCTTACGAGGCAGAAGCGGAAAATATTTCGACAGATCAAATCATCGGACAGATTTTCGATTCCGTTGAGGTTCCGTGATACCAGCTTCCACAACTGGAAGTCGTTTCCATATTCATAAAAGATGAGAAAATAAAAATGCTCTCGCCGGAATTGGTAAAAAAAATAAAAAAACTACACATTAAAAGCAGTCGTCAGGTCAATACTGCAATGGCCGGTCAGTATAGATCGATATTCCGCGGTTCTGGGATCGAGTTTGAAGAAGTAAGGGAGTACACTCCTGGCGATGAGACAAAAAACATTGATTGGAAAGTATCGGCCCGTATGGGCCGTCCTTTTATTAAGCTTTATCGGGAAGAACGGGAACTCATTGTTATGCTGCTGGTAGATATGAGCGCCTCAGGCTTGTTCGGCACGGGCGAAAACATAAAAAGAGATATGGCAGTGGAAATAGCCGCCGTCCTGGCCTTTAATGCCATCCGTAATAACGATAAAGTTGGGGCGATTCTCTTTACCGACGAGGTTGAAAAATACATACCTCCCAAGAAAGGTTCATCCCATGTCTGGCGTGTAATCAGAGAAATATTCGCCTTTAACCCGCAGCATACAGGCACGGACATTCAAAAGGCCGTGAGCCATCTGGGACGGATATGCCGGAAAAGAGCGATTTCTTTTCTAATCTCTGATTTCTTGTCAACCGATTATGTGATGCGGCTCAATGTGACCGCCATGAAGCATGAAATTATCGGAGTGCTTATATCCGATCCCGGTGACTTTTCCTTGCCTTCAGGGGGGATTGTCGAGGTTGAGGATTTTGAAACAGGAAAACGTATGCTTTTCGATGCCTCGAACCGAAAAGTGCGAAGCTTGTATCAGGAAAAAAAGCAAAAGGAATATAAAGATATTTGTACGCAACTAAAGACAGCCCCTATCGACTTTCTCGAAATCAGTACCCATGATGTGGCAGCGGAAATGCTGATTAAATATTTCGCGCAGCGGAAACGGTTGCGGCAGTAATGGTTTCGAAAAATGGCTACTTAAGCCCATGACCGACATCCACGATATAAAATCCCTGGAAGATATAGTTTTTGATCCAACAATCAGCCGTTACATTATTTACGTATTGCTGGCAGCAATAATTCTGGTTTTGCTGATCTCGCTTTTCCTCTACTTGAAGAATAGAAGAAATAAGTACTTGGAAGGCCCACCGCTTCTGTCGCCTGAAGAAGCGGCTCTTCAGGCGATCGTAAACTTAACAAAGCTGTTAAACGGAGATAGCAAGGCGTTTTATTTTGGTCTATCTGCCATTTTCAGGGATTACATATACCGACGGTTCGATATGGGTAGCCTGAAAATGACCACTGAAGAACTGCTGACTTGCATAGATGAACTGGACCATAGCATGGAACTAAAAAGAGAGATGCGAGAATTTTTGAACGCAGGTGATTCCTTTAAATTCTCTGATTCCCCGGTTCTACAGGAAAGGATGGAAAGCGACATCTTATCAGTGAAGAATATTATTAGGCAAACAACTCCGACTAGTAAGTAAGAAATTATTTATTGCGTTTTTCTGGCAAAAAATAATTTCGAAAACCTGCTTATCCCGTTTATCTGGTTAGGGAAAAGGAATAAGGGAAAACAACTGGTGTTTTATGTTTAGATTCGCGAGTTCATATTTTTTGATAGGCTTGTTGGTGGTACCGGCTGCCTTCTTTTATCGCAGTCGCCGACGCCCTTACTCCTCTCTGCATATATCCGGGATTGCTTCTCTCGAAGGTATGGACGGTTCATTTTTTGTGAAAATCGGAAGGTTTGTGCCGCTTCTAAAGTACATCGCCCTTTGCCTGATGATAATTGCCTTGGCCAGACCGCAGTATGGAATAAAAGATTTAAAAATCAGCACCACTGGTATAAATATCATTTTAGCAGTCGATCTGTCCCAAAGTATGGCAGCGATGGACTTTAACCAGAATGGCAGCATGGTAACGAGGCTTCAGGCAGTTAAGGGCGTCATCCATAATTTTATTACCAAAAGGCATGGCGACCGCATTGGCATGGTGGTCTTCGCCTCCCAAGCTTACACTCAACTCCCTCTGACCCAGGATTACAATTCCATTACGAGCATCTTGGCCCGCCTCCAAATAGGCTCTGCCGGAGACAACACGGCTATCGGAGATGCCATCGGTATTTCTTTGAAACGGCTACAAGACATCAAAAGTGCGTCACATGTAATAATACTGCTAACCGACGGGGTGAGTAACAGCGGTGGACTTACACCGGAAATGGCAACGGATATAGCTGTTCAACGACATGTTAAAATTTATACTGTGGGTGTTGGAAGGAAAGGGGATGCCCCTTTTCTGGTCCATGATCCGTTATTTGGTGACCAGTATATTTACAAGCAGGTGGATATTGATGAGCAGGCTTTAAAAAATATTGCCGAAAAAACAGGAGGGCTCTATTTTAGAGCCTCAGACACAAGAGGCCTTGATCAGATTTATGCCACGATTAACCGGTTGGAAAAGACCGAGGTTAAGTTAAATACCTATGGTAACTTCGAAGAACTTTACGCCTATTTTTTAATTCCCGCCACCCTGCTGTTGGGGTTGTGGACAGTCTTGACGAATACAAGATTTTTGAGAGTGCCATGAAATTTGCAAGAGTGGAAATGCTTTTTTTGATCTGGATTGTGCCTGTTTTGTTTTTGTTTTTCTTGTGGGGTACAAAAAAACGGGACAATATTCTCTCCCGGTTTGCCTCACCACGGGGACTTAAATCCATCCTGCCAGATGTAGACAAACGGCGATTGCGGCTAAAGGCCGGATTGATACTTTTAAGCTTATTACTGGTAGCCATTGCCCTTGCGGGGCCTCAATACGGATGCAAGTGGCAAAAGATTGAACGTGCAGGCGTCGATATCATCATTGCCCTTGATTGTTCCAAAAGCATGCTGGCCAGTGATATCAAACCAACTCGTCTGGAACACGCCAAAAGGAAAATTTATGATCTCTTGTCCATGCTGCAGGGGGACAGAATCGGTTTGGTGGCTTTCGCCGGGACGGCATTTCTACAATCACCGTTAACCCTTGATTATGGGATATTTCGTGTTTTCTTGCAGGCTCTAACCCCTGAATTTCTCCCCCTCGGGGGAACTAACATTCCCGATGCCATTAATACGGCCATATCGGCATTAGATGCAAAAACAGCCACCGAAAAAGCAATTATTTTGATAACCGATGGTGACAGTACCACAGGTGATCCTATGGCGGCCGCCCGTAACGCTCAAAAGTTGGGAATAAAACTTTTTGCAATCGGTGTCGGCAGTAAAGATGGTGCGCCGATGCCGGACGAGCAGGGAGGATTCAAAAAAGACGCAGGCGGCAATACCATTCTAGCCAGGCTGGATGAGGAAACTTTAAAAAGAATTACAGCCCTGACAGACGGTATCTATGTCCATTCCCTTACAGGTGACCTGGATATTGATACTATCTATAAAAAAAACATACTGAGGCAGATGAAGTTATCAACTCTTGCGGGTGATAGAAGACAGATATGGGAAGACCGCTATCAATGGTTTCTCTTGCCGGCGATTATCGCGCTAGCTGCTGAACTGTTCATATCAGAAAGGAAGAAAGTCATCATCGCCTTGCTCGTAATGGGGTTGCCATTGCTATCCGTACGCGCCGAGGCTGCAAGCATCCAACAGCTCTTCAAAGATGGCATTGCTGCCTACGAAAAAGGCGACTACCCCAAGGCACTGAAACTTTTTATCGAAGCTCAGATTAATGAGCCAGACAGGCCTGAGATATACTACAACATCGGCAATACTTATTATAAAAGTGGAAAATACAACGCTGCACGGGAAAGCTATCGAGAGGCTTTAAAGGGCAAAGATGATCTGCTTCGCGAAAAAACGTTCTATAATATGGGAAACGCTGCATTTCGGATGGAGAACCTGGCAGAGGCAAAATCGGACTATGAAGCCGCGCTCAAAATCAACCCGCTGGATTTCCAAGCACAGCAGAATCTGGCCTATGTTAAAAAGGAGCTGGAGAAGAAACAAAATCAGCAAAAAGAACAACGTCACATGAAAAACGGCGATCTGAAGGGAGATCAGAAGGGGGCCAACCCTGATGCCAAACAAAAAGCTGAGTCAAAGAAAAAAGCGGAAGCCACAAAAATATCAGGCCTGCGAGATTTAGACCCGAAACCCGCTGATTCAAATCGAAACCAAAGAGCATCACGGAACGAATCATCCGCCGACTTTAATAAAGCTCCGGGCACCGTTCACAATCAAACACTTTCCTACCAACTACTGAATCGATTACAGGACCTGCCCGGGCGGGCGATGATCCCACTATATCAGAAAAGGCAGGTTGAAAAGGACTGGTAGCATGAAAAAGGGGATTTTTATCAGCTGTATCATCATGCTCTTCCCCGTTATGGCTTGGGGAAATTATGTCCGGGCCTTTGTGGACAGGACCCAAGCAACCATTGATGATACAATCTATCTGACTGCTATATCGAACGGCAAGGGCGAAGTAGATATTTCTCCCATCAGGGATTTTCAGGTCCTGTACAGGGGAACAACCAACAGTGTCGAGATTGTGAACGGCCAACCGTCACAGCAAACGGCCTATCATTACGCCCTGACACCTTTGAGGCAGGGCCATCTTCTAATTCCGTCTTTAGTAATAACTGTAGGGGCAGGAAAAAATAAAACCAGTGAGATCATAGTTAATATTTCTAATACCCCTCAGGAAAAAGACATAGATCATGACGTATATGCCGTGGCGGAAATTTCAGAAGGGAAACCCTATGTAGGTCAGCCTATAATATATACAATTAAACTTTTTAGCGCTGTCAAGATTGCCAATGCCACTCTCAGCAGTGAACCTTCTTTTAAGGGATTTATCGCTAAGAAAATTAACGACATCAAATCCTCCAATACATTAGTCAATGGCCGGGTTTATAACATTGACAGGGCGGCCTATATACTCATCCCCGCAACTGCCGGTCTTAAAGTCATAGAACCTGCTGTATTGACATGCGATATACTCCAAGGCCGGCAGGGAAGCGGCAATGATCTCTTTGCCTCTTTTTGGGGTGGTTCCCTTCCCGGCAGAGAACAGGGTAAACCCCGCACATTTAGGACTACCCAGCAAAATGTAGCCGTTAGGAATTTGCCTTCTGATCCATTGGGCGGAAGGTTCTCGGGACTGGTCGGCAATTTCACATTGGAAGGTATTCTGGAAAGGGCAGAAATCAACGCCGGAGATTCAACGACGCTGTCCATCACCATTAAGGGTAACGGCAACATTATTGATGCGTCGGCCCCGGAAATAAACCTGCCGGCATCAATCAAAGTGTACCAGGAAAATCCGAAAGAGAATATCCAGATCGGACCTGATGGCTACTCAGGTGGCAAAGAGTTCCGCTTTGCACTGGTTCCCATCACAGAAGGTCGCTATTCTATAGGTCCTGTGTCTCTCCGGTATTTTGATCCCGTTTCCCATGCCTACAGGACCACAGCTACTCCCTCGTTTGCGCTTACGGCCAAACCTTTTCCTACTGGCAGCAAAACAGAGTCCACCCGTGGTCAAGTTCTAATGCCTCAACTTAAGCAACCTGGTCAAAAAGAAGTAAGCTTTGCCAACAGGGACATTATGCCGTTGAAAGACGATCTTCGTACCCTGGGGGACATTGACCCCATTTCCTTGCCTCTTTTTGTGCTTTACCTCTTGGTACCCCTGTTGCTTTTCCTGGGAGCCAGAGTGGGGGGTATCCTCAGGAAAAGGGGTAACGCCCCTGCTTCAATGATGGCTCAAAAAGCCAGGCAGGCTCTGGAGCAGGCTGATAATGAACGTTTCGATGAGGCGTTCCTGGCATCGCTGTACCGAGCGCTGATTTATTCAGTTTTTTCGAAAGCCGGTCTCAGGGGCGAATCTCTTACCCACACAGAGGCGGAAATGCTGTTGACTGTACACGGCCTAAGTTCCGAGACGTCAGCAGAGGCTGCATCGTTGTTACAGAAAATCGAAGCGGCACGCTACAGTGGCATGAATCTGGATATTTTAAAGAGAAATAAACTTTTGACGGCGACCAGACAAATGGTGAAGAGGCTTAGTTAGCGATGGAAATAAAGGAAGTTTATAAACATATCATGGGGGTTTTGCTTCTTTTGATAATCACGGCAGGTCCACTTCATGCTGCTGGTTCTGTCAAGGCCTTCCAGGAAGGAGTCAAAAATTACCAACAGGGGAATTATACGTCAGCAATTGCCGAATTTTCTAAAGTTGCTGACATAAACATTAAAAACGTCCCACTTTTTTATAATTTGGGAAACTCCTATCTAAAAAATGGTGATTTGGGACATGCGGTTTTATGGTACAAACGAGCATTAAGGCTAAACCCCCACGACCCGGACCTGATATTCAATTATAATTATGCGCTCACCTGCCTGGCGGACATGGCGCCGGGCCCGCAAGATTCGGTTTTTCTAAGAGTCATTCTTTTCTGGAATTTCCTTTTGAGTCCTGCAGTAATACAGTGGACGGCAATTTTTTTAAATGGGATTTTCTGGATTATCATCACCTGGCAACAGATTTCTGGAAGCAAAGCCCTTGATTTTTTACGCCATACTGTTCTTATCCTGGCCGTTGTTGCCGCACTGGCCGCATGGTACAATTATTATGAAGATTATTACCATAAGGAAGCAGTCATTCTCCCTGTGGAGATCGCGGTTCGTTCAGGCCTGTCGGATAACTCTACTGTGCTTTTTGTCCTCCACAGCGGTTCACTGATTCAGGTTGATGGAGAAAGAGGCAACTTTCTGAAAATACGATTCTCAAGCGATAAAATCGGCTGGATAAGAAAAGACGCGGCAGAGTTAATATAATTTGTCGCATCCGAGACAAAGACCTTCAGGGATTCCCAAGCGTAGCGGCTCAAGCTTGTCCTCGCGAAGGTGGGGATCAGCAATAAGCTTCCGGCTAGGCCATGAACTTGTGGTAACAGGTTTTACTTAAGTCCGCCCAGCTCCTGAGAACGCCGGGTGGCTGCTTCGACTGCCGCCATCAGGGTAGCCCGGAGGCCGCCTTCTTCCAAGGCCTGCAGACCGGCGATGGTGGTGCCGCCCGGCGAAGTCACCATGTCTTTTAATTCCGCCGGGTGCTTATCACCTTTCAGGCAGAGTCGCGCCGCCCCGAGCATGGTTTGTGCCGCCAGTTTAAGCGCGATATCCCGACTTAATCCCATGAGCACGCCCGCATCCGCCAGCGCCTCGATAATGACAAAGCCGTAGGCAGGGCCGCTGCCGCTTAAGCCCGTCACGGCGTCCATCAGTTCTTCCTTTACCGTTACGGTAAGGCCGCAGGCGCCGAAGATCAGGCTGGCGAGTTCCAGGTCTTTTTCCGTCGCCTTCTTCCCGCAGGCCAGGGCAGTGGCGCCTGCGCCGATCAAGGCCGGGGTGTTGGGCATCACCCGGATGACCCGGACGTCTTCTTTAAGCAGGTTTTCGATGAATCCCGTGGTAATCCCCGCCGCGATTGATATCACCAACTTTTTCTTATCAATGGCCGGGCCGAGTTCCCGGAGGAGGGTACCCATATCTTGCGGTTTTACCGCCAGGATAACCACCGGGGCGGCTTTGACCGCTTTTATGTTATCTTCCGTCACCCCGACCCCGTGGCTCTTAAGCAGATATTCCCGGCATGCCGGCACCTTATCGGCTATGGTCACCTTATCCGCCGCAATTAATTGACTGGTGAGGATGCCGCCTACAATGGCGCTACCCATCTTGCCCCCGCCGATCACGGCGATCCTTTTTCCTTGCAACATTTTCCCCTCCTCAACCGATGCGGCAACCTACGGATTTATCATATGGCGCGGTCTTACGGTCCGGCCACCCGTATATTCTATCTTCCCTGGATAATCTCACTCACACGGGCCAGTTCCTCCGGTGTGTCCACCTCGACGGAATCATGTGCCGTCACCACTACCTTGATACGGTGGCCATGCTCCAGCGCCCGGAGTTGTTCCAGCGCCTCCAATCTCTCCAGTTTTCCCTCCGGGAGATGGGTGAAGGTCGCAAGAAAGTCCCGACGGTAGGCATAGATGCCGTGATGCTTGAAGTAATCGGCCCTTTGCCCGCCGTCCCGCACGTAAGGGACGGTGGCGCGGGAAAAATAAAGGGCAAAATGGTCGGCATCAAAAACCACCTTGACGGCGTTAGGGTGGGTGATTTCTTCTTCCCGGACAATCTTGTAGATCAGGGTGGACATGGGAAGAGAGGGATCAGCCAGGAGCGGCGCCGCCACTTCGTCAATTTGGGCCGGGTCGAAAAGCGGCTGGTCGCCTTGGATGTTTACCACAATGTCGTTGTCCTCCAGGCCCAGATTGGCCACCGCTTCCGCAATCCGGTCCGTGCCGGAGCGGTGGCGGGGAGAGGTCATGACGGCCCGACCGCCGAACCCCTGCACCGCGGCGAAGATGCGTTCGTCGTCTGTGGCCACCGCTGCATAGGAAAGCGTTTTTGCCTGTAAGACACGCTCATAGACATGCTGGATCATGGGTTTGCCGCAGAGGTCCGCCAGGGGCTTGCCGGGAAACCGGCTGGAATGATGGCGCGAGGGTATAATACAGACAACTTTCATGAAAAACCTTCTGTGAGTTACAAATAGGGATCGGCTTTTTGCAGGTAGCCGGTGACATAATCGTGGACCGCTGCTTCCAGGGTGTGGAAGGACAGCGGACAGCCGGCTTGCTTGAGCTTCTCCAGGGGCGCTTCCGTGAAATATTGATATTGATCCCGGATGGCTGGTGGCATGTCTATGTATTCTATCTCCGGTTCCCGACCCAGGGCGGCAAATACTGCTCCCACCAGATCCTTCCACGTCCGTGCGTGGCCAGTTCCCAGATTGAAAATACCGTTTACCTCCCGGTTTTTCAGGAGCCACCACAGGACTTCCACGCAGTCCTTGATGTAAATGAAGTCCCGCTGCTGTTCGCCATCGCCAAAATCCGGCCGGTGCGACTTGAAAAGGCGTACCTTGCCCTGTTCCTGGATTTGGTGAAAGGACTTGTTGACGACACTCCGCATGTCTTCTTTGTGGTACTCTTGGGGGCCAAAGACGTTGAAGAATTTGATTCCCGCAACCTTGTGCTCCGCCCTTTGGCGGAGTAACCGGAGATCGAAGAGCTGTTTGGAATATCCATACATATTGATCGGTTGCAGGTCTTTGGTCACGGCATCGGCATCGGAAAATCCCCTGCTGCCGTCCCCGTAGGTAGCCGCCGAGCTGGCATAAATGAAGCGGACATCCTGCTTGATGGCCCAATCTGCCAATTGGCAGGTATAGCGGTAGTTGTTTTCCAGCAGGTAATCGGCGTTGCGTTCCGTGGTGGCCGAACAGGCCCCCATGTGGATCAGCGCCCGGACGTTGAAGGGGAGCTCGCCCTCTCCGATCAGCCGCAGGAAATCATCCTTGTGCAGGTAGTCGGCGTACCGGCGCTTGACGAGGTTGCGCCATTTTTCCGACTCGCCCAGCTCATCGACGATGATAATATCGTCGATCCCTTCGCTGTTTAATTTCCAGACAAAGGCGCTGCCGATAAAACCGGCGCCGCCGGTGACCACAATCATTGCTGCGTCTCCTTTTCAGCTTTTCGGTGCGTTACGCTCCCCATTACAAAGTCTGTGCGGCCCGGGCAATCGCCTCTCCGATCCCGGCAATCTTCTCCGCCGACATCTTTACCTGAATGGGCATCACCAGGGTGCGGCCCATGAGGTCTTCGGCCTGGGGAATATCCTCCCGGCGGTAAACAACTTTTCCCTGGTGGGAAGGATCGGTGAAGGGATATTGACGCCGGTTGGCCGTGGCGCGGGTCAAAAAATGCTCCCAGTTGGGAACATAGTGCCAGGCGTTGTCCTTATAGCGCACGGTATCCACCCCCTGGGCGCGGAGGGCCCGCTGATAGGCCTGGGTCGCGGCTTCCGTTGGAAGATTGAAGGCCAGAAAGGTGGCCGAGTCGCCTGCGGGATCGGGGATCTCCCGGAACTTGAGGCCGGGTACGGCCTGCAGGGCTTCCTTTATCGCCGCCTTGTTTGTCCTCTGGGCGGCAATAATATCATCGAGTTTCCTTAACTGGGCCAGACCCAAGGCCCCCTGTATCTCGTTCATCCGGTAATTGAAACCCAGAATGGTTCTGCCGTCCAGCCCGCGGTTGGCGGCCAGGTGGTCATGGCCGTGATCGTGATACCATTCGGCCCGGTCGGCAAGCGGCTTGTTGTTCGTGATAACCATCCCGCCTTCGCCGGTGGTCACCGTCTTCACGTAATCGAAGCTGAAGATGCCCATATCACCGAAGGTTCCCAGCTTTTTGCCCCGGAAGCTGGCGCCGCAACCTTGTGCGTTATCTTCCAGCACCAAGAGATTATGTTTCCTTGCCGTCTCCATAATCCGGTCGATCCGGGCTGGCGCGCCGCACATGTGAACGGGAATCACCGCTTTCGTGTAGGGGGTAAGTTTGCGCGGGATGTCGTCGGGATCGAGACCCAGCGACGCGTCGATATCCGTCATCACAGGGATGGCTCCGACCTCCAGCACCGCCTCATAGGTGGCCAGAAAAGTAAAGGCCGGGACAAGCACCTCATCGCCGGGGCCAACATCCATAGCAGTCAGCGCAACCTTGAGGGCGGCCGTGCCCGAACTCACGCCCAGGGCGTAAGCGGCCCCGCAGTAGCGGGCAAATGCCTGCTCGAACTCACGGCACTTGAAAACGCCCTGCCGTTCCTGATCAAAATTATAGCGGATAAGGATGCCCGACTCCAGGACCTCCATTACCTCCTTGATTTCTTCCTTACCGATCATTTCCGCACCGGCCATGCTCTATCCTCCTTTATCTGGGGACATGCGCCGCTTCCGCCTTCGGCGGACTTCCGGTGCATGTCCCCACCAATATTCTATGCCGCGCCGTAGATTCCGATCGCATTTTCGATAGTCACCGGCCGCGGGTTATTTGCCAGGGGGCGCGCTACTGTCATGGCTACCTTGGCCAGCTCCGGAAAATCGTTTTCCCCGATGTTAAAGTCGCATAATTTGGTTTCCACGCCACAATCTTCAATCAGCGCCTCTACCGCATCCAGGGCCAGATAGGCCGCCTCCCGCAGGGGCAGATTATCGATTAACTCGCCCATCGTTTCGGCGATAATGGCGAATTTTTCCAGCGCGGCCGGCACATTGAAGGCCATGACGGGAGCCAGCAGGATGGTATTGGCCAGGCCGTGGGGGATGCCGTATTTACCGCCTAAGGGGTAGGAAAGGGAATGCACGGCAGTGACACCTGCGTTGGCAAGGCCCAAACCTGCGTAAAGGCTCCCCAGAAGCATCTGCGCCCGTGCCGCAAGGTTGCTGCCGTCGTGGACACAGGTGCGCAAGCTATCGGAAATCAAGCGGATTGCTTCCAAGGAGATCATTTCACTCAGGGGCGAGGCATTGATCGAGGTATAGGACTCGATGGCATGGCAGAGGGCGTCCAGGCCCGTGGTGGCCGTTGGTCCCGGCGGCAGGCTTAAGGTAAGTTCCGGGTCGAGGAGTGCCAAATCTGGATAGAGGTAGGGGCTGTTCATCCCCTCTTTTTTCTTCAGGTCTTTACGGATAAAGACGGCAGTAAAGGTGACCTCGCTCCCTGTGCCGGCGGTCGTGGGCGCCATAATCGTGGGTAATCCCGGCCCTGGTACGTTGTTCAAGCCCAGGTAATCCATGGCACGGCCTTTGTTTGCCGCCACCACGGCCACGGCCTTGGCCACGTCCATCGCGCTGCCTCCACCGATACCCACCACGGCGTCGCACTTCTTTTTCAGAGCCAGTTTGGCGCCTTCGTCCACCAGCTCCAGCCGTGGCTCCGGTTCCGTTTTATCAAAAAGACAAAAATTGATGCCTGCCTGCTCCAGCACCTGGGCAACCCGCGCGCTGAAACCTGCTGCCGCTAAACTTTTATCCAGCACCACGAGGGGGCGTTTCGCCCGCAGGTCGCGCAGATGCTCCCCCAGCTTGGCAAAAGAACCGTTGCCAAAGGCAATTTTCCTGGCCCCGGTGAAAGAAAAATTATTTTTCATCATTCCATCCTCTTCTGTATTTGTCGTTTTAACGTAATTATGAGGGAGTCGGTGTGCATGAGGCTGTCATATCAGCATAGCCTGCAAAGTCAAGCACTTTTGCGGTAGTTCCGCCCAAACCAGTCCAATTGCCGGCAAATGCCGCGGATGATCTTCACCTCCCTGGCTTGCAGCGGCATCCGGGAAAGGAAGCGGCGGATGTTCACCATCCAATAATCGGGGTTTTCCGGACGGAGAAAGCCGATTTCCTTTAACAATATTTCGATCTGGCCATACATGCCATCAAGTTCGCCCGCTGTGGCCAGTTTGGGGGTGAAAGCTTGCGGGCTCGCCTCGGACACCATTATCTCATAGCAAAGGATCATCACGGCATGGGAAAGATTAAGGGAGGAAAAGCCGCTGGTAGGTATATTGACCATCAAGTGGCACCAACGCAAGTCTTCATTGGTCAAACCCCGGTCTTCAGAACCGAAAAGGAGGGCCACGCGGTTGCTCTGTGATATCCCAGTCAGCCGGGCCGCCATTTGCCGTGGCGAAACCACGGGGCCACGCGCGGAACCGAGCCGGGCCGTTGTGCCAACTACGTATTGGAAGTCGGACAGCGCTTCCTCCAAGGTTTCGCAATGGCGGATGTTATCCACCAATTCTGCCGCCACATGGGTTGCCTGAGGCAGCATCTCCTCCGTTTCGAGGTGGGCGCCGGTAACCAGGCAAATCTCCTCAAAGCCCATGTTTTTCGCGGCGCGGGCGACGGCGCCCACATTGCCCGCATACTTGGGCTTGTTCAGGACAATGGTAATATTTTCTTTTGCTGCCCGCATCTTCAGCTTACCTTTGGCGTTGCCGTTTTTTTGTATATCAATATTCGGCGCGCCTCGCCCGTCAAGGGCAGGGTCAGATTGTGAGAGGCGGCTAAGCACAGTCCGGCCGCCGTTGCCGCCGCTTCCCCCTCCTGCAGCTCTGCCTCGATATGGTCGCTCTTCATCGCCAGGAGGACGCCAGCGGCCGCCAGCAGGGGAGCCCCGAAAACAAGTAATTGCGGCAACTTAAAAGCCGCCTGGGAAACGACAACGTCAAACTGCCCCGCACACGCCGTTTGCCCCGGCAGGTTTTCCGCCCGGTCATGGAGGACGGTGATGCCCGGAAGTTCCAGGGTGCGGATGACCTGTTTCAGGAAAGAAGTCTTCTTGCGGGAAGCTTCGAGAAGTGAAACCCGCAGCGTTTCTATTGCCAGCTTGAGCGGGATCCCCGGAAAACCGCCCCCGCTGCCCATGTCCAGGACCTTGCAGTCCCGTGTGGGCAAGAAAGGCAGGACGGTCAGTGAATCGAGGCAGTTCCTCCGCAAGGTTTCCTCCGTGGAATTGCGGGAGAGGAGATTGATCTTTTCATTCCAGGTCATGATTTCCCGATAATAAAGGGAAAAAAGCTGGAGCTGCCTCTCCGTCAGGGGCACACCTAAAAGAGCGGCCCCTTGGGCGAGAAGCCGGATTTGACTTGCCTGCATTACCCGCATCCTTCCCGTCGCCGCCGGACTTGTGCCACGATCTGCGGCAGCGCCTCCCCGGTTTTGGCCCGGATCGTAACCGCGGCAAGGTCATCAAAAGAAGTCGTTGCCAGATTAATGATGATCAGGGCCGCCCCCGCCTGGCTAGCCTGCTGAGGCAGATAAGCGGCAGGGTAAACCACCAGCGAGGAACCGAGGAGGATCATCAGATCGCAGGTAGCGGCCAGTTGGCCTGCCAGGGACATCGCTTGGACCGGCATCGGTTGTCCGAAGGAGATAGTCGCATCCTTCAACAGGCCGCCGCAACTTTGGCAGCAGGGCGCAACTATTTCTGCCGCCTTCTCCAGTTCACAGAGGGCCAGATGGGTGGGATTGGGCCGGGCATCACGGATCAGGGGAGAGGTTGCCCGGCTGCGCTGCCAATATTCCCGGCGGGAGGCTTCGCTGGCTAGAAAGTCATCGTAATAAACGGGTTGATATTTTTCCCAGATACCGCCGGGGCTCCGGAAATCAGGAATTCCCGATTCCGTACTCACGCCGGCGCCGGTAAAGGCAACAATCTTGCGGGCTTTCTCGACCAGTTCCGCTGCTTTTTCAAGGGATGCATCCATTTAGTCGTCCATCCGTTAACTTTGCTGCAAAAAGATGATCGTCATTCCCGCGGAAGCGGAAATCAGATGCGGTTCATCCTAAGGTACAAATATCGGGACGGTCAAGTTCTTTCTTTGTACCAAAGCAGGCGTCAGGCAGGTTGGACAATCTTTCATTGCACCAGCGCCGCTTATGTGCTAGTGACCGACCCCTGGGAGAACGCTGAAATCCGTAACAACAAAGGTGTCGGAATTTAAGGAGCGATCATGTTTATCGTGGAAAATTTTGTCATAGCGCTGGTAAAGCTCGTGGATATGGGCCTCTCCCTTTATATGTGGATCATCGTCGCCCGGGCGCTTATATCCTGGGTCAATCCTGACCCTTACAATCCCATCGTCCAGTTCCTTTACCGGGCCACGGAGCCGGCCATGGCGGTGGTCCGGCGTTGGCTTCCCCTCCGGGGCCTGGGCATTGATCTGTCGCCCTTGATTATCATCGCGGCCATCATGTTCCTCCAGTCTTTTCTCTTGAAAAGTTTGTTGGACCTGACCATTTACCTGAGGTAGGGGCGGCTATGGGGGCGGTGGCAAGTGATGATCCCGATCAAAGACACAACGGCGGGCGTGGCGTTTGCCGTTCAGGTTCTGCCCCGCTCATCCCTGTGCAAAGTGGCTGGCGCCCAGGGAGACTATTTAAGGATTAAAATTACCGCGCCGCCGGTGGATGGTCGAGCCAATGAGGAAGTCATCCGCTTCCTCGCCGGAATTTTCGGGGTCAGGAAGGACCAGGTGCAGATTATGGGCGGCCTCAAAGCCAAGAAGAAGACCATCCTGATCAAGGGAATTACTAAAGAAGATGCGGAGAGGGCTTTAACCGCGGCGCTCTCCGTCTGCTGACACTCACCGCAGATAATAAAACAATATGGACAACAAAATAACAACCCATCAGGAAAATACGCGGGTGGCAAAGGCCGCCGGCGTCGTGGGCGCCGCGACCATGCTCTCCCGTGTCTTCGGTTTCATCCGGGACATGGTGGTCGCAGGTTTTTTCGGCGCCGGCCTGACTACCGACGCCTTCTTTGTCGCCTTTCGCATCCCCAATCTGCTGCGCCGACTCCTGGGAGAGGGCTCGCTGACGGTTTCCTTTGTGCCGGTTTTTACGGAATACCTGAAAAAGAAATCGCGCCAGGAGGCCGAAACCTTGGCCAACGTTACCTGCACCGCCCTTTCCGTCCTGCTGGTGATCATCGCCCTGGCGGGGATTATATTTTCACCCCTCATTGTGACGGCCATGGCGCCGGGTTTCGTGAAATTTCCCCAGCAGTACGATCTTGCGGTCTTCCTCAACCGGCTGATGTTTCCCTATGTCTTCTTCATCTGCCTGGTGGCCCTGTCCATGGGTATCCTGAATTCCCTCCGGCATTTTGCCGCCCCCGCCTTATCACCGGTAATCCTGAATATCTCCATGATCGCGGCCGCATTCGCGCTGCGGGGCTTTTTCCAGGAACCTATCACGGCCCTGGCCGTCGGGGTGATGATCGGCGGAGTGCTCCAACTGGCGATGCAGTGGCCTTTCCTGGTTAAAATGGGCATACGGTTGCGACCGGATTTCCACTTTGCTCATCCCGGCCTGAAGCAGATAGGGCGTCTGATGCTGCCCTCCCTCCTGGGATCGGCGGTTTACCAGATCAATATCTTCATCGGCACCATCCTGGCCTCCCTGCTCCCCAGCGGCAGCGTCTCTTTTCTTTACTACGCCGACCGTATTGTGGAATTACCGTTGGGAGTCTTTGCCATTGCCGTGGGCACAGCGGCCCTGCCCAGCTTTTCGGAACATGTGGCTGCGGGAGATTTTGCGACGCTGAAAAAAGCCATCTCCTTCTCTTTGCGGCTGATCCTCTTTATCACTATCCCGGCCTCCCTTGCGCTGATCGTCCTTAGGGTACCCATTATTTCCGTACTCTTCCAGCGCGGCGCCTTCGGTATATCATCAACGCTGTTCGCCGCCGAGGCGCTCCTTTATTATGCCCTCGGTCTCTGGGCCTTTTCCGTGATCCGGATTATCGATTCCGCCTTTTTCTCCATCCAGGACCGTAGGTCACCGCTTAAGGTGGCCTTTCTAGCGCTTTTTGTGAATATTATCGCCAGTATTGTCCTGATGTTTCCTTTAAAGCATGGCGGCCTTGCCCTGGCTACCTCCCTGGCTTCCGCCGTAAACGTGATTGCCCTGGCCCTCATTCTGAAGAAAAAGGTCGGCGCTTTCCTGGATAGCGAATTTTTCCACTCCCTGCAAAGAACGGCCCTTGCCTCCCTGCTCATGTGGGTGGCACTGCTCGCCGTGGATTTCTTCATGGAGTGGGATAACGGGGCATCGCTACGCTACCGGGCGACTTATCTGACCGTCAGCATCATTCTGGGAATGGCAACTTTTCTGCTGGCTTCCGTCCTGATGAAAAACGAGGAGATGAAGATGCTGGTCGGCGCCCTGCAAAGAAGATGGCCGAAAGGATAAAGAGATTGACTTTCGGGGCGGCAAAGTGGTAGGGAAGTGCCCCTTTGGACGGAGCGTTTAAGAGAGGCCGGGGCAGTGCTGGACATAAAGTTTATCCGAAATAACCTGGACTTTGTGCGCGTGAAGATGGCCGCAAGACGGGCGACCGTCGATCTTGACCGTTTCCAGGCGCTGGATGTTTGTCGCCGGGATCTCCTGCAAGAGGTGGAGAGCCTGAGGAACGAACGTAACACCGTCTCCAAGTCAATTGGCGAAAAAAAGAAGCAAAAAGAGGATAGCGACGTCCTGATGTCCCGGATGACCGCCGTCTCCGCCCGCATCAAAGAACTTGATGAAACCTTGCAGGAAACGGAAACAGAGCTGACCGGGATAGCGCTGGCAATGCCGAATATACCCCATGCGTCGGTTATGTGCGGTGCTGACGCGGCGGCTAATCCTGTCCTCAGGACTTGGGGGGAAAAGCCTGACTTTGCTTTCGCACCCCGTCCCCACTGGGAGATCGGCGAAACCCTGGGCATCCTCGATTTTACCAGGGGCGCCAAGATTGCCGGGGCAAGGTTTACCCTGTATCGCGGGTTGGGCGCCACGCTGGAACGGGCGCTGATCAATTTCATGCTCGACCTGCACACCGCCGAACATGGCTATACCGAGATTTTACCCCCTTTTCTGGTCAATCGGGAAAGCATGACGGCGACGGGACAGTTGCCGAAGTTTGCGGAAGACCTTTTCAAGATTGAGGGGATGGATTATTTTCTGATTCCCACGGCGGAAGTGCCGGTGACAAACATTCACCGGGACGAGATATTGGAAGAAGGGGAGCTTCCCCTCTCTTATGCCGCCTGGTCGACCTGCTTCCGTGCCGAAGCCGGCTCCTATGGCAAGGATACGCGGGGCCTGATCCGGCAGCACCAGTTTAACAAAGTGGAACTGGTAAAGTTTGCCGCGCCGGAAACATCCTACGACGAATTGGAGAAGCTTACTGCCGACGCGGAAGAAGTTTTGAAAAAGCTGCAACTGCCTTTTCGCACGGTAAGCCTCTGCACCGGCGATTTGGGATTTTCCGCCGCTAAAACTTATGATCTAGAGGTCTGGCTGCCCGGACAGGAGACCTACCGCGAAATATCCTCTTGCAGCAACTTTGAGGACTTTCAAGCCCGTCGCGCGGCCATCCGTTTCCGCCGCCGGGAAAACGGCAAGGTAGAACTTGTGCACACCTTAAATGGTTCCGGTCTGGCCGTGGGGAGAACCCTGGTGGCCATCCTGGAAAACGGCCAGCAGGCAGATGGCAGCGTCGTCATCCCGGCAGCGCTGCGACCCTATATGAAAGGGATTGACAGGATCGCACCTGCAAGGTAGCATAACGTACAGGCTAGTGTGGAGGGATGGCCGAGTGGTCGATGGCGGCGGTCTTGAAAACCGTTGACCGAAAGGTTCGCGGGTTCGAATCCTGCTCCCTCCGCCATTAAATTAAGAATAACCGGAGAGATGGCTGAGTGGCCGAAAGCGATCGCCTGCTAAGCGATTGTACGCCCTTAAAGGTGTACCGCGGGTTCAAATCCCGCTCTCTCCGCCATTTTTTAGTAAGTTAGAAATTATATCCCTCAAGGGGGTACTGAAAAAAGTACCGTTTTCGGGGATATGACATTTTGCGCCCATGGCTCAGCTGGATAGAGCGCCAGACTACGAATCTGGATGTCGCAAGTTCGAATCTTGCTGGGCGCACCAAATATCAAGGGGTTAACCGGTTATGGTTAGCCCCTTGTTCTCTTTTGTGACCGGTTGGCGTTCGATGGGCAGGCGATGGAATGGTTAATGGAATACGGTTGCTTTTCGGTCGAACGGCTGTTTAGAGATTTTTGCGGTGTTTTCCGCCATATTGCAACGCCGGAGGATTTCTCGGAGAAACTGACAACCGAAGGCCATATAGAAGTTAGCGATTTTGTCATTCAAGACGCCTTTTCAAGACGCTCTGCTACCCAAACTTTTATAATAGATTGCCTTGGTACACCCAAACGCCTTTCTTCTTTATCCAGTAATTGAATCATCCACACGGGAAAATCTACATTTACCCTTTTCTGTTCCTGCTCCGGCCGTCTTGCCTTTGACATATCAAGATGCTGGAAAATATCCCCGCCCTCATCAAATTTTTTGTCAAACTCACGAGCCTTCATATATATTTCCTTATTGCTGTTACTTTTTATCGGATCAAATTCAAATTCCATGGTTAGTTAAGCTTTATTATAGAGAGACATGATTTCGCTTCTGGTAAGAATCGCTTCAACGCGGGGCGTCTGACGGACAATGTTTTCCCGGCCTCCTTCTTCCCGGTCCACCAGGGCGACGACCCGGTCGATGATCAGGCCAGCCTCACGGGCACGCTCGATGGCGGTGAGCGTGGAGCCGCCGGTGGTAATCACATCGTCGATGATCACCACCCGCTCGCCGGGCTGCACATCCCCCTCGACGGCGCTTTTCGTCCCGTGCTCTTTTACTTCTTTTCTGATGATGAAGGATTTGATAGGTTTCCCCTTCTGATAAGAAATCAGGGAAAGGGCATTGGCAATGGGATCGGCGCCGAGGGTGAGGCCCCCAGCGGCGGTAATGTCGGTATCCGCCAGCATTTCGAACAAGATCGCACCGATCAGGTTCATACCTTCCGGATCCAGGGTGGTCGGTTTGCAATTGAAATAGTAAAAACTGGTGCGACCGGAAGCCAGCTTAAAAGGCGGGTTTTCGCTGTAACGGAAGGATTTCGCCAGGATAATTTCCGCGAGTCTCGCTTTCCTTTCCTGCAATGTCGGGTTCATTACTTTTCGTTCCCCGTTCTCTGTTCTAATTGCATTAGCACTTCCACGACTCGCATTGCCTCCACGCCGTCCTTGGCATGAGCGGCGCCCAGGTGGGGCCGTTTCAAGCCGCTACTTTTTCCGGGCGATATGCTGCATCAGGCCGCCATCATTAATCAAAGCCTGCATAAACGGTGGAATGGGGGTAACGGCCAGCGGTTCCCCACCGCCAATAATAACTATACTGCCCCGATCGCCATCTACTTCGATTTCCTGCCCCGCGGCCACCATGCCCCACAAAAGGTCCGATTCAAAGATCGGGAGCCCCATATTGAAGGCATTCCGATAAAATATGCGGGCAAAGCTTCGTGCGATGACGCAGGATATTCCGGCCGCCTTGATGGCGATAGGCGCGTGCTCTCGCGAGGAACCGCAACCGAAATTACTGCCCCCCACGATAATATCGCCCTTGCTGATCTTTTTCACAAATTCCGGATCCGCGTCTTCCATGCAATGGGCGGCCAGCTCCTGCGGATCGGAAGTATTTAAATAACGAGCCGGAATGATCGCGTCCGTATCGATATTGTCCCCAAATTTCCAAATTCTCCCGCGCAACTTCATCGCCTTCCCCCTTTTTACCATTTCTTTGTTATGACAGCTCTTCCGGACCGGCAAGCCGTCCTAGTACGGCCGAAGCCGCTGCGACGGCAGGATTGCTTAAATATACCTCGCTGCCCGTATGGCCCATACGCCCCACGAAATTGCGGTTCGTTGTGGCGACGGCTCTTTCCCCTTTCGCCAGGATTCCCATATAGCCCCCCAGACAGGGGCCGCAGGTGGGGGTGCTGACGGCTGCTTTGGCATCGAGGAAGATCTCCAGCAATCCCTCTTGCATGGCTTGGCGGTATATCTCCTGCGTAGCCGGGATCACGATCAGACGGACGTAAGGGGCGACCCGGCGACCCTTTAGAATCCCCGCCGCTACCCGCAAATCTTCAATCCGGCCATTGGTGCAGGAACCGATGACCACCTGATCGATCTTTACGTCTCCGGCACGGCTGATACCCCGCACATTGGACGGTAGGTGCGGGAAGGCCACCTGCGGTTCGATCGCGCTGACGTCGATGTCGATTACCCGGCAATATTGGGCATCGGGGTCGGAGGCATAAAATTTATAGGGTCGCTTGGCCCGTTTTTTCACATAGGCGGTGGTTATATCATCGGGCGTAAATATCCCGTTTTTCGCTCCCGCTTCAATAGCCATATTAGCAATCGTCAGACGGTCAGCCATGGTAAGTGCGGCCACCGTCTCGCCGGTAAACTCGAGTGCCTGGTAAAGTGCCCCGTCCACGCCGATCAAGCCGATAAGATAGAGGATCAAATCCTTACCGGAGACCCATCTTTGCAAGGCGCCATGCAAGACCACCTTAATCGATTCCGGCACCTTAAACCAGGCCTCCCCCGTCAGCATGGCTGCTGCCAGATCCGTGCTGCCCATGCCCGTGGCAAAGGCCCCCAGGGCGCCGTAGGTGCAGGTATGGCTGTCGGCCCCGATGATCACGTCACCGGGCAGCACGACACCCTGCTCGGGCAGGAGCGCGTGTTCCACCCCAACTTCACCCACCTCGTAGTAATGGGTCAGGGACTGTTCCCTGGCAAAGTCCCGCAGGATCTTGCTCTGTTCGGCGGAACTGATATCCTTATTGGGTGTGAAGTGGTCCGGTATGAGAACCACCTTGTCCTTATCAAACACCCGGAAGGCGCCGGTTTTTTTGAATTCTGCAATGGCGATCGGCGCCGTAATGTCGTTCCCCAGCGCAATATCCAGCTTCGCGTTGATCAGCATGCCAGGGCGGACTTCCTTTAACTCCGTATGGGCGCAGAGTATCTTTTCCGTTATGGTCATTCCCATCTTTCTGTTCTCCTGCTCGTTTCGGTAAGCGGTTCCTTATAATATAATCTTCTTTTGTTCAACCCCATCTTTCCCGACCTCTGTCTTCAAGCGGTCCAGGCGGTTCAGGGCATTAATATAAGCCTTCGCCGAAGCCACCAGCACGTCGGGATGGGCTCCCCGTCCGACCACGGTATGATCGCTATATTTAAGCTGCACCGTCACCTCTCCCTGAGCATCTGTCCCGCCCGTAATGGCGTTCACGGCATACTGCTGCAGGAAGTCATGGGTTCCCGTGATCTTCCGGATCGCGGCAAAGGTGGCGTCCACCGGTCCAATACCGAAACCGGCATCATGACTGATCTCACCATCCACTTCCATCTCCATGGTAGCCGTCGGGATGGGCACATTGCCGCTAACCACCGTCAGGGACAGGAGCTTGTATTTGTCCTCGATGCGGAATATCTCTTCGGAGATGATCGCTTCCAGATCTTCGTCAAAAATCTCTTTTTTAACGTCGGCCAGTTCCTTAAAGCGGGTAAAAATCCGTGTGATCTCTTCCCGGGACAGGTTGTGTCCCATCTTTTTCAGGCGCTCGGCAATGGCGTGCCGTCCCGAGTGCTTCCCCAACACCAGACTGGTCTCCGCTATCCCCACCGACTGGGGTGTCATGATCTCGTAAGTGGTCTTTTCCTTAATCAACCCGTCCTGGTGGATCCCCGACTCGTGGGCAAAAGCGTTGGCCCCCACGATAGCCTTGTTCGGCTGGACGTGGATCCCCGTAATCGCCGTCAAAAGACGCGAAGTCTGATAGATGCGTTCCGTTTTAATCCGCGTCGCGACATGGAAAATGTCTTTCCGCGTTGCCAGCGACATGACCACCTCTTCCAGGGCGGCATTGCCCGCCCGTTCTCCAATGCCGTTTATCGTGCACTCCACCTGCCTCGCGCCGTTTCTTACCGCCGCCAGGGAGTTGGCCACGGCCAGCCCCAGATCGTTGTGACAGTGGGCCGACAGAACCGCCCGGTTTCCTATCTTGCCGAAAAGATAGGCCATCAATTCGCCATACTCTTCCGGCATGGTGTAACCCACCGTATCGGGGATGTTTATTGTCGTCGCGCCCGCTTCAAGGACTGCCTCCACCATATCGCCAAGATACAACCGGTCCGAGCGGGTGGCATCCATGGGCGAAAACTCCACATTTTTCGTAAAGGCGGCAGCATGCTTTACCGCCTCAACGGCCTCTTTCAGAACCTGCTTCCGACTCTTATTGAGTTGATATTTCAGGTGGATGTCCGATGCCGAGATAAAGGTATGGATACGCGGATTAGCCGCCTCGGCAATCGCCTCCCAGGTACGGTCAAGATCAGCAAGACTGGCCCGCGAAAGGGCACATACCTGCAACCCTCTTATTTCACGAGCGATCTGCTGAACCGCATGAAAATCTCCCTCCGAGGCAACGGGAAAACCGGCCTCGATTGCGTCCACACCCAATGTTTCCAGTTGACGGGCCAGGCGGATTTTTTCATCCAGGTTCATGCTGTTGCCGGGAGACTGCTCGCCATCCCTCAACGTCGTATCGAATATGAATATCTTTTCCCCTTTCGGATCCATCATTGCCTCCTTGCCTGTTAATATAATAAAAGGAGGCCCTGGGCTGATCCGCCCAGGGCCTCCTTAGGTATCCTTGTCTTATTCTGGTAAGCGATTACCTAAAAACGACGGGCGGCGGTCATAAGACGCAGGAGCGCAAGGCCCAAAAGGGACAATCGATCGTTCCTGACCAGCTCGCTTCGCATACCGTATGCCATTTTTCCACCTGCTCCAATCGTACCATCCCCTGTCCTTCTAAAGCAAAGGGGTGGTGGTGTCAAGTTTTTTATTGGCACAGACCCCATTATTTCATTGACTTACAGAGTCTTTTTTTTTAGGCTCACCCTGGGAGTGCGTCTCAATCTGATGAGGTAACAGGATGCCGAAAATTATTGCGATTTATGGAAGTCCCAGAAGAAAAGGAAATAGCTCGACCCTTTTGGATCAGGCAGTTCAAGGGGCCTTGGAAACCGGCGCCACGGTAGAAAAAATTGTGCTCCGCGATCTGCATATATCACCTTGCCTGGAAATTTACCGATGTAAAGATGACGGGCGGTGCGTTATCCGGGACGACTTTCAAAAGGTCCATGATAAGATTCTGGACTGCCAGGGTCTCATCCTTGCCTCCCCGATTTTTTTCTATACCGTCAGTGCGCACACGAAGATTTTCATGGATCGGTGCCAATCGTTATGGGTGAAAAAGTATTGGATTGATAAGGTGCCTTTTGGGCAATGGGAACCGAAGCGCCAAGGGCTTTTTATTTCGGTAGGAGCCACCACCGGACAAAAACTCTTCGAGGGGGCACTTTTAACGGTGAAATATTTTTTTGATGTGTTGGATATAAAAATGGGTAAAACGCTTTTATATCGCGGTCTCGACCTCGAGGGAGATGTTCTTAACCATCCGGAATATCTTGAGGAAGCTAAAGCCGGGGGAAAGGATTTTGCTTTAAGCCTCTAGTGCGACGTCAACCTTGCAATCTCGAAGTTGCTCTTAATTTCTAAAAATATCGCCTTCAAATCCTCCTGCAGCCAGGACCGTTGATGCTGCTGCGGCCCCCTGTTTCCGGTATAACCTGAATTTGTGTGCCGATACGCTCCTTGAGTGCCGCCACATGGGAGATAACGCCGATCAACTTTCCGTCCTGCCGTAATCCTGCCAGCGTCTCCAGGGCAGTTTCGAGGGCGTCCTCATCCAGGGTGCCGAAGCCTTCATCGAGGAACAGTGAATCCACGCGTACATTCCGGCTGGCCATCTGCGATAGGCCGAGCGCCAGAGACAGGCTGACAATAAAGCTTTCACCGCCGGAGAGATTTTTCGTCGAGCGGATCTCGCCCGCCTGATAGTTGTCAATAACACTCAGTTCCAGCGGTTGCAAGACGTCGCGCACCAAAAGATAGCGGTCCGTCAGCTTCCGGAGCTGACGATTGGCTTGCGTAGTCAACAGCTCAAAGGTCAGACCTTGGGCAAAGTTACGGAATTTCTTGCCGTCGGCGGAACCGATGATTTGGTGCAATTCGTCCCAGCGCAGGCATTCATTACTTTGTGCCGCCACTTTCTGGAGGCGCTCCTGCTGCCTTGCCTGCAAGTCTTCGTTTTCCCGCAGGCGATTTTTCCGGGCGCCGATACCTTCCTGCAATTGCCGCAAATTGGCTTCACAGGCCGCCTGTTCCCGGTGCAGCGTATCATAAGGCAGATCCGTTGTTTGCTTTTCTCGCTCCCTTTGCAGCATGGCCACTTTGTCCTCGCGAAGGGCGCTAAGTTCTGTCATCGCCCGCAGGAGGGACGCCTCTGCTGCGGCGAGCCCTTCCCGCTCTGCTTCCGTTAGACGCGCCGCCAGGTAGTCTGCCTCATCGGCAAATTCGGCCTTACTGAGGCGCTCTGCCAAGAGGCGTTCCGCCCCGGCCAGCTCTGCGGCCCGTCCTGCCGTTTTATCCTGTAAAGATGCAACTCTCTCTTTCAGGGCAGCCTTTTCCTTTTCCCTCTCCATAGCTGCGGCGCGTGCCTTTTCCCACGCTGTTTCCGCTTGCGTGGCGGCATCTCGTAGAATTTTCTCCTCGGCATCGGGGTTTTTATCGCCGAATAGTTCCCGGCGCGCCACACGCAATCCTTCCTGCTTCCCCGCAAGATCGTCTCGATCCTGGCAGCGGGCAGCCAAATCTTTTTCGAGATTGGCCAATAACGCATTTGCCGTATCAATTTCCGCCGTCAGGGCATCGCCGCGTTTTTCCAGGGTGGCTTCTTCCTCTGCCCTGGCTTGCCAATCGTCTCTCCGCCCCGTAAGTTCTTTCATGATACTGTCGAGACTGCCAACTGGAAGTTGCCTGACGCCGAAGGGCGCGATTTCCCGTAGCGCCGCTGCGTGGAGAAGTTCCGTCTGCGATCTCAAAGCTTTAAGCTCTCTATCCAGCCGTTCCTGCTCAAGGGCAGCAGTTGCCAGAACGTGCCTAGCCTCCTGCAAGGTCCGTGCGGCCTTCTCCAATTTCTCCTTGCGTTTTTCCAGAGCGTTTTGCGCGGTCTTCTCCCGCCTGATGTAATCTTCCGCTGCGTTGATGAGAGGCAAAGTCGCGGCAATCTTCGCCTGCACGCGGGCAAGTTCGGCGGGAACCTGGGCATCCCTGTCTCCACCATCAAGACAAAGATGCAGACTTCCTAAGGCCGCCGTGTATCGTGAGTCGTCTTTTGCCAGTATCGCTTGCTTCTCTTCCCGTTCCTTCTCTCCTTGCCGGATTTCTGCCATTGTCCGGGCGAGAGCAACTTCCAGCTTGCCCAGTTCTTGAACTGTTTTCCTTAATAAGACTTGGACATCTTTCAGCTTGTTTTCTGCCTCAGGCAAGGCCGGAATGTTGCCCCGCGCATAGGGATGATCAATGGACCCGCAGAGGGGACAGGGTCTGCCGTCTTCCAATCGTTGCCTCTCCTCCTCCAGGTCACGGATGCGGGCCAGAAGGGAAACCTGCGTCTCCAGGCTCGCCTTCTCTATTTCGAGAAGTTCCTTATGATCCGTAACGGTTTTTATCTCCCCGGTAAGCCGCACCTGCTGGGCAGTTAACGTTTCCAACCTTTGCCTGATCTCCACCAGCACCTGGCGTGTCCCCGCGATCCGGGCAAAGACTTCGCCTGTTTGCAATAAAAGGCGCTCACGTTCCTTCCGGCTTTCCTGCTCATCGCGCCACTGGCTGATTTCTCGTTCCTTGAGCAGACCGCCGATTTCCTCGCCCAGACGCGTAAGCTCACTTTGTTCCGCCGCAAATTCCCGGCTCGCTGCCTCATGGTCGCCCGTAAGTCTTTTGCAGTGAGCGGCAGCAGTCACTTTTTTACCGCTGGCGGCGGCGGACGCTTCCTCCATCAGCCTCAGACGGGACTCTTGATCGCGCAGCCCCTCAACCACCCGGCCAATGGCAGCCAGGTTGGTATTTAGCGCGGCATCGGCAGCATGTTGCGTCTGGTAATCATGGATAATCCGGAGATCGGTCTGCATGCCTTGCCGTGCCTGGATCAGTTTTTCCAGCTGTTGCCCATACTCCTTCCTTTGCTGTTCCGCCTGTTTTATCGCCCGCTCCCGCTCGGCGGCCTGCTTTGCCAACTCCGTCCACCGGGCATCTAGTTCACGCACCTTTTTCATTATCTCCCCGGCGGCGAGTTGTCTCTCCTGCGCCTCCCGCAGTCGAGCTTTTGCGCTTTCTTGAACGGCCAGCGCCGCAGTTTCCGCCTGCTCCTTTGCCGGCAGTTGGGC
>JBAQLR010000181.1:0-17371 GCA_049302035.1 Syntrophales bacterium
AGTGTTCGCATACTATAATATACGTACACTATAAAAAGCAACAAAAAATCGCGACTTTCGTTTGAAAATCGTGATTAGAAGTACTGTTTTTTACTTAAAGTGTGCGCTTTATACGACTTTCAGGTTCCCAACAGAAAAATCATGATTCACAGGATACCGAATTGCGGTTTTGCCAGATCATACCTGATTGAGGAACGTGACGGCCCGATGATTGTCGATGTGGGCAGCATCAGCGCGGCCCAAGAGATCGAGAATTATTGCCTCAACAACTTGGGCAGGTCCCTGCAAGGATATCAAGCTAATCGCCGCTACCCATTTCTACATCGATCATATCGGTGGGATCGGTACCTTCCCTACGAAGATCGGATCTCCTATATCGGCTCCGGTCTTTTGTCCCGCTATGACCTCGCTTTTGAGAACTGGGGAATCATCACCACGTCCGGTCACACAGAAGATTCGGTGTCTTTTTTTAACGAAGACACCCGAGAGCTGATCTGCGGCGATCTTATTCTGGGACGGAAGGACGGCACCGGCGCCGATGATTTTGCCAAAAATTCCCTGATTTACCGTTGTGCCCTACAATATTACCTGGAAAACGGTTTCACCTACATCAAGTTGGGCGACGCCGAAGAACTTTGGGAGAATGACAACTTCGACCAGATCTACATCACCCACACGCCGGTCTATGAATTCCTGGCAAAATTCCATGATCCCGATCCGGAGAAGACCCGTTACCTCAAGGTATGGGGCAATCATGACCTCTACTGGAAGGACAGCCAGACAGTTTATCAGTCCCTTTTCCCAGGGATTCAAATTTACGAAGGCATAATCCTACTTGTGCCCGTCAGGGTAAATGATCACATCCTGATGCTGCACGGCCACCAGGCCGACCCCAGGTGTTGCGGTGAGATTGCCACCATCAGCAAATTCTTTGTCCATAACTTCTGGACAGGCTTTCAGCGCATCGGCGCGAAGGATCCCACCCGAGCCGCCACCAACCCCGGCCTCTGCAATGAGGTTGACGACCGTCTCCATGAATGGGCTACCCACAATGACCAGGGCATAACCACCATCATTGCCGGCCACACCCACCGGGCAGTCTTTGAGAATCTGTCTATCACGGAAAGGCGCTATCGAGAATCAAAGGTCAAAACAGAGATTATTAAAATCACGCATGAACCGGACACAAGCTACTTTAACAGCGGCTCCTGCGTCCATCCCCAAGGTATCACCGGTATTGAGATCCTTTTTAATGGAGATTTTAAAATTATGCTTGTCGAATGGCTTTATGCTGTTGAAGGCAATGCACTGACCATCCAAAGATATCAAATTGCTGGTGCGGTGAGTTAGCAACCTCACTCATCACTCCCCAAAGAGTTTCATTAAGCTTACTTACCAAGCCGGGAGTCTCTGGTTCGATCCCCACCGCCGCGCCAAATTAAATAGAATGGCCACATTCTTGAGTTTAGATTGCTGTACATAGGTTGAATGTCATTTTCAACTGTATTTCCAATCCATAAAATAGAGAAGTCAGCCGATAAAGTGTTTTCATGGAATTACAATGAGCTTATAGTGTAATTAAAAATATCTTGCATTGAGATCATAATGATGATATGTAGCAATCATGAAAAAATTAAGCGCATCTAGCATAGTAAAACCTCTCTCGCAACTGAGCAACGCACAGATCGAAAGACTGGCCTATATTGACTTCAGGCTCTTCTTTCTTGGAGAAATTCGGAGGCAAGATTTGATGAGTCGATTTGGTATCGCTCAAGCCGCCGCAACTCGGGATTTATCTTTATATAAGCAGTCCCGTCTAGAAAATATCAGCTTTAACGGCAGCACCAAAACTTACATGATAACACCTCACTTTTCACCACTGTTCGAACATGCAGCAGATCGTGTATTGAGTGCACTTTCCCAAGGTTTTGGGGATGGTGTCGGTTTGTCTGGCGGTGCATTGATCCAATGCGATGTTCCAATAATATTAAATCAACCTTCATTGCCTATACTTGCGCCGGTGACCCGTGCGATCAACCAGAAAAAAGCAGTGCGGCTTCGATACTATTCTTACACTAGCGGAATGTCGGAGCGCGAAATAGTTCCCTTTGTATTGGTGAATGATGGACTTCGCTGGCATGTCCGTGCTTTCGATCGCAAGTCACAGGAATTTCGTGACTTTGTTTTTACACGGATGGAGGCAACCTTAGTCATCGAAAACAAACCTGTTGAAAAGCATGAAGTCCTTTCCGACGATATTCAGTGGAATAGGATCGTAGAGATGAATCTTGTACCCCATCCCGCGCGAGAGCATCATGAAATCATTGAACATGATTATGGCATGACCGATGGCGTATTGCAAATCAAGATGCGTGCTGCCAGTGCAGGTTATTTTCTGCGGCGATGGACTGTCGATTGTTCAGCCGATCATCGCATCAATGCCGAAGAATGCAGGCTTTGGCTGAAAGATCATCTTGTTCTGTATGGGGTAAAAAGCGCCGTTCTTGCGCCCGGCTATATTGCTCCCGAAGGTACACTCTTGCAAAATAATCCTAAGGAGCACAAATAATGAATGCAACTCCAAACTTAAACAACATCAACCGCCTGGATCTTCCCAAAGGTATCCAACGCAATATCCCACTCCCGGACGCTTCACTGGGCGTGCTCTGGGATTCCATTATTATCAACGAACAAACGAAGAATTTGTTGTTATCTCAGGCGGTATTGAATTTCACTGTTCGCATGAAGGTTGACCGAACTGTTCTTCCCCTTCATGGGCTAATTCTTTTAGTAGGTCAGCCAGGCACGGGAAAAACCTCTTTGGCACGTGGTTTGGCACACCGAACGGCACAGTCTTTGAGTAATGGGAAATTCCGTCTTTTAGAAATAGAACCTCATTCTCTTACAAGTTCAGCGATGGGCAAGACACAACGAGCAGTATCTGATCTCTTCTCGCAGGCGATTGCTGAGTCAGCGCTGGCAGGACCTACTATTGTGTTGTTGGATGAAGTTGAAACGCTCGCAGCCGACCGTGTTAAATTAAGTCTCGAAGCCAACCCCATAGACATACACAGAGCAACGGATGCCGTGCTCGTGCAACTGGATGCGCTCGCGGAACATTTTCCTAATCTACTTTTTATTGCGACGAGTAATTTCCCCCAGGCTATCGATGCTGCTTTTACTTCTCGATGTGATCTAATACTGAACATTCCTTTGCCGGACAGGCAGGCATGTGGGCAAATTCTTCAAAATTGCCTAACTGGTCTTAGCAAGACGTTTAAGACAGTTAGTAAATTACTGACCTCGCCTGACTTAGAAAGGTGTGCTGCCGCTTGTGTCGGACTTGATGGACGTGCGATCCGGAAGGTTATAGTGAATGGCCTGGCGCGACGACGGGAAACCGCCTTAGACCCAAATCAGCTTACCATCGCAGATCTGATCGAAGCAGCAGAGGAAGCAATAAATAACCGCACTGTTGGAAAAGGAGTTTGACGTGACTACAGTTGCAAGCCGGATAGTCAGAAGCTCGCCGCATCGAGATGCAGCAGCGACATGGGCAGCGATCATTGATCTTCTGACTCTATCAAAGCAAACAGAATCGAGAAAAGAACTTGAAAAAGCCACTGGCCTTGCCGCCAGTTGCATTGCCGATCAAGTGCCAAAGAATTCTCCGATTATCGTGACTTGTGACGGCCCAAGGACGCGAATCTATTGCCTCTATGATGATGAAGCTCTTGATGGGACTGACGCAAATGAAGATGTGTTTGGTTATGACCCACTCAACGGAGAGTGGGCCATGTCACTGCCATTTGGAAAAGATGATTTACTGTGGGTGCAGACATCTCTCAAAAAACTCAGTTCCCGTATAACTGCGCGCGATCTTAATGAAGGAATGTCCGATGAAAATAAAAATTTGGTCAGTTCATCCCCACTGACTATTGACGAGAAAGGGTTTTACGGAAGATGAGCACTGTCGTGGTTTATTCCTATACACACTCAATTATTTACGTGGCTGACAACATCCTTAAAAGCCTTAAAGACATCATTCGGCTAACAGGGCTTGACCCTTCAAATTTAGTCGAAAGTTGGGATAGTACAATGTTGGCCCTCAGCACGTGGATCGAGTCCAACCATTTAGAGCGCGTTATTCTTGAAGTTTACGACCCTAAAAGCGAGAAGTTAATTGTTCGCTGGGATCTTGATATTATTTATAGCTGGTCATCTGGCAATGGTAGTTTCTGGACCGACACGGATCAGCTCCGCTATCACATACTTAAAGCAGGAATAGCGCCAAGTCAGGCCAGCTACAGGCTACTGCTGCAGAATAAGAAAGGACGACCTGATGTAGAAGGTTGGACGCCCGCCCAATGCCTTTCAACTGATGGCATGGTCAAACAAAGTCTCGGTTCAACAATCGAGCACAGCGGATTGGGGGCAGATGCAGGCTATTGGAGAAAGAACTGATGTTAACTATTGATGAAGCTTTCCGTAAGTTTAAAAGTCGATTAGAGCTTAATGAAAAAGAGCAAAAAAATGCATCCCAGCGACACACTGAAGTACGAGACTATATGTCAACAAAATTCTCTATTGATAGAAGTTTTTTGACGGGATCATATGCAAGGCACACCAAAACCAAACCATTGAAGGATATCGACATCTTCTTCGTTCTCAGCGAGACAGAAAAGCACTATCGATCTAAGGCACCATCAACCGTGGTGAACGATTTTCATGATGCGCTGGTCGGAAAATATGGTGAAAAAGCTGTCCGCAAACAAGGTCGATCAGTCAATGTTGATTTTGGCGTCGTGATTGATGCGGAAGACAACACCGACTATCGGGTTATTAGCGTAGATGCCGTACCCTCCTTCTCAATGAAGGAAGATTATGAGATTCCTGATGTCGCTTCTGGACAGTGGATAATGACTAACCCGGAAACACATGCGAAGAAAGCAGTTGCCGCCCATCAGTCTTTTTCCAATGAATGGAAAGGGATCGTACGCATGGTAAAGTACTGGAACAACAATAAAAAACATGATGAAAAACCAGTAAAACCGTCTTTTCTTATTGAAGTAATGGCACTTGAGTGTCTTTACGGCGGTTGGCAGTGCCAATTTGATCGTGAGATGCAGGCCCTATTTTCGACGCTGGCTGATCGGGTTTTCGACACCTGGCCTGATCCGGCCGGTCTTGGTCCTGCTGTGAGCGATGACATGGATGATACGCGGAAGAAAAGAGCTCGCCAATTGTTGCAGGAGGCCAGCCGGCAGGCAACAATTGCTATTGATCATGTGCGGCACGGAAGAAATGGTGAAGCACTGCGGGTTTGGCGTGAACTATTTGGGCCAAAATTCCCGTTATCATGACGACCCTTAAGGATAGCCGACCAATTCCTGAGGCTGTCCTTAAGGAAGCGGCTGTGGAGAAATAACTTTAATAAAATTTAGGGAGAACTGTAAGGTGAAAGATTGGTCACTGTCCGAATTGCTCTCTGGTCTTCATGACGATATACATCAACGTTTAGCTACATCGCGCAAGGCGTTTGCACATCCTGGGACAAAGGGAGATGCAAGTGAAAATGTGTGGCTGGAGCTTCTCCAGCAATATTTGCCTCAGCGATACCAAGCAGCAACAGCTCATGTGGTAGATAGTCAGGGGAATTTCAGCGAGCAAATAGATGTTGTTGTATTTGATCGACAATACTCTCCCTTTATTTTTCACTATGAAGGTCAGAAAATCATACCGGCAGAGAGTGTTTATGGAGTGTTTGAGGCAAAACAAGCTATAAACGCTACTCTTGTTGAGTATGCACAAAAAAAAGCGGCAAGTGTCAGACGCCTCCATCGCACAAGCTTGCCAATACCTCATGCTGGTGGCACCTATCCACCCAAGTCCTTGGTCCCAATTATTGGTGGAATACTCGCATTTGAAAGTGATTGGAATCCAGCGCTTGGCGATCCGCTTATCCAAGTACTCAGTGAGGCTGACGCAGAGTCGCGCCTCGACATGGGTTGCATTGCCGCGCATGGAACATTTAGTTATAATGAAATAAGTGCGTTGCATGCGTTAACATCTCAGGGCAGGCCTGCTACCGCATTCCTTTTTGATTTAATTTCGCGGCTTCAGAACAGTGCTACAGTCCCTATGATAGATATCAAGGCTTATGGGGCATGGCTGAGCGATTCCTGAAAATTTAGGAATCTTTAATTACAATATCAATTGCTCAATTCATGCGCTTTATATTTTCCCGCATGACACGCATCACCCCCGGCCTATAATTTGTCCGCTGGACTGCGCACTCTGTAACCGCCAAGTTTTTCGGCAGTGTTTCAATATTTCACGTTGCCCGGATACACCTCATTTTTCACTCACTAAGCGCCTTGAGCAGGGCGTCTTTTGCATCTGCGTAATACACGACAGTGATCTTGGTGGCCAACTCATCAGGCATCTCGAAGAGTTGCTTGCGGGCAGAGACAGGCATGATGATCTTTTGCGCTCCTTTGTCGGCCGCCAGTTCGATGATGCTGACAGCATTGTAAATGGGCTCGACGGATCCCCCGAGATTGAGTCCACCGACGATGACGAGACCGCCTTCCAGGCTGCGCTCGACGAGTGCGGAACACATGGCGAGCAAGATGGGGATTCCTGTCGCCGCAGCACTCTTGCAGGCATCAAAGGCACGGAACTGAATGGTGAATTCATGGGCGCGCGGATCGCGGTCACCGACCAGTTCCTTGGCTCTGGCATAGAGATTCTGTTCGGCACAGCGCACGCTCTCCTTGAGCGGCCCCGGCGGGCTTTGATTGAGAATCTTCACCCCACTTCCCGGCCCCTCGGACACCTCAATACGGAACAGGCCGGGATTTTCATCTGTGCCACCTGGAGACAATGCCCAGACCTGACCGGCGGGGAGTGGGTCGCTGCCGATGCTGTTTTCGCTGTGAAGTTCCGGAGTGGAGACGAATTGCTCCATCCCATCAGGCAGCATGGTGAAGCTGAAGTGGGTGTTGCGGAATTCGGCAGCCCCGATGCGCTTTTGTTGTTCCTTCACCCGGCGGCGACATTCGAGAGCGAGCTTGGCAGCCCACTCGATGGCGTCGTCGGGGATATCGGCTTCAGGATCTGGGAACATCAGTTTCAGCAGGCCACTCATCGTTTTTTGCGTGGCTGACGTGTCGCGTCCGCTCAGAGCGCCACCGAATTGGATACGTCCTTGGAGTTTATTGACCCGGCTTTGGGAACGCAGATGATTCCAACAGGAGGAAAGGAAATCGCTGACCAGGCCAAAATGCTCGGTCAACTGCTCGCGGCTGACTTTTGGCACGTTCCAGCCGGGGATATAGGAATGGATGCGGTCCATAAAGGCCGTATCATCGCGCATCTCTGGTGGGAGTGGCCCGAATAAGTGGCCAATGCGCTGCTGATGTTCCACATCCACATCGAAGTTACCCACCATTACCATGCCGCCAAAGCCGCGAATGCTTTCCTTGCCCCGGCTGAATTCCCCGGACTCCATGTAGCCCTTCATGATGTTCACCCCGTCCTTCTGATCAAAGGAGATGCCGGAGACTTCGTCAAAGCATACCACGTCATATTGGCAAACGAGGCCTTTCTGGCCATTGGCGTTGTTGACGAACATCTGTGCCACGGTGGCTTTGCCGCCTGAGACCAGGTGCGCGTAGGGCGACACCTGCTGGTAAAGATGGCTCTTGCCCGTGCCGCGGGGACCAAGCTCTACGGCGTTGTAATTGTTTTCTACGAAGGGTACCATGCGGAGGAGCATGACATCGCAGGTGCGCTCTCCGAGCACTGCCGGTTCCAGTCCCACACTGCGCAGAAGCAAGTCCTTCCATTCCTTGAAGGTGAATAAGGCTCTGCCTTTACAGAGGGCCTCCAATACATCGCTCTTCGAGAGCTGGATTTCACGCAGGGATTCAATGCCAAAAGGACGTCCGCTCTTCTCCTCGGCTATACTGGGATCATACGTGAGATCCACCTCCGCATAAAAACCTCCCGTCAGCATACGGTCGTGCGTGTTGACCAGATCATCTGCGATGCGAACATTATTGAGCCGTACACTGGGGAGTTCGGCCAGGAAACAATCATTTTTGGCATCCAACCGGGCCTTGATGAGATCGATGAGTTTCACGCGGCCCTGCTCCTTGGCGCGGGCTTTAAACAGCTCTTCCTCACCTGCCCGGACCGTCCGGCTGGCCAATTGGCGTTGCACGATGGCAAGTCCTTCCTGAATTTCCGACTCGTCCACGCTGGCACAATAGCGGCCCAGAAGAAACTCCGCCACATAGGTGGGCACCGGATATTGTCCTTTGAATTGGCGTACAAGGTCTTTGCGCACGAGGTATCCCTCAAATGCCTTCGCAGCGATTTGGTCTAGTGCGTCGAGTTGCATATCAGTTTTCTCCAATCACGATGGGTTGTTTGAAAATTGGTTGATCCGCTTGATCAACGACCACGAGGAAGGCCGCCACACCCAGACACTCGTCATCTGCCACCAGCAGGCTGGTTTTCTGGCCATTTTCCGCCGCAGTCGTTGTGGATACGGCAAAGCTGGTTGAGGCATCCGCGACTTTACTGCGGAGATCAACAGTAAGTCCTGTCGCGCCTTCCCAGATCATGTTCAGCCGCAGTCCGGACCACTTCAGCTCTTTCAGTATAATAGGTTTAGTACCACCGGTTTGATTGGTCAAAACCGTCAAAGAAGGAATAAGAGCCTCCTGCAAGGTGAGTCCACCATGGGCATATTCCATCCCGGCTACGAAACACGCGACACCGGGAGCCAGGACGACAGCTTCGGTAGCGTCCCAAAACCAGGGAGTCATCGGATAACCGTGTTGAGCACCAGGGCTTGGGATAGCGCAACGGCCCCAGCGGGAAGCGGTAAGATGCTTGGGCAGTTCCGCTTTGGGCAACCCACCGGGGAGAAGGAGCCAACCATGATCCGTGATTACTTTTATCTTTGTCCATCCAGCTTGCATGAGTTCGAATATCCGTTGCTGCAAACCGGCCAACTCTTCTTCCACACGCCAAGCCAATTTGGCCCCCTGCTCATGGCCATAGGTATCGAGAGAACCGAACTCCGTCCAGGCGCACCCGGTGGGAAAAAGGGTACCATCAGATGCCAGAAATGGTATCCCCAATTCTGCGATAAGTTGCTTGAACCGCGCGTGGGTAATTGTCTTTCCGCTTACTTGCTCTTTCGGTTCAAACCCTTCCCCCGCCAACGGGCCACCTAATTTTCCGGCCAGCGGCATCCAGGCATGCTTGGCGGTCGCGGTGACTGTCGGTAGTGCGGACCATGCATGTGCGAAGATCACCTCTAACCCCGAAGAAATAAGCCTTTCTTCCAACGCTCTCGCTAAATCCATCCGCAGGCCGTCGGCAAAAAGATAGACCGTGCCTTCCTCGGCAAGCAGAGTGCGACAGGTCAGCGGCCCAGCGGCGGGATAGGTTGTTGCCAGCGCTTGGGTGAGTATGGAAAACTTTTCGAGCCACGGGAGATAGACCGCCCGGATGGCAGCGGTCACGGCTTTGGCGGCGGCAGCGGTTCGCGCTGCATTGAGAGCCCGCAACATACTGCGGTCGGTTTTCCAGCCAGACATCGCCTGGTAATCAGCCAGTGCCTCCCAGGTGGAAGGATTTCCGGATGCTTGCACAACCTCCGCCAGATCTCGCAAATGGCCGATGGCTATCGCCAGTGGTGATTCCCCCAGCGTGGCCCAGACCCAGGTGGCGCGATGAGCATGCTCAGCGGCCAGTGCCCGGATTTTAGCGATGGCATCCTTGGGCGATGCCTTCGACAGGGCGAGGAGGTCTGTTGCCAAATGCTCTTCCTCCTGCCGATTCGAGCTCGGCTTGTATTCGCTCGCCTTCTCAAAAAGGGCAACATGTCCGGGAGGATCCAACAGGTTTTTTATTCCTGGATAGGCGCGCGGTGCTTCCTTGTACCGATCCCACACCAATGTCCACGCCACATTGCCACTGGTCAGTTTTTCGGCGGCGGTGATTGCACCATCCTTTTCCGGATTGAATTGATAGGCATCCCGACAGACGGCCCGAAAACTGCTCCATTCCGATCCGTTTTTTTCCAGTTCCAGCTTGATTTTACCTGGATCGCCCATCCATCGTAAAAGTGTCCGCGCCGGGTCCTTCGTGACGACAGCGCGGAAGTCTCCCGCTTCCAGCTTTCGCCCTTGCAGCGCCTCCACCTCGACTTCCAACAACTTCGGCAAGCTTTCCTGAATTGCCTTCTTCGTGTCTTGATCGCCGGAGACATCTAAGCCGAGACCACCATCTGCACTGGAAAAAAACGCAAAGGGTGTCCAGTTTTTCCCGTTTTTCTGTGTCCAGAATTGTCCCTGGAATTGCAGGGCAAATAAATGTTTTGCCTGATTCGGAAATTGGTCGGCACTACGAAAAGCCGCGCGTCCGATGCCGGGCAGATAGATCACCGGTATATCCTCGCCAGCTTGTGTCTCCAACTGGTAGCGCAGCCAAGCCGCCGGCCCCGTAGCCTTATCGGGAGCATAATCTCCGAGCGACCACAGGACGGGGAAGCCCGCCCGTAACGGCTCGATGCATTCCATCCACAACCGTTCCTCGTCAGGCCATAGGATGATGCCAGGCGGCGCCAGCTCGTGCTGGTTGTAGGAGGCGGCATTATGTAAAGATTTAAGGATAGATTCAAGGATCGTCATGTTTTAATTGCCCTTTGCACTAAGATTAGTGTTCAACTGGTGCAGATGGAAAGTGTCTTCACCGAGAGTTTTACGGCAAAGTTCGACAAGATGGTCGTGGTGGGTGAAGAGAAATATTTGGGTGCGCTGGGCCAGTGTGGCCAGTTGCGGAAGAATCGCCGCCGCACGGTCATTGTCGCAGGTGATCAACAAATCATCCAGGATAAGTGGCATAGGCTCATGCTGTTCCAGATAACGATCCAGCGCCGCCAGGCGGAGGGCAAGGTAAAGCTGATCCCTGGAGCCGTCACTCATCCCTTCAATCGGAACCGAAGGCTGATCAGGGCGCAAACCCACCAGGATAGGGGTATCGTCAGCATTGAACTCTGCATCCAGTCCACCGAACGCGCCCCGCGTGATGCTCTGAAAGACCTGGCCGGATTTTTTCAGCAAAGGACCTTGGTTTTCTTTCCGGAACCGCTCGATCTGAGTTTGCAGGAAATGCGTTGCCAAGCGAAGATGTACAAAGTGGGAGGCATCTTCTTGCAACCGCGCTGCATAAAGTTCGGCCTGCTGCCGATAGTTCGCGGCCTCGTCTCCGGCAGCTTCAAGCTTCTGCCTCTGGCTTTTTAGTTCGAACACGGCATCACGTACCGTCTGGAGAGTTGCCTCTTTTTCTAGTTTCTGCCTTTGCAGTGTGTCTTTCCTCTGGGGAAGTGCCTCCATATCCTCCCCTCTGATGCGGGCGAGGAAATCATCAACCGTTTGGCCGCGCGCCAGGCCGCTAAGCGTGCTCCGGAGGGTAGTAATCTGACCCTGCGCCTGGTTGCGTGACTCCAAATTGGCCAGTAATGGCTCCAAGGCTTCAACCGTTTCCAGCTTTGCCAGATGGATTAGCTCATCCAACGCCTGAAGCGCCTGGGTAGAGGATGCTTGACTCTCTTCCAGAGTATTATTCGCGTCTTCTATTTGACCGACGATTTGATCATGGCGCGTTTGGGCAGTGCGGGCTTTGCCTAACATCTTCCAAAGATCAATTTCCTGAGTCTCCGTGGTATCGCCTTTGGCTCCCAGGACAAGAGCTTTTTCCCTTACGGCTTGTTCGTATTGCCCCATAGCCTCCTTGGTTCTCACTAAAGTGGGTGAAGTTTTCTTCCAGCTATCGAATTTTACCAGGAGCTCTTTTCGCTCCTGCAAAAGTCCCAGTCCAGATTTGGGTGAAATGTTTTTCGGCATACCAACGATCTGAACCTGCTGTTCCCATTTTTCCATTGCAACCTCGACCGCCGTGGCAAAACGAGTGTTATTCTGTTCCAAGGTTTGCAATGAACTCTTCAGCCCGCGGAGTTGATTCATTACTTCGATTTTTCGCCCCGCAGCCTGTTCGCCTTCCTGTACTTGCCTTCTGGCCTTGTCAAAAAGCAGCGTAAACTCTTTTTCTTCCGACTCGGAGAGAACAGCGGCAAGCTGCACCTTGGCTTCTCGTACTTGGTTGTTCTTCTGCCGACAAGCTTCTTCGGCAATCCTCAATTGACGGAGAAGGTCTTTAAACGTACTCCAGGCTTCATGCCATTCTTCCATTTCCGCCGGCGCCTGGGGCGTAATTCCGCAGGGTAGCCACGTCGCCTCCCATGCGGTTTGGCATTCCTGCAATTTGCTCTGGAGTGCCGCGATATTTCCTTCCGTCTCCTGGTTATGTTTTTCAGACTGGCTTATCTGGAAGCGCTTTTCCTCCGCCTGGGCCACAGCCTCCGCCTGCTCACGGAGGTGATCCGCAATATCGTCGGCATGGACAATCGTTTGCGGAAAGGCTTCCTCCAGGGGCGTGCCCGGCATGAATTCCTCCCTGTTCCCCGTGCCTTTCCATTCCGCCAGCACAAGGCTCCACCCGTGGTCGCGATGTTCTCTGGCCTTGCGGAGCGCTTGCTCAGAGGGTAATTCTCCGCGGCGCTCCATCCGGCCCAGCTCGGCTTGGAGGGACTCCATCTGTTTTTTCCCCTCACGACACTTGGTCTCATCGCTCTTGATATCCCGGGTTATCCCGGCCATTTCATCACTGATGCGGCGGATAGTCGCTTTGGTGGGAACAGCAAGGGCGCCAGTCATGTCCAAGTCCTTGGGAGCCCCAGTCAGGTTCCGATGGAGATCCCTTACTTCATGGTCAAGACGTTTAGCCTCCGCTTCGCTCGCCACAAGCGTTTTGTTCGCCTCGGTGGCCGCAGCCGCGACGGCTAAAGCATCCCGGAGCTTGGTCAAATCAGTATCCGGCAGAGCCTGCAACTGCGCTTCCCGGGTTTTGATCTGTGTCTTCAGGTCTTCCGTCTTTTCTTTGTTTTTCTCAAGCTCATCCAGTGCTTTTTGTAGGTTATCGGCAGCCTCCTCGCAGGCCAACCGGACGGCGCTGCTCAGCCGCAGCGTTTCAAGGCAAGATAAATCAGCCGTCATTTCCAGATTTTGCATGCCAATCCGCAGAGCTTCTGCAAGCCCTGCCAATTCGGTTTCCAGATCAACCAGGGAATTCTTGCGCTCCCGATAAACGCCCAAGTCTTGATGCAAACGATCCAACGCGTCGGCCTCCGCCAGCGCGGCGGGTGAAGTTTGGCAATCTGCCAATTGCTCTTCAAGTTTGGTAATTTGAGACGTTAGACGCTTGACTTCTGCGCCGGCTTCACTGGCAGCATTCCGTGCGGTTCGCGCCCGCTCCACGAAATCGCTGGAAACGTCTGGCATTAAGGGAAGTAACTCCAGTCTTCGCATCTCCTCACTTAAACATCCCACGGTGGGAAGCGCATCTTCACAACGGGAAAGCCATTCCAGGTCGCGCGTGCATGCGACAATCTCACCTTCCAGCCTGGTCTTGTTCTCCTCAGCTGTGGCAAAATTCTTTTCCATTTTCTCCCATGCCTCAGGACTCACCACGGCCTCGCGGCTTTTACGCAAAAGCTCCTTATATTCATTTGCCGCCGGGCGGACCGATACATTGGTTGTCGCACGGCCTTTAAAGAGATGCTCCGACTCTTCAATTAGCGCTGCCAGCACCAGTTGCACGGGTGTTCCGCCCATACTGGCTGAGAACAGGGCATTCCCGATATCGCCTTTACCCAGTAGTAGCTGTTCGGCTCCTTCGCGGAGTTCTTTCGTTCCCAGACCAAACATGGTGGAAAAGTAGTCCTGATCCACACTGCCAAGATAAGGACCTAAGGCGCTATCCGGCAATTCATTGCCAGCGGCGTCCAACAGGGTGTTTTTATTTCCTTTGCGCCGTTGAAAAGTGAGCCGTTCACCCGCCCGATTGACGATCTCTGCCATGATACGCAATTTTTTATAGTCGTGGAGGAAATTGTCAGGCGATTGGCCGTGTATGCCGAAGAGTAGATCGCGGAAGGCACGGAGCAGAGAACTTTTGCCCGCTTCGTTGGAACCATAAATGACATGGAGATCGCCGCCCTGGACGGAAAAGTTGAGGTCCAGATTGGTAAACGGTCCGAAGGCCGGAATCTGCAATCGATCAAATCTCATGTTGTCTGACCTCCTTTCGTCCCCAGGGCATCCAGGATGATGGCGCGCACAGCCTCCATCGCCTTCACCCGCTCGCTTTCGCCCCAGTCAGATTCAACATCGCTGCGGACTTCGGGAGGTAGCACATCGAGCATCTCCTTAATCTCGGCAGGGAGATTGCTCGGTTCAACTCTGGCTTCCTCCAAGGTCTCCAGCACGATTTTGGTAAGAGCATCCCGCTCCGCAAGTTGTGCCAGATCATACACGGGAGATGTTGAAACCTTGATTCGTTCAATCCAGAGGGCCTCCTCGCCCTGATCCTGGGCACGCCCCAGCAATTCGGCGCGCCAGCGGTGCGTATCATGGTGCAGTGAGCCATGCAGAGGTGTGGCGCCTGTGAACACGATCCGGGCAGCGACCAATCGCCCCTCTGCTGCACTTACCGCACCGGCCATCGCTTTGGTAACACGACTGAGCGCCTCTGACTCTGCGGTAACCCCGGCGAGATCGATTTCCAGTACCTGCCACCGGACAACATCCAGGTCGTGCCACGCCGCATTCTCCACCTCCAGACAATCATTCACCGTTACCAACCGGCACCCGTGCGGACCTATCTCCCGGGCATCCCGTCCCTGACAATTCCCGGCAAACACAATCCAGGGATTCCGGCTGATTACCTCGGGTTGGTGAATATGACCGAGCGCCCAGTAGCCATAGCCTTTCTGGCATAGATCCGCTTCCGAACAGGGGGCGTAGGTGTCGTGACCGGCGCGGCCGGTCAAGCTGGTGTGCAGGAGGCCGATGTTAAATTTGTTCGGCAGGGCAGCGGGATAATCAATCGCCAGGTTTTCAGGCACCGCTCGATGCGGGAAACCGCGTCCGTGAATCACCACGGGCAGCCCGGCAACCTCTCTGGATTCCACCGTCCGGTTAGAAAAGGGATGCACATTATCCGGCAGGCTCAGCTTTCTGGAAATCACCGAGGCCGCGTCATGGTTGCCGGCAATCAGATAAACCGGAATGCCCTTGTCGTGCAATCGCACCATCTGCCCCCGGAAAAAGAGGCCGGCGCTGTAATCCTTCCAATCTCCGTCATAGAGATCACCGGCAATGACCAGGAAATCGATGTTCTCATCAATTGCCAGTTGGATCAGGTTCCCGAAAGCCCGTCGCGTGGCGCCGCGGAGGACATCAACGGGTGCCCCGTCATGCGCCTCAAGACCTTTAAGCGGACTGTCAATGTGAGCATCAGCGGCGTGGATGAAACGTATCATAACAGGACTCCTAAGATTTTTACCCTTCAGTTATCTCGCGGCGTTTGGTTTGGAGAAATTGTTCCAGTTCCTCTTTCCTGGGCAGTTCAAGCTGGTACTTGGAAACGAAGAGGCGGTTGTCCATGCTTGCGATGGCGTATTCGACCAGGGTGTGGTCTTTCTGCGTGCAGAGCAGGAGCCCCACCGGCGGATTATCCCCATCGGTCATCATGTGTTTGCGGTACCAGGACACGTAGGTGTTGAGCTGGCCTATGTGTTCATGAGTGAACTTGTCCACCTTGAGTTCGATGAGAACATGGCATTTCAGGATGCGATGGTAGAAAACCAGATCCACAAACCCTCTGGTCTTTCCGATGACGATGCTCTTCTGCCGGGCTTCGAGGCAAAAGCCGTGGCCGAGTTCCATCAGGAATTCATGCAAGTTGTCCAGGAGTGCCGCTTCGAGGTTGGATTCGCTGACAGCTTCGCTGGCTTTAAGCCCAAGGAATTCAAAGATGTAGGGATCTCGGATGGCCAGTTTTGGCTCGGCCTTTTCGGCGGCGGAATGGGCCATGTCGGCGAGCTTTTCCTTGTCAAGGGAAAGGCCCGACCGCTCGTAATACAGAGTCGCAATTTGCCTTTTGAGCGCCCGCACGGACCAGTTGCCGCGAATGCACTCGATCTCGTAGAAAGCGCGTTTGAGGGGGTCTTCAATGTCGATCAATTCGGCAAAGTGGGTGAACGAAAGACTCTCCACCAGCTTGCGCCCGGAGAGAGTCAATTGTGGAGGCACTGACTCCACAATTGGAAATGGAGTATCAGGCCCATCCTTCGCGGCGGAAGATTGTCCGGACGCTGCTCGGACAATCTCAGAGTCCGGTGGCAATAGTGGAGACAGTGTCTCCACTATCTGCGGATAGGCCAGGTGGAAAAGCCGGTATCGGTAAAGTTCTCTCCGATCGCAACGGGGAATCTTACGTATCACCAGGACATCAGCAAGCGCCGTGATAACTCCTTCTCCATATTTTGCCCGGTCAGCGCCACGCATCTCGTATTCCACGATATAAAAACCGATAACCCAATTGCGAAGCGTGAGCGTGGTGTTGACCGTGCGGTTGACGGCGGCGGAGCACTCTTCATGCACGCGGCTTATCGCGTCCACCAACGCGTTAAAATCGTGCGCCGGTTTAAGGGGGTTGGCAGAAGGTTTGCGGGGTTTGGCGCTCATGAGCCTGCCTCCTTTTTTCGGGCCATTGTCAGGTGGACGTCATTCCAGCGGTTGCCGATGAATTCTTTGCCGCCGGGGGGGGCGGTTCCGGGTTCATCTTCGCACCAGAACCAGGGGTAGTCGGATTTGGGGCGGGTGGGTTCGGTGCCGCGATCTTTGTCTTTGAGTGCGAGAGGGATGGCGCGGAACAGGCCAGCTCCTCGTTTGCCAACGTCACCTGCCAACAGGAAGGGTCGGATGTTTTGGCGGATACCGTCGTTGATGTCGGGATGCCAGCCTTGGGCCTGATCTTTGATAGGTTTCCAGCGGACAAAGATGTCGAGTGGGGCCTCGCCTTCGAGGATAGCGGCGAGTTTTGTCTGGAGGGCTTGGGCGGCTCCAAGACGCTTGGCAGCGCCGGGTTTGTCGGCTTTGGCGTCATCGGACTGCTGCTGAATCCAGTTGCCGAGGTAGCTGTAGGTGAGCTTTTGCAGGGTGGCATAGTCGAGTCGGTGGTAGTTGACCAGGGCGTGGAAGCCATCGGAGCTGCCGTCCCAGATGTGCCAAATAAATGGGCGGTCGTGGAAGAGCTTGGCATGCTGCTCAAAAAACTCATCGCGCAGCCAGTCTTCGAGCGTTTTTGATTTGCTCCCCTTCAGCCCGGCAGCGGCGATGAGGGCACGCTCGTCGAAGGCGCCGAAGGCGGCAGTCAAAAGCTGGCG
>JBAQLR010000182.1:0-3681 GCA_049302035.1 Syntrophales bacterium
TAGGTGGTGGATTTGGGAAATCAAAACATTCGATTTGCAAAGATTGCCTTCTTGCTATAGTGTGCAACGGCTTTATTCTATGCAAAGAGTTGGTAAGAAGGTTTGTCATGCTTGGCCACGGGGAAGCAAGGCTGAAACGGATGATCGGGACACCCGCTAGAATAAAACGGAAATTGCTGATTTACGATAAATTGGAGTCAAATCTCTTTCCCAATCAACGAAAGATAAAAATAATTTGGTAGTTGCATCCATTTTCATATAGAATATCTCGCACTTTTTTGGGCCTTGAACGTTATATGCCACGAAGCCTATTCAAAAGTTAGCGACTCACGCCCCGCAGGGGCGGTTTATCAAGGAGTAACTTTTTTGAAGTTACTAACCAGAAAGAACGCATTATCCTGGCCTTGCGCAAGGCGGGGCATGTCGTGGGTTACATGGGGGACGGCATCAATGACGCCTCCGCCCTGCATGCGGCCGATGTCGGCATTTCCGTGGATACGGCAGTGGATGTGGCCAAAGAAGCGGCGGATATCGTGCTCCTGGAAAAGGATCTGGCGGTTCTCGTGCAAGGCGTCCAGGAAGGCAGAACGACTTTTGCCAACACCCTGAAATATGTCTTTATGTCCACCAGCGCTAATTTTGGCAACATGTTCAGCATGGCCGGCGCCTCCCTCTTTCTGCCCTTTCTTCCCCTGCTGCCCAAACAAATCCTGTTGACCAATCTGATGACGGATTTCCCCGAGATGACAATTGCGACTGATCAGGTGGATGTGGAAATGGTGAATCGTCCCCGGCGCTGGGATATTGCCTTTATCCGGAAATTCATGTTTGCCTTCGGGCTGGTCAGCTCGGTCTGCGATTATTTGACCTTTGGAGTGATGTTGCTGTTTCTCCATGCCACGCCGGAGCAGTTCCGGACGGGGTGGTTCATGGAATCGGTTGTCTCCGCCGCTGTCGTCGTACTGGTCATCCGCCGCCGCAGACCTTTCTATAAGAGCCGCCCGGGCAACCAACTGCTCGTCGCCACCCTGACCGTGGTGATGGCCGCGCTTATCCTTCCCTTTACACCTCTGGGCAGGATATTCGGATTAGTCACTCTGCCCCTGTCCTTTCTCCTGATCCTCGCCCTGATCATTATCTTTTATATCTTGATGGCGGAAGTGGTAAAAAAGGTGTTTTATCGGCATTTGAATCCCTGAAATGGCTTCGTTTCTAAGCCGCCACAGACGGAATTGGATAATGTTCTTGTTCTATTTTTAACCCGGTCTGTGCTACAATTATCCGGAACATATCTAAATCCTATGCCAAGAAAAGGCATAATGAACGAAGGAGGACATATAATGATGATGTCAATCTGGAAAATGGCGTCTGTAAAACATATACCGAAACGGCGGTTACCACAGGCAGGTTTTCGGCTTTTGCTTCTCTTGTTAATCCTTGCACTGACCGGGTGTTATCCTGCGGCTTATCGCGTGGCCCCAAGCGCAGGCTCAGCCCCAGGCCCAAGGACTCCCATTACTCAGGTCTATTTTTACCCGAAAGAGGGCCAGACAACAAAGCAGCAATCGCGAGACCACTATGAATGTTACAACTGGGCCATACAACAGACCGGCTTCGATCCGAGTCAATCATCTATTCCGTCCGAGCGTCGTGTAAAAGTGGTGCCGATGCCTCCTCCCGGGTATGATACCACCGTCCTGGCCATTGCCGGCGCGGTGCTTGGCGCGTTAATAGCCGGCCCGAGGCACGCAGGGGCAGGCGCATTGATCGGTGCAGGTAGCGGGGCTCTTGCCGGCGCTGCATCAGATGCGTCCCGACAAGAGTATGCCCAGCAACTGGAGGAAGCCTACGACCGGCGCGATCAAGCGCTCGACGCCCGCTATCAGGAAAAGGCCTATAACTTCCGACGTGCGATGTCAGCCTGCCTCGAAGGGCGCGGCTATAATGTGAAGTAGGGAAAACTAAAAACTATATTTCACTTTATGGAGGTAATAGCTATGTCGGGTATTCAAAATAAGAATCGGTATTTTATGATTGGGCTTATATTAGCAGTGTTGTCAGGAATGATCCTGTTCGGATCAACGCAGGCGGTACACGCGGAAAGGCGTGGCTCCGGCCATCGCGAGTTCATGGATTCTGGTTATGGCCATAACCATGCCTACCCGGAACGCGGTCAGTACGTTGGAAGGCTGCCAAGAGGCTCCCGTGGGGTGTTTTACGGCAGGACACGATACTACTCTTACGGAGGTATCTGGTACCGTCCTTATAGATCGCGTTTCGCCATCGTTGCGCCTCCATTCGGCATGATTGTTCCCTTTTTGCCTCCGAACTATGTATCGCTCTGGGTAGGAGGTTTCCCTTACTACTATGCCAATGAAGTCTATTACACTCAAGCTGCGGGTGGCTATATCGTCGCCAAGCCACCGGAGGGCGAAGTCAGTCAGGAGCCACCGTCGGAAGACAAAATTTCGTCAGACCAATTGTTCATCTATCCCCGTCAAGGCCAGAGTGAAAAGAAACAGGCAACTGATCGTTACGAATGCCATAGCTGGGCTGTAAGCCAAACAGGCTATGATCCGACTAAGCCGCCTGTTGGCGCGCCCTTAGATCAAATGAGACAGAAGCGCGCGGACTATCAACGGGCGATGAGCGCCTGCCTCGATGGCCGCGGGTATACCGTGAAATAAGCGCAGGCTATCATTACTGGCTCCGACGATGATGAAAGATTATCCGGGTCGGGCAAGGCGTAAGAATCATGGATTATCTGTCGAATTTTACCGCCAGTTCTTCCAGTTCATCCCAGCGTTGATAGACGTCCACCAGTTCCAGGGTTTCCATATCGAGGTCGTTGGTAGGTTCGTCAAGGACCAGGACATTGGACGGCATGCTGAAAAGCTTAGCCAACAGCAGACGATTGCGCTCACCGCCCGAAAGAGACCGTACCGACGTCATAATCTGCTCCGGGGGAAAGAGAAAATCTCGGAGATAGCCGACGATGTGACGGGGCGCGCCGTTGACGAACACCGTATCGCTGCTGCCGACGATATTCTCCTTGAGGGTCTTGTCCTCATCGAGCTTCGCCCGAAGCTGATCGAAATAGGCGGTCTCCAAACCCATCCCCAGACGCAGCGTGCCATGGAGCGGCGAAAGATCGCCAAGCAGTATCCTGAGGAGGGTAGTCTTGCCTGAGCCGTTGGGACCGATGATGCCCACCTTGTCACCGCGGAGGATGGTGGTGGAAAACTCATGGATGATCTTTTTATTTTCATAGGCGAAGGTGATCTTCTCGGCCTCGATAACCAGTCTGCCGCTCTGCTTCGCCATTGATAAGAACTTCCTTTTTCGTGGGGGAAGTGTAGGTTGGCTGTTTTGGCTTGTCAATGGGTATTTTACATCGAAAAGCAAGGGCTGGCGATGCGATTGGGTAAGAAAGATGGATCGGTGGCCGCCCTTTTGAGAAATCCGCCCCCCTTTTGGTCGAGTCAGCCGACAAGGGGGCATTCTCCGCCTTCGCGGTAACAAGTTTTGAGCCCATTTCAGACACACCTCTCCGGCACGCCTTTTTTCAAAATGCGTTATGACTGGATGTATAAACGACCGTCCCCTCTTGATCCAGGTACTGCATTCTTTCCTGGGAAAAGGACGTCCTGATGATGTAGCGGGCCAGGTTCTCCATAGCCG
>JBAQLR010000183.1:0-30743 GCA_049302035.1 Syntrophales bacterium
ATCGGCAAGGTCACGGCGGATAAAATCTGGCAGTTCATCTCCAAACAGGAGGAAGCGCTGACGATGGTAGCGGGCGAGGCTTTCATCAAGTGCGCCGGAAAAGGGGCGATGCCGGGGCTGACAAAGTCCGTTAACAATGAGCAGCTTGACCACGTGGCGGCCAACGAACGTGATGCGCCCTGGAATGTTGCGCTAAGCCCCTACTTCGTCGACGAACAGCCCTATGCATATGCAGTCGCAATCGTAGGAAGAGACCACCTCTTGCTCCATCGTGATACGCTGAGAGTTCTTCTTCAGCGACAGAAAATCGAAGTCGATGTGGAGGATATCACTGAATGAGGATATATGCCCCAACCAGGCGTTCCACCGGATCGCTTACGCACCCGGTGAACTCGGCGTTGTGGAGGTGATGATGATGTAGTTATTCTCAAGGCAATATCTCCGCCTTCTATGAAAGAATTCGACGCATTTGCCAGCTCCGTCAATTTTAGCTTTTGGTGCAGAACTTTTTATGCTAAGAAGTCCCCCTCGGACAAAAGTTTCCCGGTAAAACGTTTAAAATCCTTTTATTCAAGTGTGTTGTTGATATGAAAGTATTGTTCTTATCCGATGCTCATCTCCGCCACCGCAGTGCTCCTAGTTACCTTAAGCTCATGGAGTTTTTAGCCGGTTTGGAGGGAACGGGCAATGGCGCCTTGAAAACTGTACGGCAGACGGGCGCAACAACGGACGTTGGTCAAAGGCTTACCGATGTGGGGGACCTTTATATCCTTGGAGATTTTTTTGATTTCTGGTTTAGCAGCGGGGCATTTGTTTATCCGGAGTTCCGGGATATCGTGGAAATGCTGGCGGACCTGAAAGAACGCGGCATCAGGGTCCACCTGTGCGAAGGAAATCATGATTTTTTACTGTCTGACTACTTTGCAAGGCAACTGGGAATGGAAGTGATAAGGGAGTGGGCCGCCCTTAATCTGGAGGGATGCCGCGTGCTCATCTCGCACGGTGACACGGTGGATAGCCGGAATAAGAGATATTTGCTGTTGAGAAGTTTCCTCCGGAGCAGCTTTTTTTATAAGTTGCAGAAGTCCTTGCCCATTCCTTTTCTCTGGCGGATAGCCCAAATCTGCTCCTGCCTGAGCAAGGAAATGACCGTGGAATCAGCCGACACTATGGCGAGAAAAATGCGCCGTTTTGCTCAGCGTAAGTTTAAGGATGGTTTCGATGCCGTCATTCTGGGGCATAGCCACAAACATTTGCTGGAAGTGACTGAAGTCAGCAGTGGTGTAACAAAAACCTTAGTTCTGCTTGGCGACTGGGAACAACATTCCTCCTACCTTTGCTACGAAGACGGCAATTTCAACCTCACCAATTTCCAGTCCGCGATGAGACGTTAATGAAGGTAGGCGATGTGGCGAATGGACAAACAATCATGAATATGTTAGCAACCCATTTTGTGGATGAACCTATCCCGTTTGACGGAACTTGTAAAACTGGAATTATTTACCGGCGGTGTGTGGAACTATGAATTACGGCGGCTTGGATGCAAGATACACCTCTTTTTCCGAGGCGGCCTTTGTTGTCGTGCCGGTCCCCTATGACTTGACTTCGACCTATCAATCCGGCTCCCGTCGTGGCCCAGGCGCTATCCTGGAAGCATCTGCCAACATGGAGCTTTACGACGAAGAGCTGAACAAAGAGACCTATCTGGCGGGTATCCACACCACGGCGCCGCTGGAGGCGGACGCCCGCGGGCCGGCAAGAATGGTTGCCGTCGTGCGTCAACAGGTTGCCGCGATACTTGCCCATGCAAAAACTCCCGTCATGCTGGGGGGGGAACACAGTCTGTCCCTGGGCGCCGTACAGGCAATGAAGGATAAATATCCACGATTATCGGTTCTGCAGCTTGATGCCCACGCGGATCTCCGAAAATCTTATCAAGGCAGTCCTTATAGCCACGCGGCCGTTGCCCGCCGCATTGCGGAAATATGTCCGCTGGTGCAGGCGGGCATCCGAAGTATGAGCGCGGCAGAAGCCATTTTTATGGCTAACAGCGATGTCCGCACTTTTACGGCGGATTTTATTCACAGCGGCAAGGATTGGCAGGAAAAAATTGGTGATTGCTTATCCGGTGATGTATATGTGACCATCGATCTTGACGTCTTTGATCCGGCGATCATGCCCGCAACCGGCACGCCGGAACCCGATGGACTCACCTGGAGGGATGTGTCGGGCCTGATCAAAAAAATATCCCGCCGTTGCCGGATAAGGGGCTTTGACGTGGTCGAATTGGCCCCGCTCCCCGGAATGGTCGCCCCGGATTTTCTGGCGGCCAAGCTGGTCTATCGCGTCATGGGTTATTTGACCCAGGAAGGTTGTTCGGATTAAGATGTAAACATTAAACAGATGGGTTACATACCCATACGTGTAAAGGAGAGAAAATAAATTGAACGTACTTGTCCCCAAAATGATATTTTTTACCAAGGGTGTGGGCACCCATAAGGAGGAGCTCCACTCATTTGAGTTGGCGCTTCGGGATGCCGGTATTGAAAAGTGTAATCTGGTTCAGGTTTCCAGTATTCTGCCGCCGAAATGCAAGGTAATTTCCCGGGCACAGGGTTTGAAATCGTTGCAACCCGGCGCCATCACTTACTGCGTGCTCAGCCGCTGTTGCAGCAATGAACCCCGGCGCTTGCTGGCGGCATCAGTGGGATGCGCCGTTCCCACCGACAAGAATACCTACGGTTATATCAGCGAACATCACGCCTTCGGCCAGACGGAAAGGCAAGCGGGAGACTATGCAGAGGATTTGGCCGCGGCCATGCTGGCTTCAACATTGGGCATAGATTTCAATATTGATGAGAGTTGGGATGAAAAAAAGGAAATCTTTAAGATAAGCGGCAAGATTGTCAGCACCCGCAATATTACCCAATCCAGCATCGTAAAAAATCAGGGATACACGACCGTCCTCGCGGTGGCCGTTTTCGTCTTTTAGCGCTGCGCTGAACCCCGCCCCCGGCCGCTTCAGCGGGGGTAAAAATTTTTAGAAAACATATTTGCAATTGAAGTCGAGGTCTTGCCGTTTATTCACTGAAGGGGTGAAAGGAATAAGGCACGCATATGCTTCTCTATTTGCAGAACTCCTACGCTTATTCCGCCCCCCCGTTGCTCGGTTTCCTCGTCCTTTTGTCTTTGTCGCTTGTTGCCCTCTGCAAGGGTAAAAGAAATCGCACCACCCTTCTTTTTGCCGGCCTCTGTTTTTTGGGAGCGCTGATCAATGCAGACGTGGCGCTGGTTTCTCTCATCCCCGAGGAAAGCGTGGCTCTGAAAGTTGACCGGGCCACGTATTTTTTCTTTGTTTTCAGTCTGCCCATCTTCATTCAGTTCGTACATGTCTTTATCGGCATCACCGGGCGCGCCTGGCTGGAGCGTCTGGCCTATCTCTTCAGCCTCACATTGCTCTTCTTCATTCCTACCGATCTTTTTATCAGCGGTTTGAATATCTATAGCTTCGGCAGAATCGCCCAGGCCGGCCCCCTTTATTACGCCTTCATGACAGCCACGGGGATATCAGTATCATATTGTCTTTTCACATTATTTTCTGCGATGCACCGAGCCCGGGAAAATGAGCTGAAAAACCGCATCAAGTATCTCCTGGGGGGCATAGGATTGAGCATCGTCCTTTTGGTTGCCAATATTTTACCTATCCTGGGTTTTCCTATCTATCCACCCGGCAACTTCAGTTTCATCCCGGCAATGGTGCTGGCCTTCGGAGTGCTCAAATATGACCTGCTGGACATGAACGCCGTCCTCCGCCACAGCCTTTTCTATTTCATCCTGACGGCTCTTTTGACGGTTTCCTACGTTGTCATCATTTATTTTTTCAACAGCGTCCTGGTTCCGTCTGGAAAAAGCACCGTCGTTTTGCCCTTTTTCCTGGCTATCTTTATGGTATTCCTCTTCAATCCGCTCCATCAGAAGGTGCAACAGGGCATTGACAACTTTTTCTTTCGGGGCCGCTATGACTACCAGCAACTACTAAAAAAAATCAGCGGCGACCTGGCATCTCTTTTAAAACTCCATCAAGTGAGAGACCTCCTGTTACAATCCATCACAGCGGCGCTGCAAGTGGAGATCGTTTTTTTGCTTCTTTATGACCGCGCCACGGGTGTCTTTAACATCGCTACAGATAACCAAGCGGGAACTGCCAACGCCCTCGATATCGTTATTGACCGCACCCATCCTCTGGTTATTTTCCTTGAAAAGCAGGCGCTGCCCCTCAGTAAAATTGCGGTGGAACGGCTGCCCCTACCCCTTGCAGACAGGCAAGCAGTCCGGCAATTCTTCGATACCCTGCAAGTGGCAATGCTGGTGCCGCTGCTCTCCGCCCAGCGGTTGGTGGGGATAATTGCTTTGGGCGAAAAGAAGTCGGGGGAACTGCTTGTTCAGGAAGACATGGAACTTCTGACAACCATCGCCAACCAAAGCGTGACCGCCATAGAAAATGCTCTCGCCTATGAAGAGATAGAGGAGTTGAACAGGGAGTTGGAGCGTAAGGTGGCACAACGGACAGCTTCGCTCCGCAAAACGCTGGAGGAGAAGGAGAAAACGCAGCAGCAGTTGATCCAATCAGAGAGTCTGGCCGCCATCGGACAATTGGTAGCAGGAGCCGCCCATGAACTTAACAACCCCCTGGCCGGCGCTTCCAGCCTGATTCAGAGCAGCCTGGAAAGCATCGAAAAGGCGAAGCCGAATCAGGAAGAGGTGGTGGACGATCTCAGGTTCTCTCTTAAAGAACTGCGGCGCATGGGAGAGATTGTCGGCAGTCTGCTCGACCTTTCCCGGAAAACCCAGGTGTACGTTGAACCCGTCCTGGCCAACCTGGCCCTTGATGACGCCTTGCGCATCCTGTACAACCAGTACAAATATCTCCCGGTGGAAATAGAAAAAAACTATGACGAAAACTTGCCGGTCATAGAAGGCAACTTTGCCAACCTCGGCCAGGTTTTTATCAATGTCGTAAAGAATGCCCTCCAGTCCTTGCCCGACGGCAAGGGTAAAATCATTCTTAACACACATTACGCCAGGGATAGTGATCGCGTTGTGATCGAATGTCGCGATACGGGCCGAGGCATCCCCGGTGCGTTGCAGAAGGATATCTTCAAGCCATTTTTTACTACCAAGACCGTGGGCGAGGGCACGGGACTCGGTCTCTATGTATCCCATGAGATTATTAAACGGCATGGCGGCAGCATGGATGTAACCAGCGTGGAAAACATCGGCACGTCCATGGTGATTGAATTGCCATGTCACAGGAGGCAGACATGAGGGAACTGGTGGTCGTGGACGATGAAGAAGGAGTCAGGCGAGCCCTGCGCAAAATATTGGAAAATGATGGCTATCACGTCCTTTTGGCGGAAAATGGCGGCCAGGCAATTAACATTGTCGCAAATAATGGGCGGGCCATCGAAACGGTCATCTCTGATTACAAGATGCCCGGCATAGACGGCATGGAAACGCTGACGGCAATCGGCAGGATCAACCCCGAAATTACCCGCATCATGCTCACCGGCTATGCCACAATGGCCAGCGCCATCGAGGCGGTCAATGCCGGCTTGGACGGCTTTCTGACGAAACCCTTCGACAATAATGAACTGAAGGCCAAGGTGCGGGAATATACTCTGAAGAAGCGGCTCAAACAATTTGTCTCCGAGCCCGTCCTCCGGGAATTGCAGGCCAGAGGCGTCAGCCTTCTCCCCCGCCGCCAGACGGTGAGCGTCATCTTCTCCGATATCCGCGGTTTTTCAGCTATGGCAGAAAACATGTCTCCGGAAATCCTGGCCGAAATCCTGAATCACCGCTATTTTTCTCCCCTGGACAATATCATTTATGAATTTGACGGCACCCTCGACAAACATATCGGCGATAATATCATGGGCATTTTTGGGGCGCCGCTTGCCGCTGCTGACGACGCGCTCAGGGCCGTAAAGAGCGCCTTGCGGATGAGAGAAACTATCGCGGAAATGAATGCCGCGGCAGGCCAGGCGGATCAGCAAATAGCCATTGGCATCGGCATCAGTACCGGGGAGGTAATGGCCGGGATCTTCGGTTCGCTGAGAAAAAAAGAATACACGGTGCTGGGATCTCCCGTGAATCTGGCGGCCCGCCTGGAGCGCCTGGCCGCGGCAGGCCAGATTCTGATTTGTGAAGAAACCTATCGCCGCGTTCAAAACCATGTGAAGGCGGAAAAGCTGTCATTCACGCATATCAAGGGGATCAACCGCAGCATCGCTGTGTTCAGTGTCCTGGATGACGTCTGCACAAGCACACGGGTGGATTAATACCGGGCAGGGTTTTAAAAAAGCTCGGAGACAATCATTTACAACCGCAGGCAGGACGGGGCACAGATTACATTTCTTTGCCGTCGGCGTACGTCAAAAGCGGCGGCACTCAGGCCGCTGCTACAAGCCCATGCCGTCTTTCCAGTATTGGTATTCGTACGGCCATTCTTCTTTCTTCCATGCGATAAGCGAGCGCATGCGCTCTCGAAAAGCGTTCCTCCGCGCTTCCACTTCCGGCGGTACCCCGCTCGCACGCAACGCCGTAACCAGTTTTCTGCCCAGCTCCCGGGCACGCTCCCGTAGCTCCTCGGTGAAGTCCTCGGCAGGCATGACGGACATATTTGCGGAAACAGCTCCCACGGGCGCCGCTCCCGTCATAATGAGAAATTGGTTCATGTACTTTGCAACCGGTTCGTCGCCTTCCCCGCCTGATGTCACCACCGATACCCCATATTTGCCCCAAAATTGCATGCAATGCACAACACCGCAGCACCGGTCCATAAATCCCTTCATTTGGGCGCTCACATTATTGATGTAATTCGGGCTGGCCAGGATAAGCCCCTCGGCGCCGACGATCTTGGCTTTGATGGCCGCGAAAGCGTCATTCTGCATGCACCTGCCTTTTATATGGCAGATGTCGCATGCCAGACAATGCAACACTGTATCCCCCTTAAGGACGACAATCTCCGTACTGACCCCTTCGGCCTCCACACCCTCCACCACGTACCGCAGCAGCGCCGCAGTGTTTCCTTTGAGGCCATGCGGGCTTGCAACCAGCGCGATAATCTTCATCCTAATCACCTCTTGTTTTTGTATTTGAATATTTGGTCGCAAAAGAAGAAAAATGGTTCACCATGTATGGCTAACCAACTATAATCATTGGTAGGCGGTGCTGGGATTGAACCAGCGACTTCTACCGTGTGAAGGTAGCACTCTCCCGCTGAGTTAACCGCCCAAGTCCGCCGCTCCTATACCCCAAAGAACGACCTTTTTCAAGATAAAACATGGGGCGCGGATTAAGTGATCGTCCCGCCTGCTCAGGATGTGGCGGGGGGCTTCAAAAGATCGCCATAAAAAGCAACCTGCCGATCAAGGAAAAGATCGTTGTAACTGTTCAGATGCTTGTCATCTGCCTCCCGCAGGTCGATTTCCACGCTCCCCACCTCCTCCGCAATATGGCCCGCGCTATATAATATCTGGCCCTGGGGACCGGTGATCTGGCTCTTGCCGGTAAAAAGGAGTTCCTTGCCGCCTCGTTTTTCCGCTCCCGTACGATTAGCGGTGACGGCAAAAACCCGGTTTTCCAGGCAACGAGTAACCATGCCCGCCTGACAAAAGGGGAGAACCAGATTGGCGCTGTGACAGATAATCTGAGCGCCCTGCAAGGCGAGAACACGCGCCGCCTCGGGAAAAAACCAGTCGAAGCAGATCATGAGCCCCAGGCGGCAAAGGCCGATATCAAAGACCTTGAACCCCTCCTCCCCGGGCTGAAACCAGCGTTTCTCTTCCTGGTAGAGATGTATCTTACGGTACCTGCCCACATATCCATCGGGAGCCAGGAGCACCGCCGTATTGAAAAGTTGCTCCCCCTCTCTTTCGCAAATACCAGCGACGATATGGATTTGCCGCTGTCGGGCGATTGCCGCCAGGGCAGCGGTCGTTCTCCCTGACGGAATCTCCTCCGCCAGCCTTGAAGCCTCAGTTTGGGAGGTAAAGAGATAGCCCGTGCTGAACAGCTCCGGCAAGACAGCGAGTTCCGCATCAACCTTCTGAAGCAATACTGCCGCCTTGGCAAGGTTGGCTTCGATCTGGCCAAAAACCGGCGCAAATTGGATAAATCCGACTTTCATTCAGCTGTGGGCCTCGTCCCAGTTTTTACCTGCCCCAATATCGACCCGCAAAGGGACAAGAAGCTCGTAGGCGCCCTCCATTTCCTTTTTTACGAGGGTCATGACCGTTTCCGTTTCCTCCTCCGGCGCCTCCAGTACCAGTTCATCGTGGACCTGCATGATCATGGCGGCAGCAAAGTCATGGGCCGCCAGGTCTGCGGCAATCTTCAGCATGGCCACCTTGAGCAGCTCCGCTGCCGTCCCCTGAAGAGGCGTGTTGATTGCCATCCGTTCGGCAAACTGGCGTACCATCTGGTTGGCGCTGGCCAGCTCCGGCAAATAGCGGCGGCGGTTCAAAAGGGTAGTGACATAACCGTCCCGGCGCGCCTGTTCCAGCACTCCGTCCAGATAGCTGCGCACCCCTTTGTACTTGCGGAAATAGCCCTCAATATAGGCCTGGGCCAGCTTCTGCGTCACTCCCAGCTCCTTGGCCAGGCCAAAGGCGCTCATCCCATAGATAATGCCGAAATTGATAACTTTGGCCTGGCGCCTCATCTCCTGGTTCACCATTTCGGGAAAGACACCGAAGACGTCCGAGGCCGTCAGGCTGTGAATATCCTCCCCGGCAGCGAAGGCTCTCAAAAGTTCCTCATCGCGGGAAAGATGGGCCAGCACCCGCAGCTCGATCTGGGAATAATCGGCGGAGATGATCTCCCAACCCGCCGGGGCGATAAAGGCCTGGCGGATTTTCTTCCCTTCCGGCGTTCGGATGGGAATGTTCTGCAGATTGGGATTGCTGCTGGAAAGTCGGCCCGTGGCCGCCACCGTCTGATTGTAGGAGGTGTGCACCCGGCCCGTGCGGGGGTTGACCAACTGCGGCAGGGCGTCGATGTAGGTGGATTTTAATTTTGCCAGGCTGCGGTAAACCAGGATTTCTGCGGGCAGTTCATGACTTTTCGCCAGTTGGGCCAGCACGTCCATATCGGTAGAATAACCTTCTTTTGTCTTCCTGCCGCGAACCAGACCCAATTTTTCAAAAAGTATGACCTGCAACTGTTTGGGAGAGTTTATATTGAACTTCTCCCCCGCCAGGCTGTAGATTTTTTCCTCGGAAAGAGAGAGCCATTGCGCCAGTTCCGCCGCCATGGTGCGGAAGAGCTTGAGGTCCAGGAGCACCCCCCGCCCTTCCATCTTCGCCAGAACGGCAACAAGGGGAATCTCCACCCGCTGAAAAAGGTGCAGCAGGCCATCCCGGCGCATTTTCTCCGCCATGTTGCCGGCCAGGCTGAAGATGGCATCCACCCGTCCGCAGGCATAGTCCCGTGCCTTTTCCAGGCTCACACCGGAGAACGGCATGATCCGGGCGCCGCTGCCGATCAATTCCCGGGTGGTCGTGATCTGTCGCTGCAAATGTTCCTGCAGGACCTCGGCCAGGTCAAAACTCCGTTGGGCCGGATTGAGAATGTAAGAGGCCACCATCGTATCCACACCGGCCCCTTGCAGCTCGATGCCTTTGCCAAACAACACAATCATGATATTCTTCAAATCATGGCCATGCTTTGTGAGGGCCGCATCAGTCAGGAAAGGACTGAGGCCCGCTAAAACCCGCGTCTCTGCCAACTGCCCCGGCACCTCCGCATAATCGTGGCGCAGGGGAATGTAACAGGCCCGCCCCGGCCCGAGGCAGAGAGCAAGACCCACCAATTCCGCCTGCGTCACTTCGCCGGCCGTCAACAGCATGTCCAGGGAAAACTCCGACGCCTCGCGCAGCTCGGCGAGCAGCATCGTCAAGGCCTCAACTGTCAGGATCAGCCGATAGTCGCCCGTGATGGCCGCATCGCCAAGTTTAAAATCCTGCAGGAGGGAAGAAAATTCAAATTCCCGGAAAAGTTCCTGGAGCTTTGCCGAATCAGCCGTGTTGCCACAGGCCTCGGCTAAATCAAAATCCATCTCCACATCCGTCCTGATCTCCGCCAGCCGACGGCTCAAACGCGCCTGGTCGGCCGCTTGCCCGAGGAGCTGCCGGAAACGGGCGCTCTTTATCTGCTCCAAATTGCTGATGGCTGCTTCCACGGTGCCGAATTCTGCAATCAGGGCTTGCGCCCCTTTCGGACCGATCCCCGGCACGCCGGGGATATTGTCTGAGGCATCGCCGGCGAGCCCCAGAATTTCCACGACCTGTCCCGGCTCCACGCCGAAGCGTTCCCTCACGGCGGCAACATCGTAGATTTTGTCCTTCATGGTATCAAGCATTACAACATTTTCATTGACCAGTTGCATCATGTCCTTATCGCCGGAAACAATGACCACCCTCATCCCCTTGGCGGCATACCGGCAAGCCAGCGTCCCGACAATATCATCCGCTTCCACCCCTTGCTTTTCCAGGATCGGAATGGAGAAAGCGCGAATTACGTCCTTGATGCGGGGAATTTGGGGAATCAGGGTTTCCGGCATGGGCTTCCGGTGGGCCTTATATTCTTTAAATTCCCCATGCCGGGTCGTGGGTCCCTGCAGATCGAAAACTACCGCAAGATGGGCAGTGGGGTAATCACGCCGAAGTTTCATCAGCATCGTGGTGAAGCCGTAGATGGCATTCGTAGGAAAGCCCCGGGAATTGGTCAGATCGCGGATGGCATAAAAAGCGCGGTAAACATAGTTGCTGCCGTCGATAACGATAAAAGTGGGCGGCGGCTCCTTCCTGTCCTGCATTTATCAATCCCCTTTGAGAGCGAAGTGTAAGCAACCACCGTTCATGGCAGCCACCCCAGCTGCAATATAGGAAAGCCGCCCTTGCTTGTCAACAAGCATTTACCCGTTGCGCTGCCGCTTCCAGCTTGCCGGCCCTGCGCTGTTTAGACAAGGTCAATTTGAGACTTCATCGGCAAGAGCCGAAATATTCGCTTGACAACCCCGCGTGATTGCCATAGCTCATAGCGGCTATGAGGAAAAGTTGGCATTTACTGTGAAAGGATTTTATTGAGATGGGCTGGTTTTCGATCGTACTAATTGTCTGCGGCCTCGCGTTATTTGAAATAATCATCAGCATCGACAACGCGATCATTAACGCCGAGGTGCTGGCCACCATGTCCCGCAGAGGAAGAAAATGGTTTCTCACCTGGGGCATCCTCATCGCCGTTTTTCTCGTCCGGGGCCTCCTGCCGTGGATCATAGTCTGGGTGAGCACTCCGAGCCTGGGATTTATGGGATCTTTCACCGCCTCTTTCAGTTCCGATCCTGCGGTTATCAAAGCCATACAGGATTCCTCCCCCATTCTCCTGGTGGGCGGGGGCACATTTCTCGTTTTCCTGTTTTTTCACTGGCTCTTTCTCGAACCTAAACACTACGGGCTCATTGGCGAGAGATTCATCGAAAAGCAGGGTGCCTGGTTCTTTGCCCTTGTCTCCATCCTGCTGGTGACCATCGTGTGGATGGCCATAAAAGTCAATCCCCTGATGGCCCTCGGCGCCGTCATCGGTTCCAGCGCTTTTTTTATCAGCCATGGTTTCAAGGAAAACGCCGAGCAGGCGGAAAAGAAAATGATCGAAGGTTCCTCGGCGATGTCGGACATCAGCAAGATATTCTACCTGGAAGTAATCGATATGTCCTTTTCCATTGACGGGGTTTTGGGCGCTTTTGCCTTTACCTTCATCATCCCCCTGATCCTGGTCGGCAACGGGATCGGCGCCATTGTGGTACGGCAGCTTACCGTGGCGAACATCGACCGGGTGAAGAAATACAAATATCTGAAAAACGGGGCCATGTACTCCATCTTTACCCTGGGCTGCGTCATGATCGGCCATAGCTTCGGGTTGCACATCCCGGACTGGTTCAGCCCGGCGGTCACATTCCTCATCGTAGGGTTTTTCTTTTGGAAATCGTTAAAAACCTTAGACGATACCGTGGCCAAATAGCAGGAAGCTGGTTCTAAAAATACAGTCAACGCGCGGCAGGTTTTTATTGCTTGTCATATTAATAAGTGTTAGTGAGGCCCATTCTCCGGAGGGTGGTTACGCTTGATGACGGAAGAATTTCAGCAGGATAGTTCCGGCCACGCTGGCGATAGCACGACAGACCTGAAGTCTCTGCGGGAGTCCCATGGCTTGACCTTGGAAGATGTTTCCCAAGCCACGAAAATAAGCGTCAAGAATCTTGACGCTTTGGAAAGCGCCAACTTCCCTGTTTTGCCACCACCGATTTACGTGCGGGCTTATATTCATGCTTATGCCAAAATGCTCGCTGTTGATGCCGGACCGCTTCTCAACCACTATGAAAAATATTTGAAGGCTTCCGGCCCCGGTCATAAGTCAAAGGCAGAAGAAACAACGGGACAAAAGTTCCTATGGCCCCAAAAGCTCCTGCTCCAGGCGAGCGGCGTGGCAGTGGCGGGCGTGCTGATATTTTTTCTGTTTGCCTATTTCAACTACCGGAACGCCGTAGTGACTATTGAGCCATCCGTCCTCCGGAAAGTGCAGGTACAGTCCGGGGCAACGACGCCGGATGTCGCCGTCCCGGCTCAACCGGACGTGGACACCGTAGCGGTAGTGGGGCAAACTAACGTGAGTTCTCCCCCGCAGGACGGGGGATTACCCGAAGCTGCGAGGGAAACGCCTCCAGCCGTGTTGATTATTACCGCCCGTCAGGAAACCTGGCTGCGAATCAGGGAAGATGGGGCAGCGCCTTATCAGCTTCTCATGCAACCCGGCGAACGGATTGCCCGCTCGGCCTCACGCTATGTCCTTGATATCGGCAATGCCGGTGGCTTGAGCCTCGAATTTCAGGGAAAAATTATGAAGGATTTGGGTAAATCCGGGCAGGTGATGCACCTGCAGTTACCGGAATAAGCAATGATTCGGCTTAAAAAACGCGGTGATGGGTGGAAAAAAATATTATTGTAAAAAAGTGAGGTATCACAAATGTTTGGATTGGGAATGCCGGAATTATTGGTAATCATGGTCATTGTTTTGGTAATTTTCGGCGCCGGCAAGCTGCCGCAGATCGGCGGCGGCATCGGCAAGGCCATCAGCAATTTTAAGAAAGCCGTCCGTGAAGACGAAAACGACTCCCCCACGGACGACAAGAAAATCGACAGCAAATAGTTTTTTTGTATGAAAATCCCCCCATCCCCCCTTTACCAAAGGGGGGTAAGGGGGGATTTTCATACTTCGTTGAGCCCGCTTCGGGCATGGGTGTTGTTTAAAAGGGTACGTCATCGGGCATGGTGTCGCCATCGGGAAAGGCTGGCGGCGGTTCATAGGCTGCCGAGTCATCGCCTCTGGCCCCGCCTTTTGCCTCCAACATCCGCATGTCGCTGGCGACAATTTCCGTGGTATAGCGTTTGTTGCCGTCCTTGTCGTCCCAGGCGCGCGTCTGGATTTTTCCCTCGATAAAGATCAGCTTGCCTTTCACCAGGTATTTTCCGCATATTTCCGCCAGTTTCCCAAAGGTCACCACACGATGCCATTCCGTTTTTTGTACCCTCTCACCGTTTTTATCCTTCCGTGATTCGTCCGTTGCCAGATTGAAATTGGTTATCATCAAGCCGTCGGGGGTATATCTGACTTCCGGATCTTTACCCAGCCTGCCTATCAGGATCGCCTTATTGACCATTGTTTTCTCCTTTTGTCTGCGTGATGGCGCGAATCATACACAATTCAGCGCGTCTTGGCAATAAGTTGTTCCGCAATCCCGGAGGCGCAATGAATAGTTGGTGAAACGCGGCTAAAACACCCTGGAAATCCGGAAAATTACCAGGGCGCCTTCCGGACGGTTTTCCGCGCCGGTTTCAAAATAACTGTTAAGATAGAGGAACGTCCCGTTGCAAGTAAACTGGATGCCTGGGCCTATGCCGAAAACCCGCTCTTTTGAATTGCTTTGGCTGTGGCCGTCAACCTTGTCTTCCGTGAGCTGTTGCAAGACATAGCCGTTGATGCCCAGACGCACACTCTTGACGACTTCGTAAGAAGCGGCATAGTTGAAGTGAAAAGCCTGACCGGGCTGAATGTCGTTTGCCCCTGTCCCGACGAAGGGATCGTCATTCTTCGAATTCCAAAGATAGTGCAGACGGCCGCTCAGTTCCAATTTTTCCGTCGGAATGATCGTGAAGGCATAGTAGGGGTTGATGCTGAAAAGATGGCTGCCGGCATTAACCGCATGGTTACGGTCGTAATCTCCCGTCGGCAGCATGACGGCGATGAGAAAGCGATGGAAGTAGGGCTTTCCGAACAGCTTGTGATCCGTCCACTGGATGATAATGGGATTGATAATCAGGTCGCCCACCCCCCGTTCCCGGTCCTTGGGGCCAAAGCTGGTGTCCACATCAACGTCCGCCAGGGGAAGAAGCATCTCCGCCCCGAAAAAACCGCCGAACAGTCGGCTTTTGGAGAGATAGGCAATCTGTGTAAGAGAGCTCATCGTCGTGAGCTCGTTGGAGCCGGGAATCTTGTCCCCCCGCTGGTCGTTAAATTGGCCGGCATGGTAATAGCCGATGAATTCTGACACGAGCCACCCCGGAAAAGCGATGCCATCCTGAAAGCTTGTGAGCCCCAGGTTGATCGGCGGGAGCTGTACCATATCTGCCGCCGGTGCATACGCGGCCCAGAGGCACAGCGCCATTCCGAAAGCGGCGGCAAGCATCTTCCGCGTGACTGCAGCGCTTCGTTTTTTTCTGCGAAACGTTCCTGCGGCCTTACTTGTGGCTGCTTTCCTCGCTGTCCCTTCCATAATGTCCCCTCCTTTTTATTGATTGGCGGCCTGACTATAGGAATGAGCCTTTTGCATGTCAAGACAATTTTCCGCTGCAATCTCCGTCACGCCTCTAGACAACCGGTTATTAAACCCGGAAGCGGGGCGGCACCGGGGGAAGGACGCGTATGTACGTCCAATTTCAGATTGCGGATTGCAAAATTTACAGGTATAGGTACGGCATTCCGCGCCCCGCAAATAACGCGGGACGCCAGGATAACCGGCCCCTCAAGGATATTAAAGATGACAACGGACATTGCGTTTAATGACGAAAAGCTCCTTCCCCTGTGGCATAAGCTGCAAAGGGGAGAAAGGTTTAGTCTCGCTGACGGGCTTATCCTGATGGCTACCAACGATCTTATCGCCCTGGGCAAGATGGCCGCAACGATACAGCAAGAGATAAACGGCCACGCCGTCTATTTCGCCATGAACCAGAAGATTGAACCTTCGAACATCTGCGTGCTTGCCTGCCGTTTTTGCAACTTCGCCGTCAAGCCTTGCCAGTCCGGCGCCTACGACATGTCAATCGAGGACATTCTGCGCCTGATCAAGACGGAGGTCCGGGAGGTGCATATCACCGGTTCCCTGCACCCCGACAGGCCCTGGTCTTATTATTTAACCATGCTCCGGCGCATCAAGGAAGAATTTCCCGCCACCGATATCAAGGCCTTTACGGCCGTGGAAATTGATTACTTCCACAGGAAATTCAAACTGCCGGTGCGGGAAGTGCTGCAACAGTTGCAAGAGGCCGGCCTGGATGCCCTGCCCGGCGGCGGCGCCGAGGTTTTTTCCGAACGGGTGCGCCGCCTGCTTTGCCCGCGGAAAATTGGAGCCGAAACCTGGCTTAAAATCCACAAGACCGCCCATCTCCTCGGCATTCGCAGCAACGCTACCCTGCTTTACGGCCACATCGAGACCTGCGAGGAACGCCTGCAACACTTGCTCCGGCTGCGGGAACTCCAAGATGAAACGAACGGATTCCTGGCCTTCATCCCCCTCGCCTTTCAACCGGGCCAGACAGACATCAAACCACCCCTGGAATTCACCTCCGCCCTGGAAGACCTGAAGATGATCGCCGTCTCCCGGCTGATGCTGGACAACTTCCCCCACATCAAGGCCTACTGGGTCATGCTGACGGAAGATGTGGCGGCAACAGCGCTTAATTTTGGCGCCGATGATCTGGAAGGCACCGTGGGCGGGGAAAAAATCGCCCATGACGCCGGCGCCGTCGCTCCCATGTCGCTGGCCGGGGAACGCCTCATCAACATCATCAGAGATGCCGGGAAAATCCCCGTGGAACGCAATGCCCACTACCAGCCGCTGGCGATCCACGACGCATACGCGGTAGGTAAAATACCTTACCTCAATTCCCTGCCTTTTTATAATCATTTTGAGAGGGGACGTTTTAAGCTGCTGCCGATAACGCCCCGGCATATGGGTCTGCTCGCAGACAAAGGCTTGATTACTGCCGGTCTTTTTTCGCTGATGGATTATATCTCCCAGGAGGATAGACTGGAAGTGATGAATTATGGCCTCGCTGTCCGCGGCCAGGTGCAAAGCGTCCTCCTGTTCAGCCACTGCCCCTGGTCTGACCTCGCAGGTAAAAAAATCGGCGTAACGGACGCCACCGCCACTTCAGTGCAGTTGCTGCGCGTCCTTTTGGGGAAGAAATACAAACTGAAGGCGCACCTCGAACGAATGGCAGGCGACGAGCACGATTACCGACGTTTTGACGCCGTCCTTCTGATCGGCGACGAGGCCCTGCGGTATTATAAATGCGGCCTTCCGGGATTCAAGAACACCTTTGATCTGGCCAGGGAGTGGTGTGCCTGGCAAAAGCTGCCCTTTGTCTTTGCCGTCTGGGCAGTGCAAAAAAACCTTGCCCCCGTTGGCAAAAGGGAACTTAAAACCGCGCTCCGGAGGGCGCTGGCGCAGGAAAAACTTGAGCCATCCTGGCTTAACGCACTGCACGGACGGCGGATCGGTCTGACACCGGCCGAAACGGACGGCTACCTGGCCGGCTTCACTTACCGCCTGGGCAAGGCGGAAAGGAAGGCAATCGAGGTCTTTCGTGGCCTGGCCGCAGTTGTGGACACGACAACACCACCTCTGTCATGCCCGAAGTCTTTGGTCGGGCATCCAGGAGGTAGCATCATAAAAACCGCGTAGGCGCTTGCTTCCCGCCTCTGCGGGAATGGCAAATGAGAGGTCCGAGAAAGAGTGATTACGAAGTTGGCGGCCATTAAGGCAAAGGTGAAAAACAACGAGCGAGTCTCGCGGGCCGAAGGGCTCTGGCTCCTGCATACTGCCGATCTCCTCGACCTGGGCGAATTGGCAGGTGTGGCGCGTTTTCGTCACAATCCCGCGCCATGCGTCACCTTTGTGGTGGATACCAACCCCAATTATACCAATATATGTGAAAATGACTGCGCCTTTTGCGCTTTTTTCCGTCATGCCGGTGAAGCAGGCGCCTATGCCGCCACCGTCGATGAGATGATCGGCAATTTCCGGGCGGCGGCAGCGCAAGGTGTGACCACCGTTCTCCTGCAGGGGGGCGTCAATGCCCAACTTCCCTTCGCTTATTATATTGAGATGGTAAAAAGAACCAGGGCGGAGGCGCCGACGGTGCACCCGCACTTTTATTCCGCGCCGGAAATAATCGGCATGTCCCGCCTCTCCGGTTTCACCGTAACCGACGTTTTGCAGCAGCTCTGGGAGGCCGGTTTGCGCACCATCCCCGGCGGCGGGGCGGAGGTTCTGGCGGAGCGGGTCAAGAAAAAAGTCAGCCCCCGGAAAGGAACCGCTGCGGACTGGCTTGCCGTCATGCGCGAGGCGCACCGGCTCGGCTACAAATCAACGGCCACGATGATGTACGGACACCTGGAAAAGGATGAAGATATCCTCACGCACCTGGAAAGTATCCGTCGGCTGCAGGATGAATACCGGGGTTTCACCGCCTTTGTTCCCTGGAGTTTCAAGCCCGACAACACCCCCCTCGGCAGGACCGTCCCCCAGCGAGCGACGCCCGTCCGCTACCTGCGCATCCTTGCTCTGGCAAGGATCTATCTGGACAATTTCCCCCACATCCAGACATCCTGGTTCTCCGAGGGCAAGAAGATCGGGCAGATTGCCCTTTACTTCGGCGCCGACGATTTCGGCGGCACGCTCCTGGAAGAAAACGTCCACGCCGCCGCTGATTTCTTCAATAAGTCCAACGCCGACGAATGCATCAAAATGATCCACGCCGCCGGCTTCGACGCCGCCGAACGTAACCCCCTTTACGAAATACGCCAGGTCTTCCCCCGAAAAGCCGGAAAGCTTATTTTAAATGGCAATGACGGTTAACGAAAGGAAAGACGATAGCAGGTTAGGCAGAATAATCATCGCCGATCATGGACGCCGACAAAGACACCCCTGATTGGCGCTTTAGCCCGACGGCTCGTGAGCTAAAAGGGGATAGTTTTATTTGTTTGCTTGCTCAACATCCATTGCCCACGAAATTCAAGGAGAAAAATAAATTTGTCCCCTTTTGATCGGTTTATTTTCCATTTTTTATGTTATAGGATAAAAATAAGCGGAAATTTCGTCCGTCTATATGCTCTTATATGATGGAATGAGTTCCGCTGATTACACCGATAAGCTGGCCGTGAGCAAGCTCACGGCCAGCTTATCGGCGGCGGATGCTTCGCTATTGCCTTGACAGGCTCCGCTCACGCTCCGCCTATCAAAGCAATAGAGCCGTCTGCGATTCTCAGTTTTGGCGTGAGCAAGCTCCCACTAAAACCTGCGAGTCTCGCGGCTCATCCGCCGCCGTTAGGTCTAAAAAATGAAAATAATTATAGCTTATATCCTATCGCTTATTAGTATGCCAATCAGTGCATCAATCGTCGGCTTCCTATTTTTCCCACTTGTGAAATATATCAGCAAATTTGATGCAGAATTTTTGTACTGCTTTGAGGGAATTATCAGCACTATTTTTAGCTATTTTGCTGTCGTATATATTTCCAAATTAATATTCTCATGGCTGGCAATTGATTATTCGATAGCTCCTGTTTTAGTTCTCTTCACCTTTCTAACAGCCCATAATATCGGAAGGCTTATTCATTATAAAAGGACAGACAAGTTCATGATGGAGCTTTCATATACCATAGGAGGCACATTAGGCTTTCTTGCGGGAGCATTATATTTTATTTATGCTGTTCGTTTCAAAATCGTGTCGTTGATATTTGTTATTCCTGTTTTATTCCTTATTTATTTTTTGCGATTAGCTAAAAAAGAGTCTGCCCCTTTTTGGATATTAGCTGCAAAAATTCCTGATGAAGCATATGATTGGTTTTCTAATGAATCTTGTTGGGTAATTTATGACCCTAAGGGCGGTTATGATTCTAAACCAGATAATAAAGACTATGTAGGCCCTTTCAAGCTAAACGTCCCTTGTCTTGAAGGAAAGATTATTTCGGTATATGGAAAAATAAATAATATTGAAGATTCACAAAAGCGATTTACAGAAAAATATAAGAGCAAGTAAAGGGGACAGATTTTTGCCTAACGAATAAGGATAGATTGTGTGAGCGAAGCGAGCCACAATCTTATCCTGTAGTTGGACGAGCCCGGCATGTGGGGCGAATTCGGGGGACACAATACTTAATTTGCCCAACCAGTCAATCAACCCGACGCCGAATATCGGGCTGTGGTTTTCCGCTACTTTTGTGGCGGCGCGGGTTATCTCACCGATAGCCGGAGCTTCATGGAAAAAGGTGCATATGAGTAAGCAATTCGTTGACGAAGAGTGGCTTCGTAGCTATTTAAATACCGAGATTCACAGGTACGAAGAATGCGCTCCTTGCCAATTCGGTGGAATAATGCGGTTGCGAGGAACTGACGGATCAGGGTGTAATTGGTCGTCACCTTACCTTCGTTCCAGTGGGCAGCCTTCTGAAGTGTGTTTGCCTTTTGCCCAACGTGTGGTGGCTGAAGCAATGAAGAAATTCAATCTCAGGGCCGGGGTCTGCGACTCAAGTCAAGCTTCAGGAGTCGGCTGTACTGAGACTATCGGCATGCAACCCAGAATGTTGAACATCATCCTGCAGATCGACACCAATCTCATCAACGCACGTGGTCAACTTGGCTCTGTGAATCAGCTTGAGTGCTGGTCCGAAAACGGCGTGATCTTGATCGAGATGTCCTCGACGGCTCATATGGAAGCCCAGGCGGGCAATGACCAGCGACGGACTCGAAAGGCCAACCAGCAGATTTTTACTATGACGTCACCCAGCCCGAACGATAGCCCACTATTCAAGAAGGTGGAGTTATCGTTGTTCTCGGAAGGTGCCAAGGACGAGAACCAAATTAATGACGTTATGATTGTCTGCGAGGCCGCGAAGTACCAAGCTATCCTTGTCACAGGTGACGGTGCCTCGAAAAGGCAGCCCGGTGGGATTCTTGGCAACCGCGATAAACTAAATGGATTCGTGCGGATCATGACACCAGACGAAGCTGTTGACTTTGTTCATAGCAAGATCACAGAACGAGACGACTTCAATCGGCGTGTGGCAATGGAGATTGGTGGTGAACTCCCATCTTGGACGGGGAGAGACTGAGACGTCGCCTAATGTAAATAATCGTTACGTAACGGAGCCAAAACGCTATGACTAAGAGCCGTAGAGATATCGAAGAAGAGAAACAGTGCCAGCGACACCAAGAGATAGAAGCACAGAAAAAAAATGCCTTTGCTGCCCGTCGAGATTGGTTATCTGCTGCACAGATAGCCCGCCAATCCGTTAGAGAAAACGGACTTCTTCCAGACTGCGATGAATCCGGCAGTTACAGATACACAGTACGTCAAGGCCTGAAGGCGGCATGCCAAGCACGAGAAGACGTTGCAGCAACACTGATGCTCCAATTAGATATTCTAAAAAGGCTCGACCGAAACTATATTCTACTTTGGGTTGTTATCGCTCTTCTTCTCTACGTTGCATATCGGGTTTCATGACATGGATATCAGGGGACACAACACTTATATCTATTGACAGGTAAAGCATCCTTTGATATCTCTTTACTATGACCCGCATTTCAAGGATTGTAGCCATAGGGTATCCTCACCATGTTACCCAGCGCGGCGTACGTTCTATGGATATTTTTCATAGTGACGACGACAGGCGCAGTTATTTGCAGAGCGTAAAGGAAGAAACGGATCGTTTTGAGGTGGAAATCCTTTCCTGGTGTTTAATGAGCAATCATGTCCATTTTATAGCGATTCCGCAGCATGAGTCATCTTTAGCGAAAGGTTTTGGGGAGGCGCACAAGAGATATACCAGGATGAAGAATTTTTCTGATTGTGCGCGGGGTTATCTTTTTCAGGGGCGGTTCAGTTCTTGCGTGCTTGATGAGCGCCATCTTGTGGCAGCCGTTCGTTACGTCGAGTTTAATCCTGTGCGGGCGGGAATTGCCAGGATCGCTTGGGATTACCCGTGGTCGAGCGCTTCATTTCATGTCGGAGATGTTGATGCGGATGTTCTTGTCAGAGACAGAACGCTGTTGGGGCTTATTGACGATTGGCGGGTATATCTCGGAAATGATCAAGACGTGCCTGCAGAGAAGATTAGGAAGGCAACAAGAACGGGGAGGCCTGCGGGTGACCGGGACCTTATCGCGACTTTGGAGCGGTTAACTGGTCGCACACTCTGCACAAAAACCGGGGAGACGTCCCAAAAGTGCGCCATGAATTAAGTGATGTGTCCCCGGAATTCTCCTCCCCGGAATTCTCCCATCCGCCGCCGTTCGCCCAACCAAAATGATGCCTTGACATCACGCTGCATGATGCTATTATGACATTATGAGAACAACACTTACCATAGACGACGATGTCCTGGACAAAGCGAAAGCCGTTGCGGCAAAGCTCCGTGCGCCCTTTCGGCGCGTGGTTAATGAGGCGCTACGCACCGGATTGCAGATAGTTGAAGATACGCCGCCGCGAACTCGATCCTATCACACCCGTCCCCACAGGATGGGGCTGAAAGCCGGGAGGAATCTGGACAACATCCAGGCGCTCCTATCTCAGATCGAGGGGGAAGATCATCGGTGATCCTCGTGGATGCCAACGTCCTCTTGTATGCCGAAGACCAACATAGTCCTCACCATGTGATGGCACGCGAATGGTGGGATGCTCAGTTGTCTGGGGTCTCGCCAGTGTGCCTTTGCTGGACCGTCCTTGGTGCGTTCATCCGTATCGGCACGAATCCGCGTGTCTTTGAGCACCCCCTGTCTCTCGATCAGGCGCTCTCTCGTGTGCAAAGCTGGTTGGATCAACCCTGCACGCGCATTATTCATCCTACCGACCGGCACTGGATCGTCTTTCAAAAAATGTTGACCGAAGGCCAGGCCGTCGCAAACCTTGTGACCGACGCGCACCTGGCCGCTCTGGCTAGTGAACACGGCTGTGAGTTGATCTCCACCGATACCGATTTCTCACGCTTTCCTGGGATCAAGTGGAAAAACCCATTGAAGTAACTAACATTCTGACAAACCATCGCTTCCACCGTACGTTTTTGCCGGGGCGGCAAAAACGCCGGTGAAGCGTGCCGTTCGCTCCAAATTGAAGATGAAGAAATATTTCCTCTATGATACTATAGAATCGGAGGATAGCGAAAATGAATAGAGAGTTTAGCGTTGTTATCGAAAAAGATGAGGACGGGTATTTTGTGGCTTCAGTACCCACGTTACGAGGATGCCACACGCAGGCGAAATCCCTTGATGTATTGATGAAGAGAGTCAAGGAGGCTATTCAACTTTGCCTTGAGATAGAAGACCCTGCGGCCACAGAATTTATCGGCTATTCGGGGGACATAATACAGCTTTCCAACTTACTCTTCCCTGGTTTCCCTTGCTTAAGAGTGCGGCCGGTCATCTTTTCCAGCGATTCGATAAATGATAAATCTCCTGCCGGGCGCCCGGTTCTCGTGGCCAACCGTAGCGCTTCTGATTGCCGGTCCTTTGCATCAGCAAGGAATAACCGCCAATTATCAAGCGTTGTCGTAGTTTGATGATGGGATATCGTGCCGTATTGAAACCATACGAAATCATGACCATCCTCAAACGTCTCGGTTTTTTGAAGGCGCGCCCGCCCTGCCAGAGCCGCTGGCCCTGGCATACCAGCGATCAGCCTCTGCCCAGTCGCTGGCGGACAGGGCGGACAGGAAGGCAAGGCGAGCCGCTGCCGGGCTTTTTTTGAGATACCAGGACTTTCCGGCGTGATGCATAGCCGATTGCATATCGTCGGCCAGGAAGCTTTCTCTGCCCATAAACAGCTCCCGGACCGCTGCGCGGGTGATCGTTTCCAGGATGGACAGTTCACAGCCGCAACGGGGGCATTCCCGCACATCTTCACTTTTCTTGCCGCAGGCGGGGCAGGCAATCGTCATTAATCCTCCAGATAGAACAGCATATCGGAGAGGGATTCATTCAATCTGTCAACGGTTCCCCAATCATGCCCGGCAATGGCCCGCCGGTTCTTCTCCAGCAGATCCGTTAGTTCCGCGGCGTCTTCCTCGTTCACGCCGGGGATCATCCCTTCCGCGCGTTTGCGCAACGACTTGGCCCGGTTGATCAAATCCTGTTTGTCCAGTGCCACGTCACCATGGCCTTCCTCGCCGTCACCTTCGTCATCCCAGTCTGCTTCCATATCGTCATCTTCCCTGAGAAAGGATTCGATATTGGAGCGTTTTTCTTCCAGGTTGGCCCCTGTTCCCTTGTTGGCTGTGTCCATGGTCACGGTCCTGGCAAGACCGGTGGCCTTTTCCTTCGCCGTCACCTTGAGGATGCCATTTACGTCCAGTTCGAGATTGAGCAGAATGAGGTTTCCCGCCTTGGCCTTGCTCAGGCCCTTGGCCCAGAAATTCCCGATGAAGATATTCTCGGAGGCCAGGGGTGCATCTCCCTGAAAAATCTCCACCAGAATATCCTGTTGGTTATCGTAATTGGTGCAAAACAATTCTTCCTTGCCGACGGGGAGGGGCGAATTGCGTTTGATCACCGGCACGTACATATCAGACGTCAATCTTCCTGCATACTCCCCGATGGCCCGGGTGCCGAAGGTATAGGGAGTGATGTCCACCAGGATAGCTTTGGTCTTCGCTCCGCCCATCGCAGCGCCCTGAATGGCGGCGCCCATGGCGACAATAAGGTCAGGATTTATTTCATGATGCGGTTCGATCCCCATGTCCTCCGCGAGCATGCGGGCAACCAGGGGTGTCCGGGTGGAACCGCCGACGAGGATGATCTTGTCGATTGCCTTGGGGAGAAACATGGCGTCCTTCAGGCAGGCATGGACGGCCGTCATCGTCTTACGGAGCAACGGCCGGATCATCTCCTCGTATTCTTCCCGGGAGATTTCCACATCGAGATGGCGATCCCCAACGATAAATTCCTCCCTGATCGTTGCGAAGGGCCGCTCGGAAAGGGTGCGCTTGGCCTTTTCCACGGCTGCCCAGAGGCGGTTTGCCGCCTTGAGATCACTTTTCAGATCAATGTCGTACTTTTCTTGAAAGGACAGGACAACATGATCAATCAGGAGCCGATCGAAGTCATCGCCGCCGAGGCGGGTGTCGCCGTGGCTGGATCTGACTTCCACAATGCCGTTTTCCATCTCCACAAGAGAAGCGTCGAAGGTTCCCCCGCCCAGATCGTAGATGAGGATCCGCTGCTTTTCCTCATGACCCGCCTCGTAGGCCAGGGCGGCCGCCGTCGGCTCATTGATAATCCGGACCACGTCGAGCCCCGCCAGGATGCCTGCCTCCCGGGTCGCCTGCCGCTGGGCGTCGTCAAAATACGCCGGGACAGTGATGACCGCTTTTTCTACCTTTTGACCGAGATATGTTTCCGCCGCGCTTTTGAGTTTTGCCAGGATGAAGGCGGATATTTCCTCAGGGCTGAAGGCTTTGTCTCCAAGGGGTAAAGTGATCTTTTCCCCCATACGGCGTTTGATGGACAGGATGGTTTGCTCCGGATTGGCCGCCATCTGATTTCTTGCGGCTCCACCGACTATCAGTCGGCCCTCGTGGTCGATGCCTACGCAGGAGGGCATGATCGTTTCCCCTTCCACGGGGATCACCTCGGGCCTCCCTTCCGTGCGTAAGCAGGAGATTTCCGAATTAGTCGTTCCCAAGTCGATGCCCACGATGATTTCCATTTTATTTATTGCTCCTTTTGCTTTGATATGGTGACTTTCGCCAGTTTCAGGATGTGCTCCCCATAAAGATACCCGCCGGAAATCTCTTCCACTACGGTATGAGGCGGACAGGTATCCGTGGCCACGGCGCCGACGGCGATCATGACGGCGGGATCAAAGGGGGATCCGGTGGTGGGAGTGCGCCTGACCCCCGCCCTGGCCAGAAACTCGTCAAAATGGGACATGGTCAGGACGAACCCTTCAATTAAAAACAATTGCTGCGGACTGAGTGCTGAGTGCTGAGTGCTTTTTACTCGGTCCTCAGCACTCAGCACTTTCTTCTCTCGCCCCAGCATCCTTTCCCAGAGGCCGGGCCGGGCGGCTTCCGAGGCCGGCGGCGGGGCGTTCATTTCTTTCAGCTTTTCGTCAAGCCGCCGCATCCGCTCATGTATTTCAACTATTTGCAGGAGGATTCCCTGCCGGGCGAGGAACTCCGTGTTTGCCTGTTCTTTGTTCAGGTTCTCCAGCCGCTGTGCCAAAGAGGTCATGACGCCCTTAAAATCCCCCAGGTGCTCGCCGAACTGGAGGAAGGTCTCATGGCTGCGACGGGAGTTTTTCCTGAATTCATTCCGCAAAACGCACAGCTCTTCATAGAATGAATACAGATCCGGTTGCTCTTCCGTTTCTGTAATAACGGGCTCTTCTTGAATATCTTCCAGCCAGCTCAGGCAATGATCCAGAATTTTATCCTGCCAGGGAGGCGCAGCGGCAGGCTCTACGCCGCCGTCATCATCAACTTCTTCAAATTCGCTAACTTCCGTGAATTTATTCCATTCCCTTGATTCTTCCGTCTCTTCTATTTCTTCGCGCATTTTCGTAGGTACACTTTCATCTGTTCAAAGACCATCGGTTTTCGCTTTTCGCAAACCCGGACGTGCTGCAGAAAGGCGTGAAAAGGCGTGTCGCCGGGGGCATCCCTGTTAAAGAGGTAATATTCCAGCCGCAATTTCTCATTCTTGACCAGTTCGTAGGCCTGGCTGATCCGCTTGAAGGCCGTCGGATCATTATCGGGAGAAAATTGCCGCACGAGCTCCAGGTAGGCTTTCCGAATCGTATCGTCGTCGGCCTGTGGAGATACATTCAACACTTCGTAAGGGTTCATAATCTATGTCTTTCCAATAATAATCGTCAAAAAGGGCAGTCCGTATCGTCGAAAAGTAAGGCCTGTGATGTCGCGCCCTTTTTCTTTTTTTGCCGTGAAGACGACTTGTCGCGGGGATCGAGTATTCTATCCATCCTCTCAATAAACTCCTCAGTAAGCTTTCCGAAATCGGTGGCTTTGCGGTTCCCACCACCACTGCCGTCATAGTCATCGTCATCATCATTCACCAATGATGATGACAGGAATCCCTCAATCCGCCTGATCTCCTTGTCCAGCACATTGATCAGCAGGCGCTCATTCCGTTCCACCGCAAGGGCCTGAATGTCCCTTAGCCTTTCCATATCTTTTGCCGTAGGACGCGAAAAAAGATGCGATCTTTTGCCGTGCAGATACTGGAAGTAGAGAAAAAGGGGCGACCTGGGGTCAAGGGTGAGCATCTTTTTAACATAGCGGTTTATGAGTTCCCAGTCCGGCCATCGCTCGTCGAGGGCGTAACGAACGATCTTTTCCGCATCCTGGGTGGTGCAAGGCTGATCGGCCGCCTTCAGGGCGCAGGTGTTCAGACGTTTGGACTCTTTGTCCAGCCATCCCTTGCCCGGAGCGATAAGTCGCACGTATTGCATAACGTCCGTAAGGGATGCGGCACCGGTGGGCGTCGGCGTCGCAAAGATCGTCTTGACGGCATTTCCCAGTTGGGCAATGAGGGGGAGCGGGGCTTCGTATGTTATGCAGAGCAGGTAGGCAAAATAGGATAACCGACCGTCCTCGTTGCCATTTTCCATCGTCTCGGCAAGGAGCAGGTTCCCTTCTTTTTCCCAGCCGCCGATCCACTCGAAAATCGCCTGACGCACCTGCAGATAGGGGCGTCCCAAAGTCATATGCGTGAGGTCCGCGTCGCCCATCTCGATAGCTTCTTTCATGAATTCCCGATAGCGCGCGGTCTTTTTCTGCCTGGCAAAATGCAGGGACGTCTTGATGTAGGCGATGCCGAGAGCCTCCCTGTTGATCCGCGCCAGGGGATCGAGGGTCACGGCCCTTTTTAAGTACTCAATTCCCTTGAGATATGCCTTTCTCTCGATACAGTAATTGCCGTTTTTTGCCAGAACGTCCCTATCGTCGGGGAACAACCTGGTGATTTCGTCTAACTTCTTGTTGCGCTTCGAGTTGATGTCGCCTCTTTCATAGAGGCCCAGCAGCTTGAGGTGGATATCCTTGTCTGCCTGATAAATGGCAAGGCTTTTTTCATAGGCTTCCTCCGCCAAGCGAAAGTTTCTTGTCGTGCCTTGCTTTTTTTTGCGGCTAAACCACGCTTCATAGGGATCAGCATCGCCCTCCTGGGCAAACAGATCTCCCAGATGGGCATAGACGAGGGCGCGGAGCCGACTGCTCTCCCCGGCGACGCGTTGATGGCAAATGAGGAATTCTTCCCATATCCGCAATAAATCCGGGTCGCTGAATCCATTATAGGTTTCCAAAAAAAGGTTCCTGCTGCGGGTATAAAGGAGATTGGCGATGTCGTTGTTCCGCCTTTTTTTCAGGAGGTAATGGAGGTCGCGAAAATACTTGTCCCCCTGGTTGGAACTCATGTGGAAGAGTGTCTGAAAATAGAATCTCGACAGGGTGCAGATTAAACCGGGCTCTTGCGTTGGAAAATCGCTCAACAGCCTGGATGTGTGCTCAAAGGAATCGGCATGGCGCCCCATGCGCCAGAGGTATTCGGCCCGCGGGAGGATTTGAACCAGTTCCGGACGGTGGAGGATCCTGCAAATATCCATCAGCAGGGGTTCCTTGGCCTCATCTTTGGAAAGGGGCGTCACCCCATCGTCGATGATGTGGATGAAAGGCCGGGCGGCTCTGAAAAGAAGGGAATCCTTGCCGAAGGGTTGCAGCGCCTCCCGGGCCTTGGCGTCATCGCCGGCATAAAACGCGCATAGTCCCTTGATGAAAAGCCGCCAGTCGGCGAAGATGGAGTGCCGGCCGATCGCTTTCACCTCCTTTTGCGCCTCGGCAAAACGTTCGGCGCCCAGATGTTCCAGGGCGGTGTGCACGGCGAGCAACTCTCTGTGCATATCCGGATGGCTTTCCCGCAGCTCCGGAATATTCTCGAAAGCGATCACGAGGGCGTCGGCCATGGATTTCCCTTCCGCCACCGTCAGGTTTTTTCCTCCTTCTTCTCCATACCGTCGGACCATTGCCGTCGCCGCGGCGCTATAATCATCAGCAAGAGTCAGGCTTTGCGCCTCTAACCGTCCGTCAACGGGGCGGCCCGTCAACAGCCGTATCTGCTCGAATACGGTTTTCGCCTCAGGAAGCTGACCTTTTTCCAGCATCTGCCGGGCAAGGCCCTGGTAGCAAGCAATGAGTCGGGGCAGGTAGAGTTCCTTATTGCGCTTGCAGAGTTCTTTCAACCATTCCTTGGCCCGACGGTATTTTTGCTGGTCAAGATCGGCCGCCGTTTTCTCCTCGAGGACTTGCGTCGTCAGCAACTTGGGGTTTTCGTGCCCCTTGATTTTTTGTTTCTTGAACTTACCCATAAACTTTCCCTTACCCAGGGTGAACAGGTGTGAACTTTAGGGCGATGCTTATCATAGAATTGAATAATTGGGCAACGATTTATCAAAAACCTGATTTTGTCCACCCGCTATTGCAGCTCCTCCATACTGGCGGCGTGAGGAGCCGGCCACCGACATAAGCTGGTCTTGATATACGCTTAACACAGGGGATATGAAGTGCTATATAGAGCGCTTTAAAGAAAGCCTTTACATGATTGCTCAGGACTTCTATAGTAGCCCGGAAGCCGCTGTTCCCGAAGCCTGCGGCTCCAATGCTCTGGTTATTGTGGCCTACAGTTTTAGGGAGGGGAAGTGAGCTATTTGAAATGAGCAAGGGCCAACAAAGTGAAAGGTAATGTCATGCATGACGATAAAAACGGCAAGCGGGCGCTCATCATCCTCGGTCATGGCAGCCGTGCCGCCGGGGCGGCTGATGATATGGAAAAGGTGGCAGAGCGGTTGAAAGAACGCCTCGATTATGAGATTGTCGAAACCTGCCAGATGTCGGGCAAGGGATTTCTTTTTCCCGAAGTATTCGACCGCTGTATGGCCCAGGGGGGGGCTTTCGTTTTAGTTCTGCCTTATTTTCTGCACCGGGGCATCCACATCCTCCAGGACGTGCCGCGTATGATGCAGGAAAAGGCCGCAGAATATCCTGGCGTCAGGGTGGTATTGGGCAGCAATCTCGGTTTTGACGAGGCGCTCGTCGATATCATGATGAAGCGGGTCCGGGAATCGGAACACCTCCGTGACATACGGGAAATGGCCGTGCCGGATATGGAAGAACATGATCGATCTTGAGCTGAGTTAGCGGGATGTCCATGAAGGAATGGAGAACGGGATATACAACCGGCGCCTGTGCGGCGGCGGCGGCCAAGGCGGCCTCCTTGTACCTGACGCAGGGAACCGCTGTTGCGGAGGTGGAGATTTTGCTGCCGGGGGGGCGTCGTGTCGTCATCCCGGTTGCCTATGTGCGTGTCGGCAAGAATGGCGTCGAGGCGGCGGCGCGCAAGGACGGCGGTGATGATCCCGACGTAACCCATAGCGCCCTGGTGATTGTGAGTCTCATGCCCGCCATCGGCAAGGAGATTCTTTTTGCCGCCGGTGAAGGCGTGGGCACGGTCACCAAACCGGGGCTTTCTGTGGCGCCGGGAGAGCCAGCCATCAATCCGTTGCCCCGGCAGATGATTGCCGGCGCCATCAGAGAGGTAACGCCACAGGGCATGCTGGTAACCGTATCAATTCCCGGCGGCGGGAAGCTGGCGGAAAAAACTTTTAACCCCCGGTTGGGGATTAGGGGCGGCCTGTCGATTTTAGGCACCACGGGTATTGTGCGGCCCTTCAGCATCGATGCCCTCCGCGCCTCCGTGCGCTGCGCTCTTGATGTGGCCGTTGCCTGCGGGGTTGTGGCCCCGGTCCTTGTGCCGGGCAATATCGGCCGGAAAGCGGCCTGCCGCAACTTCCACCTTAAAGAGGAGCAGGTTATTGAAGGAGGCAACGAGTGGGGTTTCCTCATCGATACCGTTGCCGGGTACAATTTTTCGGAGCTACTCGTCCTGGGGCATCCTGGCAAGCTGGTGAAACTCGCCGCCGGTCAGTGGGATACCCACTCGGCAAGGTCGGCAAGCGCCTTGACGACCGTCATCATCCGGGCGCAGACAGTCCTGGGGCGGCCTTTAACAGGGCATCTTACCGTCGAAGGATTATTTTCTTCCCTCTTACCGCAGGAAGCGGGGATGTTGGCTAAGGTTCTGGCCGAAGAAATCGGCAATGCCGTGGGTGAACGGATGGGTGGAAGCCTGCATCCGTCCGTGGCGCTCATCAACATGAAAGGCAGTATCTTGGGCAATGCGGGAGATTTAGCAACATGGCAGTAAAGGGAGGGGAAATTACCATTGTCGGTTGTGGTCCGGGCGCCCGTGACTACCTGACACCGGTTGCCGCGGCAGCAATCGC
>JBAQLR010000184.1:0-10649 GCA_049302035.1 Syntrophales bacterium
TACACCTACACCTTCGCGCAGAACTTGGCCACGGCTACAATGCCCTCACCTTTTATCAATCCCACCGCGACGGCGCTCGTCGGCTATGACAATACCCTGCACAAGATCCATGCAGGCAATGAACTTGCCAGCGTCGTCGGCACCGATGGACAGTATTATGACAATCCGAACACCGTTGCCGACGAAACGGCCGAACCTATACTTCCACCACGAAAAAGGAAGTTCTTATCAATTCAATTAATCTAAAGAGAAGAAAGGGGGTGAAGAAGGGCTCTTTGAACGGCAGGAGGAAAATCCATCAATGATCCGAGGAGGAGGTATGTATAAAAACATGTTGAAAAATGGCAAAATGCGTCTGGTTTCACTGTTAGGTGCGATAGCAATAGTTTTTTTTATTCTCTGGGGCTGCGGCGATGGGACATCAAGTTATGATGCTGTCAGTACCGGACCCGTATTGACGAGGACGGCCACAGCTTCAATTGGAGCCGCAGATTTGAAGGGTTGGATGGACCAGGGGTTGGTTAACGCCGCTGCGGGAGAAAAGGTCGTCATTCTCGATTTGAAGGATACGGCGACCTATGATGCCGGGCACATACCCGGCGCGCTCAGGGTGGATAATGCCGAGATAATGCTGACCCGTCTCGAGGGTGTTGCCGAGTTCCCGTCCATGGTTACGGATGGCCCGCATATGGATGCAATTATCCAGCGGTCCGGTATCGACGCGCATACAACGATCGTTTTTACCAGTACCAGCCTTGTGAACGCCTGCAGAATGTATTCCACTTTCCGTTACTGGGGATTCCCAAAGAGCCAGCTGAAGGTACTCAATGGGGTGGATACTGCCTGGAAAACCGCCGGTTACACTATAGATCAGTTAATCACCCCGAAGATAACGCCTTCCACTTATTGCGTCACGCCGGGCGACGTCAATCGCGTTCAGGCGCAACTTCGCGCCTCTCTGGGCGAGATGATGGATCTGGTAAAAAATTATGACGGCACGAAACACGTTATCATCGACACCCTGCACGCGCCGGGGTACGCGGGAACTCCCGGTTCGACAACAGGGTTATTCCCCTTTGCCGTCAGCACAACTAAGGAATATGTCGTTTTTGAAGGGTACATGAATAACGCTGTCATGCTGCCGCAATCAACCCTGTATTCAGCCAATGCATTTTACCCGGCGGACGATGGCAATCCAGCCAGTCTCAAAAGCAAGTTCAACGCCGTCGGCATGGATGAAACGAAGACAGCGTATGTCCACTGCCGCGCAGGCAACGCCGCGTCGATTGCATTTTTTGCCTTGGACGGCATCTTGAATTGGAAGACCGTTTGGTATGACGGCTCGTGGGGGCAGTGGGGACAAATGGCAGATATAAAAGGAGGCCTCCTGAAAGCGGGATCGATCTGGTCAACATACCCGCTCAACACTTCCGTCAACTACAATAAGGACAGTGGACTAACGATACAGTCGTATCCTTATTACAAGTATCTGGATGATATCTTTACTTCCGTTACCGATCCCAGGGCAAACCAGATTGAAAAGGCGGACACGGAGTACAAAAGCCCGCTCAGCTCATCATCTTCCGGCAGTCCCGTCGGCGGTTCCTCCGGCGGCGGTTGCTAATGGAGAAGCATAAATTGAGCATGCCGTAGAAAAGTAAAGAATCGGAAAACAACCTATAAAAGGAGTGACCTATGCCAAACATTAGAATAACAGCAAAACTCGCAGCAGTTGTCCTTGGTGTGGCGCTGCTCGCCGGGACCGCCTATGCCGGTCCGCAAGTGAAGTTCGGGCCGAAAGATGAAGGTCTGCTGCAACTCGACTACAAGGGGCAATTGCAGATGACCATGCGCGACAATGGTTCCGGGCTCAACAAGGAATCTGCCACCTATGATTTCAACTTTCGCCGCAACCGCCTGGCTCTCATGGGCAAATATGGCGAGCTGATGAGCATTTACGTGCAGACGGAGTACACCGAGCATCAGGATCTTGGCGCGCTCACTGTAAGCGATACCGACAGCGGTTACGAGTTTCAGATGCTCGACGCGGTAGTGCGGTTCAACTTCGCTGATGCCTTCAAGGTGAACGTCGGCAAGTTCAAATACAACCTTTCGCGTGAAAACCTGGAAGCATGTGAAATGCCTCTTACCCTTGATCGGTCTCTCTTCATCCGCGCCCCCTATGTGACCACCCGTGACAAGGGTATCGCGATCTGGGGGAACCTGTTTGACGACATGTTCCAGTATCGGGCCGATGTCATGGAGGGGAGAAATGCCACTACCGCGGCCGCTCCCCAGCCGAAATCGAGTTTCCGGTATTCGGTGCGCGGACATGTGACGCTTCTGGATCCGGAAAACGACTATGGCTATAAGGGAACCTATCTGGGGAATAAACAGGTTCTGACCATCGGCGCCGCCTATCAGTTTGAACCCGACGTCGCTTATGCGGATACCGTTGCCAAAACCGACGCGAAGGATTACAAGGCGTGGACGACCGACATCTTTTTTGAATACCCTATAGAGAATTTTGGCACGGTTACCGCTTCTGCCGCCTATGAGGATATTGATCTCGGCAACGTATATAAGGGGTTTAATCCCGATCCCGATACGATTGGACTAAAAGGGGAGAAGAACGGTTTTTACGCAAAGGCCGGCTACATGCTGCCGAATACCCCGCTCCAGTTCTTTGCCAGATATGAAAAGTGGGCGTTTGCCAACCTGAACGGCATTGTCGATCAGGAGGTGGAGTGGTACGGTGGGGGCTTCAATTACTACATCCGGGGGCAGAACCTCAAGATTACGCTGGAAGCAAGCAATACCAGCTTTGACAAGGGGACAGGGACCAGCGCCGACAGTACCGAAAGTTTTATGACTTTCGTCGCGCAGCTCCAGGTCATCTTCTAAGCAAAGAAGTGATAATATCCATGCGTCAGGCCGCATGTTGGCTGATTGAGCGGCTTGGCGTATGGATTAAACCAACAATAAAAGAAAAGGAGCAGAAAATGGCAAAAAAAATCAGAATCATGATCATGGCAGTTCTGCTGGTAGCAGGCATGGCGGCATCAGCCATAGCGGCCGACAAGTTGAATGGCAAGGTTGTCAAAGTAGCGGGCGACAAGGTCACGGTTGTGCTGGAAGGCGCCGTTCCGGCCTGGGTTAAGGTCGGCGCCACGGTTATCGGCGGCGGCGGCGCCCCGAAGATCGTTTCGATGAAAGGCAGTGAAGTTGTTCTGCGCTTCAGCAGAGCCAAGGCTGCCAAAATCAAGGTTGACTCAACGATTTCCCTGGAAGAGTCGTCCGGGGATGAGCTTCAGGGCTGCTGATTTTAAAGAGGAGGGCGACCGCACTGCCTTGAATATCGGGACAGCATGCGGTTGTCTTCCCTGAAACACGATAGAGAGAGGTGGGTATGATAAAAATACCAATGAAAGGTCTGCTGTTGGCGGTGATAGCGATCATCGCCTTCGCTTCCCTTTCGTTTGCGGAAAAAGCCGGGATCGGGTGGAAAGACACCATCGCCGCCAAATCCGGAAAGGCAAAGAGTGTTGCAGAGCTGGCGAAGATGTATGATTCGAGCTCCTGCGTTGAATGTCACAAGGAGCAGCATGACGAGGCTCAGAAGTCTCTTCATGCGCGGTCAATTTTCGGTACGGCGCGTACCGCGATGACTATTATGAGCTCTATCGAAAACGGCTGGATGGAACAGCCTTATTCGGGGGTGAAGAGTCCGAAGGACGTGAGGGTGGAGCATCTGATGGGATGTGCGAAGTGCCATCTGCCGCAGCTTGCGGACGCCGAGGACTCGGTTGCCCAGGAGATTGTTACGTCTCTTTACAGCTGGAAAGACGCTCTGAAGAGGAAGGACAAGGAGACGGCGCAGAAGGAAGAAGCCAAACTGAAGAGCGTTTCCATTAACTGTCTTGTCTGCCATAACCGTAACGCCATCACCCATAAATGGCAGGATGGCTACCCGAAGGCGGGCGTTGTTTACGGCTCGAAGGATGGGGATCATCCCTCGGATGCGTTTCCAAAAATGGCAGTCAGTCCCATTATGCAAGAGGCGATTCAGTGCGGCCAGTGCCACGGGCTCGGCCCGAATTTCGAGCAGGACGAACCGACCCAGTGCTGCACTTCTTACGGCAGCTATCTGTGGGCGTACAAATCCGAGGTGGGACAGGAGTCCTGTCAGGGTTGCCACATGGAAAAGAGCAAGCTCGGTCATAATATCCAGGGATATAGGGACCCGGCGATGATCAAGGATGCGGTCGACTTCAAGGTCGAGGCATTCGGATACTACTGGCGCGACATAACCGACCTTGTTCCGAAGGTTGTGGTGAAGGTGGAGATGATCAACCGGTCGGGACACTCGATCCCCGATGGGTGACCGACCCCCAACCGACTGGTTCTGTCGGTAATTGCAACAACGAAGGATGGCGATGAGGTTTTCAATCAGGAAAAGGTTTACATGCCGGTGCCGCAGCAATTGGCCCGGGGGGACCGGATGGGACGCGGCCCCTATGAAAAGAGCGGGATAATCGAGGATACTGGTCTCCCCCCCGGCAAGGCTGTTCACGAGCGTTTCGATATTCTCTATCCGTTCGGCGATGTAAAGGAGAACGGGAAGACGGTCAATAAGCAACTGGCGCATGATCTGAACGTCGAGGTCAAGCTCTGGTACCTTCCGTTTGGATCGATGAACTCGAATGCGTTTCTCTGGCGGGAATTCAAAAAGACCGTCAGCGTCAGCACAAAGGGGAAATAACAGACACAGGGACGGTTAAGTCCGGTGTCGGGCAGCAGCAAGCAGTTGAAAGCGACCGGCGGGAGGAAATCCCGCCGGTTCTTTTTTTGAGAATTCGCGCAAACAGCTTGACTGAGCGATGAGTTGATTATAGAAGCATTCCGTAAGGACGACCAGCGCAACTGCTTACATAACGGTGATCGACGCCAATGCTTCATAACCGGCTTTTCCCGTCATTCCTGATTCTGCTTTCTCTTTTCGGCTGTAACCGGCCGGATATGCGGACATCGACCTGCGAATCCTGCCACCGGGGCATCGAGCTCCTTTCTCCTGCCCACAATTCCTGCGTCTCCTGCCATCGTGGAGACGACCGGACGTTCGATGCCAAAAAAAGTCATCAGGAGATGCTGGGGCCGAAGAATCCATCGGCTCCCGATACCTGGGAAAAGGGCTGCGGGGAGTGTCACTACCACCAGTTGAGCCGCATGCGTTCCAATCTGATGTACACGACGACCGGCATGATCAGGAATATCCAGATGACCTGGGAGGGAGAGAATGGACGCCTCTATGCCGGGAAGGCTGACCGGGTATTCGATGCCCGGGGGCATGAGCTGCTGCTGAACGGCGTTGCCGATCTGGACCATCTTTCCGGAGAACTGTACCGCAAGTTCTGTTCCCAGTGCCATGTGGGGATCGATACCACCAACGTTTACACGGCAAGCCACGCGGCTGGCTGCGCGGCTTGTCATTTCCCGTACAACGACCGGGCGATTTACGAGGGGAAGGATCCGTCCCTCAAAGGTAAGTCGCCCTATTCCGCAAGCCACCAGATGGAAAAACTTCCCGACAACAAGGTTTGTTCCCGTTGCCACAACCGCAGCGGCCGGATCGCCCTTTACTACGAGGGATTCAATGACGGCAGCAACTCCCTCGTGCCGACCAGAAACGGATCTCCCGGACCGGTCATGTTGAGCGGCAGCCGCAACGCCGCCCGGATCGCCCCGGACGTTCATTTCACCGCGGGCATGGACTGCATAGACTGTCATACTTCGCGGGACATCATGGGGGACGGTTACGCGCATGAGAACATGTATCTCCAGACGGAGATCAGTTGCGAGGATTGCCATGGCGGGGGCGATTCCCGGCCCCGGTATCGCGAGATGACGAGGGAAAGCGATGAGGCGCTGCGCGAGTCTCAGCAGTACAAGATCAGGATGCGTCCGGGGATGAAGATGGTGCTTACCGCCAAGGGGCGGATGTATTCCAATGTTTTTTATCAGGATGGGATTGTCTATGTTCTCGGCAAAAGGAGCGGAAAACTGTTCAAAAGCAAGGTTATTTCCGGAACTCCGGAGCATGCCGTCTTCGGGCATGACCGCCTGGAATGCTATGCCTGCCATTCGCGCACGGTGGCCCAGTGTTATGGATGCCACACCAGCTATGACAAAACAAAGCCGGGGATAGATTATATCAAGCAAATGGTCACCCCCGGCCGCTTCAGCGAGACCGAGGATTACCGGGCGCTCTATCCGTTCCCGCTGGCGCTGAATCAGCGGGGCAGGATTTCCCCCGTAACCCCCGGTTGTCAGACTTTTGTCACCGTCATCGAGGCGGACGGAACTGTTTCCAAAGACGAATACGTGGCAAAGTTCAAAGGAAAGAGTCAGTTGCGTTTTGCCCCGTTTTATTCGCACAATACCGGAACAAAGGCGATCGGGTGCAATGAATGTCATGCCAATCCATCATTTCTCGGTTTCGGCCAGCATGTGGTCGAGGGAAACAGCATAAACGCCACGATGATCTGCGAAAAATCGGAGAGCAAGCCGCTGGACGGCTATATCGCCATGGAACGGGGAAAGGTGCGGGCCTTTTCCGCCATTACCCGTGAAAATTCCCGCCCTTTGAACGGAAAAGAGGTGCGGCGCACGCTCGCCGTCAATCTCTGCATCGTTTGTCATGACAAGGCCAAAGACCCGATTTACCGAAAGGAACTTGATTATAATGCGCTTGATGATAACCTGCATCGCCGCCTGCTTGCTGCTCATTAATCCGGCGGGCGGCGCTGCCGGCGAAAACTGCACATCCTGTCATCAGGTTGTATTGAAAGGCATCCATGCGGCGCTGCCGTGCGCATCCTGCCACCGCGAAAAGCCGGACGTCATCGTCGATCCGGCATCCGGAAAGCATCATGCCGCCGGCTGCGTCGGCTGCCATCAGGGTTACGGCGCCCTGTTCGATCATGCCATGGCGACCGGAAGCAGGGAGAAGCTCTTTGTTCAGCGAACTATCGGCAACAGCGACCCCGGTTTTTTCGGAAAAAACTGCGGCTCCTGCCATCTGAAGAGTTGCACCGACTGCCACGGGGGGGAGGGGCACAAAATCGTCAAGGCAGCGGACAAGAGCTGCATGGCTTGTCACAAGGGGTATTACGTCGGGATGGAGTACTACGGTATGGCGCCCCGGGAAGACAGCAGCCGTTACCAGAGAGGCAAGACAGCCTTTGGCGAGAAATCCCTGAAGATGCTTCCGGACGTCCACGCGGAGGCGGGGATGACCTGCGGGGCCTGTCACTCCATGAAAAGTCTCGTTGCGGGCGCGAAGTCTTCCCGGAAATGCGTGGATTGCCATCAGGCGCAGAAAACCGTCGTCGAGCACCGGATAAAGGCCCACATGGAGAAGCTGGAATGTTACGCCTGCCATTCCGCCTGGGCGGCGCAGGAGTACGGAACCTTCTATCTCCGGTTTATAAACAGCCCTGTGCAGAAAGAGTTTGCGGCAGTCAAAAACAGAGGGGAATATGTGAAAAGCTCCTATCTCAAGAAACAGGATGCCCCGCCTTTGGGGGTCAATGCCGCAGGCAGAGTCAGTCCGCTCCGGCCCGAGTTTATTTTATACGGAACGACCGTCAAGAACAACCGGCCGGAAGGCAAGGAAAACCGGCTGCTTGCCGCCGAATGGAAGGCCTTTTTCCCGCACACGATAAGGCGGGGAACTGTCATGTGCGATGGCTGCCATGAAAATTCCCGGCGTTTTATTATGGAAAAAAAAGAGGACAGGATTTATAACCTTTCAGCCGATGGAATGACGCTTCCCTCTTTCTGGGAGCGGACTGGCCAGCAGGTTGTAAATGGAGACTTTCTGCCCCTTGAACGCTATCTGCGGATGTCGAAAAAAACGCCGACTTATTGGAGAGGATACCTGGAAAAATGGCAAAAACTGGTCAATCGCGTCGACGGTTCCTCGTCGCATTAGCGTTTCTGGCAACCGGGTTCTTCTCACTGACGAGGTTTCTGAAACCGGCCGCCAAGAGCAAAAAGACGCTGCTTACCGTCGCCGAGAAGGACATTCCGAGTAACGGCGCCCTCGTGTATAAGGAGGCGCGAGTCGCCGTCATCAGGGAGTCGGGTAAAATATCCGCCATCAGTCTGGTTTGCACCCATCTGGGCTGCACCGTTTCCGCGACGTCCGATCAGCTTGTCTGTCCGTGCCACGGAAGCAGTTTCGACTGGAAGGGAGCTGTCATCAAGGGACCGGCGGACCGGCCTTTGCCGCTGTACAGGGTGGAGGAGCGCGACGGGCGGATTGCGGTGCTGCTGTAATTATGGATTGACAGCGACAGGAAGCGGAAACATTTGCCAATTTTCACGGCAATTTCTCAGTGGGGAGACGATTTTTTTGTTCAAGGATTTTTTGAAACACATATTTCCCCGGATTGTGCTGCAACGCAATCTGCGGATAACCTATACCTTCTGCCTGGGCGGGCTGGCCTTTACCTCGTTTTTACTGCTTATCGCCTCCGGGCTGCTGCTCCTTTTCTATTACCAGCCTGCGCCGGAACGGGCGTTTCAATCCATCCTGTTTCTGGAAGAATCGGTCTGGGGGGGGCGGTATCTGCGGAGTCTGCACCGGCTTTCTTCCCACCTTTTTCTCGTCCTCCTTTTTCTCCACACCCTGCGGGTCATTCTTACCGGGGCCTACCGCAAGCCGCGCGAGTTCAACTGGGTGATCGGGTTTTCGCTCCTCTGCATTACGATTTTCGATGCTTACACCGGCTATCTGCTGCCGCTGGACCAGCTCAGCCTGTGGGCGACCCAGACGGGGATGGAGCTGGTCGGGACAACGTTTCTGGGGCCCCCGGTGCGGGGGATCCTCGTGCCCGACGGAGTCGGCCAGCCGATTTCGCTGCTGCGCTTTTACATACTGCACATCGTGCTGCTGCCGCTTTCGGTGCTCTCTCTTTCCGGCCTCCATTTTTACCGTATCCGGAAGGACCGGGGGCTTTTGCCGTATCTGTGAGTTTTTTCATCTTGGTCGCTGAGGTGCGATTGTGAAAGATTACATAAAGAGTTCCCCGCATTTTTTTCGCCTGATAAAACTGGCGGCAGCGCTTTTCTGCGGGGCGGTTTTTGTGCTGGCGTTCTTCATAACGGCGCCGCTTCAGGCGCCGGCGGACATTCGCCATGTTCCCAATCCGGTCAAGTCGGCATGGTTTCTACTTTGGATTCAGGAACTTGTCAGCTATTCCAGCTATCTTTCGTATCTGGTTGCCGCGATCGGCGCTTTCTTTCTGCTGATTCCCTGGCTGCCGATCAGCTCCCCGGCCACCCGGGCCAGATGGTTTGCCGACGGACAGCTCCCGGTGACGCTCATTACGGTTGTCACGTTTACGGCGATTTTAACGTTGACGATTATAGCCATGTTCTTCAGGGGTGAAAATTGGTCTTTTATCGCGCCTGTCTGGTAGCAGTATTGCTTACGGCCTCTCTCGCGGATTACGCATTTTCCGCCCGGCAGAGCGCCTGTATAACATGCCACCAGCCTCACCATTCCGGGAAGGGGAGCTGTGTAAGCTGCCACGGGGGTGACGACCGTACCAGGCGCAAGGAAATCGCCCATTATGATCTTGTCGCCGGCAGATTTGCCCAATATAAAATCGAGGGAAATCAGGTGGCGGAGCGGGGGGGAAAACTTCTGGAGCGCTTAGCCTGTCGGCGTTGTCATCGTTACGAGGAAAAGGGGAACCGGCTGGCGGGCAGTCTCGACGTGACGGGAGCGACGGGAAAGGCCCGTGATATCTACGAATCGATCAGGGCGCCGGTGCTCTTCATGCCGAACTTCCATGCGAGCGACGTCCAGATTGCCGATCTGGTGAATGCCATCCTGGCGCGTGCAAAATTTGAAAAGCCGCCGACGGGAGAAACCGCCCTCGCAGTTCATTTTCAGGACGTGAAAAATATCCGAAAGAACGTATTTGCCGGACAATGCGGCAAGTGCCACAAAATTCTCAGCGAACGAGCGGGCGGACTGGGGAGCGGCTATATTGGCCCGAACCCCTCCGGTCTCTTTTCCGGATTTTATCCCCGGACATATCGCGACGCGGAATCATGGAATCCTGACAGGCTGAAGAAATGGCTGGAAAATCCTCGTGATATCAGGATAAACGCCATGATGCCGCCGGTATGGCTTGCGCCCGAAGAGTTTGAGCAACTGCTGGGAATCATCCAGCTCGATAAATCCTCGTCCGACTAAAAATTATCTTAAAACCGGATCAGTTTGGATGTCATGCGGTAAAAACGGCTTGATTTTCACGGCTGAAAGCAATATCACCCCAAAGACATTTTAAGAGAACCCCGGCGTTGATGATACGGCTATGGAGAACCTGGCCCGCTATATCATCAGGGCGTCCTTCTCCCAGGAAAGAATGCAGTACCTGGAGGACGGTCGTTTATACAGCCAGGGACGGCGCGACAACCATGCCCAAAATGTCAGGGAACCATGCGGATCATCAGTTTCATCGAAGATCCGTCGGTCATCCGAGACATCCTCAATCAACTGGGACTTTGGCTGGCAAGGGCAAGACCACCGCCGAAAATTCATGCGCAACCCGTCTGTGTGCACAGCATAGGCC
>JBAQLR010000185.1:0-11873 GCA_049302035.1 Syntrophales bacterium
CTGCTGAGGAATGGCTATTAAATGCACGTGATTGGGCATGAGACAATAGGACCATATCTCAACGCCATAGCGGCGGCACGATTCGGCCATTAACGCAATATACTCACGATAGTCATCGACGCAGAAAAATGTTTGCATCCGGCGGTTGCCCCGCTGAGTAACATGGTGAGGTATTCCTACTGAGACGATTCTTGCTTCCGTGCCATGGGATTAGATCTATCAAACCTTCACAACAAATGTCAATAGTTTAGTATACTGTCCCCGGAATACCACTCCCACCGGACGTTTTCAAAAATGGCGTCTGTTTCTATCTTTTTTTTTGAACCTTTGCCTTGGCCACGGAGCGCAGCCGATAATTATGGCGGTCCAAAACGTTGGCAATTGTTTGTGTTGTCGGTAATGACTCTTGTGGCCATCCCTTCGCCAACAGGGCATCATATACCGCCTTTGCAGTCATATTCGAATATAAAAGTGTTGTCCGCAAATGCGATTCGGCTTGGCTCTGTGGGTTCATAATTGCTATGATATCGGCCAACAATCTCGGCTCCTTTTCCTCTACTTTTGGTTTGCGTCTGGTTGAAATGTTATTGATACAGAGAACCTTGGTCCGAAATTCATTCATGCCCAACTCCACTGCAGCTCGATTCCAACCAAACACATCTTCGGCAACCCGGGGCTTTCCATCAAGAAGCGAGGTAGTCACATCTCCCATTGCTGTGCGCCTAATCGGCCAGGGAATCAAATCAACCAAACGAACAACCAAGTCTACCATCTGTGGGGATACACCGTTCCGAACCAGTATCGATGTCTTCATCTTCAATGCCTCCTGTTTTGAAGTATGATAACATCATAAACGGTATTTTAAAAATTATCAAGTCCCTAAGACCATTGAACCCATCAGTCCGGGCAGAAAATATCCGGGGTTTCTACCCCTGTTATAAACTGATCCGTTAAGTCAATGACATTGATTCCTTACCGGCGCCATAGACGCCCCGGGAGAGGTTTCTGATTTTGCCTTGCTGTCTCAGTCGGTGAACGAGATTGCGGACCTTCTGTCCATCCATGCCGGTCCGGCGGACAAGCCCGGCCGTATCGATTCCCTTTCGGCTTTTGATGATGATTTTTTCGATGATCACCAGAGGCAAATGTTCCCGTTGAACTTTTTTTACCGTGACGCGCCGCTTCGCTGCGTCGGACTTGGGCAAAGCAGCCTTCAAGGCCGTTGCCGCCATTTTACGCCGCTCCTTCCCTGGGAGCGGTTCGGGGACGGAAGTTTGGGGAATTTGCAGAACCGCTTTTCGCCTGCCCCTCCCGGGGGGCGCTTCGGAGAGGGCCGTTGTCGGAATTTTCGGAACCGCGGGCGGCGCTGCGGCGTGTTTTGGCAGCTCGATTTTCAAATCGGCCATTCCTGGTCCGTCCAAATCGATCCCGAAAACCTCCGCCAGATTGGCCTCGCCCAGCAACCTGCGGCTCTTCTTCTCCGCTTTCCGCAGGAGGTCCCTGGTTTTGTCGGCCACCGCCTCGGAGATCAGGTCATGGACATTAACCCCCCGCAGGGTGAAAAACAGGCCGGGCTCGTCATCCAGTCTGGCGCCGACACCATAGAGGACGGCGGCGACATGCTTGCACATGCTGGCCCAGTCGGGGCAGGAACAGGAGAAACGGATCTCCTCCGGGGCGGGAAATAATCCCCTCCCCTGCTCCGTAAATATCTCGCCCAGGGCTTGGGGAAATTTTCCCGAAAGAAGCTCCGGAAGGGAATCCAACCTCCCGGCGCATGCGGATTTGATGTTGTCCCACCGCCCCCCGGCCATCTCCCGGATATTGACCTTCACGGCGTAAGGCTGGGATATTGACCCCTGAACGAGGGCCGCCACCTCTCCCGAGCTGATTTGAAGGTCGAGGACGGCGCCGTGCCGGACATAGCTGCGACCCCGGCCGATGCGGTTTTCGTAGTCCGCATAACGCTCCAGGTTCCTGTTCCAAGACTTTCCCCACCAGGTCCGGGCGATGGCGCTTCCCTCGATAACAATAGGCCTTATGGCGGGATTGCTTTTTTGTAGTTTCTTTAATTTTTTGGCCGCCTTGGCCCTCTTTTCCGCCACTGAAACGTACGCGGGATATATGTCCCAATAACTCATGTTCACCTCGCATCGTCAAAAGGTTAATTTAAAGAGCGCCATGACGGCGTCGTTGTCCAACTCGGTGATCCATTCCTCGCCGGTTCCGGCGATGACCTCCGCGGACAGTTTTTTCTTGTCTTCCAGCATTCGGTCTATTTTTTCCTCGATGCTCCCCTTCGTGATGAATTTATGAACCACCACATTCTTCTGCTGTCCGATCCGGAATGCCCGGTCTGTCGCCTGATTCTCCACGGCGGGGTTCCACCAGCGGTCAAAATGGATCACGTGATTAGCCCTAGTCAGATTCAGGCCGACGCCCCCCGCCTTCAGGGACAGCACCATAAAGGGGACGTAGACGTCGCTCTGAAATTCATCAACAATCCCCTTGCGTTTTGCCACCGGGACGCTTCCGTGGAGGACGAGGCCGGGGCGACGGAAGATGGTCTGTAAAAACGCGGACAGGGGCGCCGTCATCTCCTTAAACTGGGTAAAGACGAGGACTTTCTCACGCTTTTCATAAATAATCTCACAGATCTCCCGAAGCGTTTGAAATTTCCCGCTCTCATGCTCGTCAAAGCCGCCGCCGCCCGTATATTGATCGGGATGATTGCAGAGCTGCTTCGACTTCATGAGGGCGCTCAGGATCAGTCCCTTTCTTTGAATGCCCTCGGAGGCTTCCATGGACTGTTTCAGGCCGTCAAGCATACGCTGGTAAAGGACGAGCTGCCTTTTCGTCAACAGGGCGTAGTCCTTCATCTCCACCTTGTCCGGCAGATCGGAAATGATGGCTTTATCGGTTTTCATCCGGCGCAGGACATAGGGTTTGATCATATTGCGCAATCTCGCGAATCCTTCCGGATGATCCTTGAGGCTCTTGGAAAAGCCGGCGAATTCCTTCTGGTTCCCCAGCAGTCCCGGATTCAGAAAGTCGAAGAGGGACCAAAGATCGGAAAGGCGATTTTCTATGGGCGTCCCCGTGAGGATAATGCGGTTGTCGGCCCGCAACTGTTTGACGGCCCGCGTCTGTCTGGTTCCCGGATTCTTGATGGCCTGGGCCTCATCCAGGATCACATAGCGCCATGAATAGGCCTGGAGCCAGGCATATCGCTGGACCATGGCGTAGGTCGTGATGACCAGGTCAAGGCCGTCCAGTTCCCCCGCCTGTTTTTCCGCAACGCCGTCCTGGGAAAAACCGGCGGGATGGGCGATGCTATATGCCAGGGACGGACAGAAACGCTCGATTTCCGCAACCCAGTTCCCGATCAGGGAAGCCGGGATGATCAGAAGGCTCGCCCGGCGCGCGTTATCGGCCCGAAGGATGTTTAGGAAGCCGAGGAGCTGAACCGTCTTCCCCAGTCCCATATCGTCGGCCAGACAAGCGCCAAATTGCAGGGAATGGAGAAAATGCAGCCAGTTCAGACCTTTCTTCTGATATTCCCGAAGGGTGGCCCGGAAGCCGTCGTCCGGTTCCACCGCGGGGAGAAGGGCGGGATTCTGCAGTTTACCGATGACGGTTTGCAGCCATGCACCTTGAGACACGGACGTATCCGGATCGGCGTGGTCGCCCCCCAGCATTTTTCCCGGGTTCAGTTGCAGCCGCAGGGCCTCCCGCAGGGTGAGACCTTTTTTCATCAGGGAACGGGCGTCCGCATAGGCGTCCAGGGCCTGCTTGAGTTTTTCCGGGTCAACGGCAACCCATTTATTCTTGATAAAGGCCATGCCTTCCGCTTGCTCGACCAGGCGCCTCGCCTCGTCCGCCGTTATTTCCACATCGCCCAACATCAACTGGAGATTGAAGTCCAGGATGGCGTCCATGCCCACATAAGACGGCGCGGCCTCCCCGATGCGCACACCCAGACGGGGACCCGATGCACGGCCCTTCCACCAGTTGGGAATGCGGCACAGGATGCCGACGTCTTCATAGAGAGGTATTTCCTTCAGAAAGGTATATGCCTCCCGGGCGGACCAGACGAGGGGATGGAACAGCTCGCCCGTTTCAATCAATTCCGTGATCAGGGTACTCTGCCTCGCGGCGGCATAAACCGTGACCAGAAGATCCAGGAGCTTCTGCTGATCCTTCCCATATTCCTGCAGGGCATACCGCAGGGGAAGATGCTTTGATTTCCCCTCCCGGTTCAGTCGGCTCGCATAGGTGGCCAGGAAGGCAAAGGGTCCCTCTTCGCTTTTATTTTCCACGAGATGAAAAAAGATCCGTCCCACCAGATGGACGTCGGCGCTCAGGGAGCCGACAAAATCCGCAACGGATCCCTGATATGCCTGAATTGCCTGCGAAAAGGAATGGTTCAACCGCCTCCAGAGGGAATGGAGGATATCCGGCCCCAGATACTCCGCCCCCGCCATGGCCGGGACTTTTTCCAGGATCTTTTCCAGTTCCTCGTCGGAAACGGCAACATCCGCGAGATGGCGCAGGTCTTCCAGATCGGGGGTCAGACGCAGCTTTCTGGCGAATAGCCCCGCAAAGGCCCGCCAGAAATCGAGGGAAGGCGAAAGAGCAATAGCCCGGTCGCAAAAGCCCAGAAAAAGGAGCCAGGCGACGGGATCATCGAGATAACGCTCGTGGATCTCTCTCTGGAGCAGCGCCGTATTTTTGGAAACGGCCTCGTCCGACGGCAGCCATTCCAATTGCAGCGTCTCGCCGGAGGTCAGAAAGGCGCTGAGTTCCTGATCCGCCGCCGATTGTTTAATATCCTTTTGATCCGCCATCCTATTCAGCATACGCCCATTTCAGAGTTTATCAGATCGGCAATTGAAAATGTGCATGTCATGCCGGACTTGATCCTGTCAAGGGAAAGTGACTGCAATAATATTGCTTATCCTTGACGGGTCATCGCTATCCAGACCTTCGGCGACTTTTATTAAAAAATATCAAGAAGAGTCCCTCTGGATGCCGAAAAATATTTCGTTGAATTTCAGCTGTTTGCCTCAGCCATTCTTAAATCATCCAGGAACTCCGATGCCGGATCGACGCCCGTCACCAGCAGGTGATCGCGGGCACGGGTGCAGACGACGTACAGCAGGTGGCGTTCCGTGTTGAAGACTTCCTCCAGATCGGTGTCATCAACAACCAGCTCGATCCGTTCCTGAAGAGGGATCACCTCATCATCGCAGGCCATCACGACCACGGCCCGGAACTCCAGGCCCTTGGCAAGATGCATCGTGCTGATCGAAACATGCCCGCCGACCGTTTCCACCTTTTCGTCAAGAACCTTGAGGTGAAGCCCGGCACCCTCAACTGCCGCTCGGCCCCGGTCGAGTTCGGCGAGAGAACGTACGAACAACCCTATTTCATGGGGCATTACGCCCTCATCCCTGCGCTCCGAAAGCCATTTGCCGACGGCGGCACTTTCTTCTTCCCTTGTATCAAAAACCATGATGGCAGGTTTCGGGCCATTGAAAATCGAAACTACCCCTCGCCGTTCTTCTACATTTCCGTCCACATCGGACAATTCGGGGGCCAGCAGACGATCAGCCAGCTTTCTAATCTGGTGGGACGTGCGATAATTGATGCGGAGCGTGCGGGAACGGCCACGAATATCGACGCCAAGCGCTTTCCAGGAGAAAGGTTGCTGAAATATCCGTTGGCCGAGGTCGCCGGTAAAGAAAAGGCTGTTCGGACGACCTGCCCCGAGGGCAGCGAGAAACCGCAATTGGGGGATGCTTATATCCTGTGCTTCGTCAACGATAGTAAAATCGAAATGCAGCTTGTTGTTTTGCGCCAAATGAGACGCAAGTCTGCTGAACAAAGTGGCGTACGTTAACAGGTGTCTGGCTTTAAGACTGTTCTGCATCAATGCGAAGATCGACCAGAGCATAATCCGCTGTTTTTCCGGCAGCCGTGTTTTCCGGCCCAGGCGTTTGGCATCCCGATATGTCTCCCATGAATCCAACTGCCAGGCATCAACAACCTCCTCCCATTCTGCCATCAAGAAGTGAGAAGAAAACTTGTGGCCGGCGACTTCACCGGCAGCCTCGCTCAGAAGCTGTTCGATTAACGGGCGTGGTGCTATCTGTGATCGGCCGCAGTTCAACTCATAGAGCCGCAGGCCGATCTCATTCATGGCATACACTTCCAGACGCTCGCCAAGACGCGGCTCGTTATTGATCAACCGTCGCAGTTTTGTTGTCAGAGCATTCGCCAGGGTGTCGGAAAAAGTGGTAAGCAGCACCCTGGCGCCGGGATTACTGCGGGCAAGAGAGACGGCACGATGGAGCGCCACAATCGTCTTTCCCGTACCCGCCGAGCCGGAAATCCGTGCCGGACCGTTGAAATCGCGTTCCACCAGATGCCGCTGCGCCGGATGGAGAAAGATGGTCCATTTCTCCCAGGGATACTCCATGGCACGTTCCAGCTCTGCGACATTGTTCATTACCCGGAAACGCCGTTGCGCATCGGGATGTTCGAAGGGACCTGAACTGACGGCCATTGCCGGGATGGCTTGCGGCGTCGCGCCGGTCGCCAGATTCAAAAGCGCTTCGGCTGCTTCACCCGGCAGGTGATCCGCGATCTCCAACAAGGTATCCTCATCGGCGTTGCGCACATCGGCCAGCCACTCGGCCGGTACGCCATAACCCAGCAGCTTCTCCGCGGTCATATCCGCAAAGAGCAGGGGCTTGTTAAGTGCCGGCGTGCCTACTACGTCAACGTATTTGGGAACGGTGATTTCCCTGACCGTCTCCCGGATCTCCACAAGCTGCGCGGCGCCGGTCACCGGGTGCGTTTCCAGTTTGCGGCGCTCGGCCCAGTGATAGGCATTGTCGTGGTGCCCGACGTAACACAAAAGCAGGCTGGTATCCGTCCTGTGGACAATGAGCCGCATGTCCCGGCTGACACGCACCGACCAGAAATTCTGATCCCTGGCCTTGTCGAGTTTATGATACTGCATGCCGGGATTTGCCGGATTCACCTGAAGATCAAAGGCAGTAGTCTTGACGGCCTTTTGTTCCTGGTCCGGCAGTTTGGCAAGGCTGTCGATAAATGTGTCGGCGATACGGAATTGCATATAAGCCCCAAAGGTTTGCACTCAATCTGACACCTATTTTGGATAAAGAATCAAATCAATAAGCGATAGTCGTAAGGAGCAGTGCTAAATCCACTAAGGTATGTCCCCACTTTTGCAATCGCGCTGGCCGAGTCGAGCGTGGCGGGAAGGCGTGAGTAATAGTCGAACGTATTCCAGTTCATTTTCGACAATCCTAGAATTTCAGTCGCAACTTGGACAACGTCAGATTGACCGAGATATCGACGAATCCGCAATGGCGTGGGGATGCGACGTTTACCTTGGAAGTACTTGAAGTTCGGATTCTGCACGCTCGGCGCTGAACCGTGAACCCACAACAGCGCTGTACTTGGGTTCTGAACGATGACAGCGCCCCTCGGTATAGGAAACTTGTCAATCTCGAGCCTTCCGTTAGTCAGCTTCGACGCAAGATAGCGGAGTGATTCTTCTATCGTAACTTCGATCAGTTCAACATTGGCCACCCCCTCTAGCCCTTGGACCAAGCCGCGTTGTTCGTCATGAGTGAACGGTGTGCGCTTGTGGACGACTACACGTTTAGGTAGGCGCATCTTCGCGTCGAAGAAAAGCTGACGAATCGTTTCACCAGTTCTGCGGGCATCGTCCTCAGACATGAATGCGTTTCTGCCTCGAATAACAGGGTTCTCAATGCGGCCCAGCCGAAACTGCAAACCCTCGCCTCGCGCGCTATACAGGTGACTACATCCGAGGAGCACATGGTTCCCGCGACTTGCTCCCATATCAATGCTGTACCCGATCCCGACAAACGCGGTCTCGTCATCCAGACAGTCGAGACGCCACGGTGTTCGAAGGGCCTTCGCGTAGAGTGCTAGCGAAAGCCACCACCGGACTCTGCACGGCTGAGGCGTGACTGTCGTCAATTCTCGAATTAGCTGCGTGCTTTGACCTTGTCTCGCTGCGTAAGCCTTCAGAAAATCATGAAGATTGAACTGCTCGTCATCTGTTTCGATTATCTCATATGGCGCCCAATGTGTGGGCACGAATATAACCACAACGGAACCGGGGCGCAGGCTTCGTATGACATCTAGCGCCTTGCAAATTCGCTGGGCGAGTAGCTTTGCTGCCGACAAGGGGTTGCCGGACACGGAGTCATCAAGGTCGATCCACGAAGCCTCACCTGGGTTAGGATACGTTAAAGGCAACCCAAATGCTGCCGAAAAGCCCGGATAGTCATGCAGATAGTCTCGTTCGGGCGGTGTCGGTTGCGACCTCTCCTGAAACTGACGCAGAAACGTCCTAAGCTTTGTGGAATCAGCCTGTGGGCAGATAACGGCAATGTCAATCGAGGGAGAAAAGCCTGAACTTGTAAGTTGAAAATCCCAGGGGCGGTTTTCTACCAAGCCTTTCAGCGGATTCGCACTCTGAACTTCGGTCTTACCGTCTGCCGAGCTGAAAATCAAGCTGGCATCGGAAACCACGAGTCCTCGTTGTCGCACATAACGGTGCATTGCCTTAGGAAGAGGATAGCGGCTCTTCTGTACAAGTCCAGCGCAAATAGCGGCTGGCGATATTCGGAATATTCCTCCACCTGGTGCCTGGATGCTGCAATTTGCGACTTTCTTCGTCCAGTGCTTTAGATCGCTGTCAAATACATCATTATGTTGGTATCCGTATACGGCATTACGTAGCACCTTACTCGAATCAGGGTCGGCAAGGTGTCCATCTTGTGTTTTCGCAACGACTTCCGGCATAAGTACCACGTGAGGCTTACCTTCCAAAGAAATCAAACCAACGGACATCGCTCGATGAAGTCGAAAGCTTGTCCCCTGCAGGACATGCTTCTTGTAGTGCTCAGTCTCCCACAGCCGTCTGGTTCCATCAGTCTCGGCATGAACGTGCTTCGCAACGCTTTGAATCAGTGCACGACGCAGAAGCGAACGGATTCGGCCGTCTTTGGCAACGTCTTCCTCTGAAAGTGCCACAGCAACGGGACTGCTGCGGAGAGTAACCCCAAAAGCTTGTTGAACTTGCCGGGGGGTAGACAAGGCCAGTGCTCCATCGTCCATGGCGACGATAACACCATCGCATGTTGTTAGACGTTCATCTAGCCAAGCGCGCCGATCTGCATCCTTGGGTATATTGATGTCTAGTTTCAAAGCCTGCCCTGGGTACGTCAGAGGATAGGCGTTACTCTTGACCAGAGTCGTCGCATCGAGCGGGGGCGTCGAGAATGCTACAGGGGAACTCGACGCGTCGCTGGCAGCCGCAAGGACCATCCTCGCCTCCAATAGAAGATCACCATCCAACTGTCTAAGGGCAAGCCTTGAAATAAGATCGTCGAATCCTTCTGACGGAACATAGAACACTTCCCGCCCAGCTTTTCTGGCATCTGCCATCAATGTTGCAACAGGTTCGGAAATGTACTCACCAAAACCACACCAATATAGGCGGCCGGGGTTTGATTCGGCATATGCTTGTCGCAAGACGGACATGAGCGACTCGTCACGACCGCTGTAACCAGCGACGATAAGATCGTAATCCCGAAGCTCATGTAGGAATTCAGTACGAAGATCATCCTCCTGGTTCTTTAGTTCATCGCTTGTATTCTTTAGATCGTCATAGCGATAATCACCGTGCATTGAAACGACTCGCAGCTCTCCCTGGGTATGCGGACGCGTAGCACGATGGACCGTGTCAATGCCAACTTCAATGCATACGATGTTTGCTGCTGCGCAGGCGCGGCCAATCAAGCCATCAAAGTTCGTAGTCCAAACCGTTCTGATTAGAGCAGCTTTGGTTAATAAGGGAAGGAGCCTATACCCAGTGTAAGGCTTGGCTTGTGCAACGTAGGATTGAAAGAAGCTGCGTCGATCTTGACCAGTAGGGTAGCACTCCCGGGCATAAAACGAGTATTCATTTGGACTATCAGCAAAAGGATATCCGCCCCGTTGATCAAGCCACCGCTGGATTCGTCCCCGTGTCCCTGGTAAAGACAGTTCTCCGACCGATTCCCTGAGAGCCGGGTTATTCGTAGCAAAAATATCTTGCTTCCACTCCCAAATGCAACGTTGCGCGGATGGCATGCCGGATGAAATGGATGCGCCGGCACCTAGTAACAAGCACACAGGACGACCGCGATTCACTGCGAGCGATCGGACAAAAGCATCGACTGATAAATGCCAGCTTTCTTTCATTTCCGTGAAACTCTCTCTGTCCATAGTCCGCTCACCATCTAGGGTTAATCGCAAGGGGAGTCCTTAATTGACTCGGAACACTTTCATCACCTCATCACCGAGGTGGTTGATCACCTTCACGGCGATGCGGCCGGAGGTGGGTTTGTCGAAGGGGCGGGAGATGTCGCTGTGGAGGGTGCCCCAGGCTTCTTCGTTGATCTCGGCTTTGAGGGTGGTTTTGAGGGATTTGTAGGGATCGTTGGCACCGAGGAAATAGGCATGACGGACAAAAAAGCTTTCTTCGTTGTAGTCGGTATCGATGAACCAGCAGGCGATCCCTGCGGCCCCGTCGCTTCGGACCTCGCCGGTATTGGGGTGGAAGACGTCCACACCGTTGATTTTTACCTGAAGTTGCCCATCGCTTGCCGGGATGATGTCGATGTCGGGCTCGCCGAAAATGACAAACAGATTGCCTTTGCCGGTGTTTTTCAGGCTGTCGGCCATGTGCAGGTCGGCGTTCATCCTCGCTTTGAGTACGGGCACGCGGCCGAGTTTGTGGAATTCCGAGGAGTGGGCATCGTAGTTGAAGGCACAGGCAATGAGCACATCGAAGTCGGCATCGCCGGCCTCGCGGGCGGCGGAAACGAGATCCGGGCGGGATACCGTGCCAAACTCGGGGCCGATAAAAATGGCGGCGCGCTTTTCGGCACCTTCCCCCTCACCCTGCCCTCGCCCGCCGAGGGAAGAGGTTGAAGTAGGCAGTTGTTCTTTCCCAGTGAGGGGAGAGGCTTCCAAAGAAGCGCCTTCTATATAGCGACCCTCGGCACAAATATAGCAGCCCGGCCAGGGGGTGATGGAGGTGAGATTGATCTTGTCTTCCTTATGGGCCTGCTGTACGCCGCTGATCTTGAGGGCTTCCAGAATCATCCGGACGAAGTCCCGCTCCTCTCCATAGCCGTCCGGCGATTCCGCGACGCCGTCGGTCAGCTCATCGTTCTCGTCCACAGTAAGCACCCGGTGCGGTAAGAGACTTTCCACGGTGAATGGCCCGGCCACACGAACTTTCTTCTTATCGTCGTAGGGTTTGTCGTAGAGAAATTCAAACTCCGCTTTGGCGTCGATGGAGGCGTCGATTTCTTTCTGCCTGGCAATGCGCTGTTTCCACCACTCGGCATGAAGTTTTTCCGCTTCCTTTGTCACCCCGGCGGAAGCCGGGGGCCAGTCTTGGCCGGTTTTCTGGATACCGGCCTTCGCCGGTATGGCAGCGGATAGGTCGCGGGGAATTTGCCATTCTGCCCAGTTCGTGCCCAGCGACTGGTTGAGCTTGGCGCGCAGGGGCTCCAGTGTTTCCTGATATTTATCCCAGATCACGTCGATCTCGGTATTGTTGGCAATGGATTTGAGGGTGATGTGAGGCACACGTTCATAGACAAAGCCCTGGCGGATGTCGCCGCGTGTGGGCTGGCTTGCCGGTGCGGTGCGTGTGACCTCAGCCTCTTTAATTTGGCCTTCGCGGCTGTCGGTGAGCAGGTAATAGGAGTAGCGTGCCCCCATGATCCGGGCACGGGCCAGGGCCAGGG
>JBAQLR010000186.1:0-13020 GCA_049302035.1 Syntrophales bacterium
GGTGTCGGCGTCCGCCCTGCATCAGGCGATTCAGAATAGGCAGTACAAAGGCCGCCGTCTTGCCGGTACCGGTCTGTGCCAAAGCCATGACATCACGTCCCTTCAGGACCGGCGGGATCGCCTGAACCTGAATCGGCGTCGGGGTTATGTAACCTGCCGCCGTTACCCCGGCCGTGACGTCGGGGTGAAAATCGAATACATTGAACTCCATTAAATCCTCTTTCTGTTTACCGCAAAAAAAAGCCCCGAGTGTTTCCCGGGGCTAAAATGACAAAATTTTCATCTCCGAACTGCGGTTTAACGCGCGAACCATACCAGATACGGTAACCACCTGTCAAGAGAAATAAAAACGGGGGGGGCAATAAGTTCACGAGAACGATTTTCGCGCTGCCGTCCGCTCCTCCCCATGCTGTTTGAAGCCCGATATGTAAAGGGCCAGACCGTAAAGGAGAAGCGCCAGCAAGCCGAAGCAGGGGAGCACCCGCGCCACATCCTGCACAAAAAACCCACTGATTGCCAGCAGGCAATATATACTCAGGGAAGCAAGATGTCCCAAGGCGAACCAGACCGTAAATTTTACTAACAGGCTGCCCCGGCGGAGCGGGGCGCCCCTTTTGAGAAGTAACAGTCCCAAAAAGAGAACATACCAATCAAGGGGCCAGAAAATTGCGAGATTGGCATTGTGGTGCACCACCGTATGCTCGGAAAAAGCCCAGGCCAAGGCCAGATAAAGGCCGAAAATTCCGGATACAGCCCCCCATATGGTCAAGGCCAGGCCAATAATTCTTAGACCTGTTTTCTGAAGGGAGATTTTTCGTAAGTTCGTTAAGGCGCTCATCCCGTTTATCGGGGTTAAGTAGAGAAACATCCCCAGCAGCAGCGGGCTTCCCAGCAACACCAGGAAAATCATGCAGCCATTGTAAGGCGGCTTCACCGGGTCGGGAAAGGAGGTTAGGATGGTCTCGTCAGATAAAAGCTTGACACCAGTCCGCTCACTGCCGTCATCGTTATAGGCGGGCAGCAACAGGAGATATTCCCGCAGCTTAAGGGGGACAAACATCTCTTCCCATGGGGAAATGCTGCGGTCAACTTCGCTACTCAGGATTACATCCTGGCCCATCGCCAGGATGGGGACGGAGGCGTTGTATTCCATAACCTTGTCCCGGAAGGTGACGCTGCCCCCCCTCCCTTGGAAACTTGCGGCAAGTTTGCCGCCCAACGCTTTATCGATCACATCGCGTGGTCGCGTGGAACAGTTGTCTGTAAAGAACAAATAGCGATAATAACGCCGGTCCGGCTGGGCTTCGCGGTTAAGTTCCGCAAGGAAAAGCGCCTTCTGCCGACGCGTGAGGTTGAGCCGTTCCTGCACCAGCCATCTTTGCTCAATCTCGGAAATCCGGACTTCAAAATCGGCAGGCGAAATATCCAGGTGATAGCGCAGGAAACCACGCAGAAATTTTCCGATGAAGCCCGGCTCTCCAAAGTTAAAGGCCCCCCAATTGTAGGCCACGTCTAGACTATTTGATGGGTCAACAACACGGAGCATCGTGTGGCCGTATTTCGTATAGACCTCGGCGCCCGCCCCGCGTGTCAGAAGATAAATCTCCACCGCGTCTATATTTGTGGGCACGGGCGGGATAAAGCTGAGACTTGCCTGTGCAAAAGCAGGCAAAACCAGCGGAAAGAGCGTGGCCCAAAGACAGGCACGTAACTTGAGACTAGCGGGCAAAATCATCGGGGGAACCTCCGGTGGCAATAAAAACATTATGCCTTCCCAATACTGGTGATAAGAGATAAAAACTTGCGCTCATCTCAAGCGCGTAAAGCGTTGCCGCCGCGCACACATAGCACAATTATCCTGTAGCTATCCATAAGTTATTATGATGGCAACTAAATGTGGCAGTTCCGTTTTTTTCATGTTATGAAGGCATGATAGTATGAATCAATACCCGCTTCTGCGATTACATTTGGAGGAGAGATTATGCCTGATTATTGGATAAAGATTACGGAAACTGAGGAAGATGATCTGAAGCATCATCATTACTTGATCACAGCCAAGGACGAGCGCGAAGCGAGAAAATACGCCATGCGTTTTATGGAGCGCTTCGTCGACGGCGATGAAAATCCCGATAAGATTGATAACGGTTTTGCCTTTTACAATAATTCAATTTTTGTCCGCCTCGCCGATATCAAGGAGACCACAAAGGAACAGTTCAAGGATTTTCTTTTAAAGATTCATACCCTTAACATGACTTGAGGATAAAAACTGCTGTAATGGCGCCCTATCCAGTACCGGTGCCATTTTTCGCACCGGCAGCTTTTCCTCGGTCGTACGGTCTGCCAGAGCCAGAGCGGCGGCGTTCTTTTCATAACTGCAAGCAGGCTCGTAATTCCAGCCGTGGGCCAGACGTTCTTCCTCGTTTTTCAGGGTTCTAAAGGCATAAACCCCGATAAGTGGGGCAAGCAGGCGCGTTGGCCAGCCAAAGGCGGCATAGATATCTTTGAGCAGGGCGTCCATTTGCCCAGCAAGCCGCGGCTCATGCCTGTACCACTTGCGCATGGCCCAGATGGCGCCTGCATAGGCGGAACGGAGTGGAAAGACCTCTCGGGCGTAACGCCGCCTGATCCGCCCTGCGGGGTGATTCTTGTGGCTTTGCCAACCTTTCAGCAGCACACTGATGAGACGGAAGAGGCTGGGACCGTTGACGATAAAATCACGCTTAAAAGCATTGTGTAGATACTGCACTTCGGCGCCGGCGGGAATGTTTTGATGGTGATAGCCGAAACGATGCTGGCCGTGGGTATCGGCCAGAGGAAACTCTGCTTCGGGGAAAAGCTTTCCTTCAAGGCGTTTTTGTTCGTAAAGAGGAGTGCCGGCGTTCGGCGTATAGAGCATAAACTGGTGAAACACCGTATTGTGGCTGATAGCATAATCCACAATCGCCCCGATGTTTTCCGGGCTGTGCTCTTCCAGGCCAATGATGGATGAGCCAAGCACCCGAATACCGTGCGCTTGCAAACGGGTCACCAGGGCTTTCGTATCCACCCCCCGGAGCTTCTGATAGGCACTCTCTTCTCCTTCCAACCCCATCCAGACCCAGCCGATTCCCAACCCCACGAGCTGCTCCAGGGTATAAGATGTCAGCACGCGAGCGGAGCTGAACACATAAAGGGACCAGTCTTTATCATGGGCTTCCATCAACTCCAACAGGCGAAGCGCCCGTTTGCGGTGCAGCAGAAAATTCTCGTCCAGGACAAAAAAAGACTTGGTTTTAAGCTCGGCGGCAATTCGGGACATGACGGCAAAGAGTTCATCGCCGGTCTCATAAAAATTCAGGAACTTCCCCTTGCCGCCGAAGAGGGCGGAAGTGGAACAGAAATTACAGCCGATAGGGCAGCCGACGGAAGGGATAAGGATCGCCGCCGTTCCCCCTTTACGGTTGCCGAGATTGACCCCCATGATCCGGCCGTCAAAACCGGAGAGGGCAGACGGATGGCGAATAGGGGCGTCTATCGCTGCGCCGAGAAACTTACGGAACCAGCGGATGCCGTCACCCCGGACAATGACGTCCGCATCGATGCGGTTCTGGAGATCCGGGGCATTAGCCACATGACCGCCCACGACAATCAATGCCCGGGGACAATGTTGACGGATAAGCTCACACATGTGCTTGACCTTCCCCACATTGGGAATGATTGCACCGATCCCGATCACATCATAGTCATGCTCCCGGATCTCGGCCAGGAAGCGATCCCGGGAGGGAAAATCCAGGAGCGTACAGGGTGCATCAATGTTGGCCTGAATCATCATCAGGCCGAAGGTGCGGTGAAACATGCGCAGGGAAAAACCACCCTGAAAGCGTGTTACCTGATTCTGGTAGAGCTCCATGGGGTTGATGGCCCGGCTGCCATATTCATCGTCCTGGGCATATGGCCCGAAGACGCTGGTTAACAATATGCGCGTTTTACTTCCCTTGGAGGAGGGGAAGTTTGTGGCAACGTTTTTTTCTCGATGGGAGTTTTCTTTATGCATGGCTGCTACCCTTCTCTTGCGTTTTTTTACATTTTACAAGGCCATATTAAGTAATGATAGCAATAATTTAGCTTTTACAAATGTTTTACAAAACTTCTTTCGCCACAAGCTTGGCAGAGCAGTTGACTCTGCTTTAAGTCTGTGCAAAAATAAACCATGACGCATCGCAACCCATGGTTTTTCCATCCCGTTTTTGTTTTTGTTTTTTCTATCCTGGCCCTGGCCTCGTCCCTGGCGCTTTACATCTACTGGTATGTCAGCGTCAGTTCCGGGCTCCAGACCCTGGTACGCCGCTATCAGCTGGATCCCCGCGATTTTCTGGAAGCCAAAACCTGGATGGTGATCATGGTCCTCTCACTTCTGGTCGCCGCCATTCTGGCCGGGACGCTCATTATCTTTATCTACAGCCAAAAAATGGTGCGCCTCAACCGCTTGCAGGAGGAATTCATAAATAATTTCACGCATGAGCTAAAAACTCCCGTTACCTCTTTAAAGCTTTACCTGGAAACATTTAAGAGGCATGAACTGCCACGTGCGGCACAGCTTAAATATCTCGCCTATATGCTTCAGGATGCCAACCGCCTCACGGAACATATCAACAACATCCTCAACCTGGGCAAGCTTGAAGCGAAAACCTACCGCGCTGAATTCGTTGCGGTTGAGCTGGTACAAACGGTGCGGCAGCTTGTGCAGGAGAATCGCCATCTGTTCGGAGATAGCGTCATCCGCATCCATAATCCTTCCGGGCGGCATTTCCGCTACCCGATCAATCAGCCTCTTTGGAGTATGCTGCTGATGAACCTCCTGGCTAACGGCATCAAATATAATGACAATCCCAACCCCCAGCTTGACATCCGTTTTCAGCACGAAAGCAAGAAGTTGCAGGTCAGCTTTGAGGACAACGGCATTGGCATCGACCCGCGGGAAATAAAAAAAATCTTCAGAAAATTCTACCAGGGGAAGCACGCCTTAACGCACACGGTCCGGGGTACCGGGCTGGGGCTTTATCTGGTCCAGCAGATCGCCAGGCTGCACAAAGGCAAGGTCACCGCAGCCAACAGGCTGAATGATTGCGGCGCCGCCTTTACATTGACCCTGCCCCTGCCTTCCCAGGAAAGCGAATGACAGCCTTCGAGCGGCGTCAGCCTTTCGTGACGGCACAGAGCACATTGGCAAGTTAAAAATTATCCCGTTCGGGGTCACGCAGGAAAAAGGATATGGAAAATTCCGGTAAAAAACGCATCCTGGTCATTGAGGATGATGCCCACATCGCCGAAGGCCTAAAGCTGAACCTCCTGATGCAGGGTTACGAGGTCGAGAGCGCCCCTGATGGGGGAGCGGGCTTGCAGAAATGGAAGAGTTGGCAACCCCATCTGATTGTGCTGGACATCATGCTGCCCGGCATTGACGGCTTATCCGTACTGCAAAACATCCGCCTGCAGGATGATAAACTGCCGGTTTTGATCCTTTCGGCCCTGGGCAGCGCGGCAGAACGGGTCAAGGGACTGACCTGCGGCGGCGACGACTATCTGGCCAAGCCTTTTAATCTGGAAGAGTTTTTACTGCGCATCGAGGGGCTCCTGATGCGTGCCTATCGGACTGAGGGGCAGGCGATTCGGGGTGTAGATGGTGCTGCCGCTATATCTTCTCCGGTTTACACCTTTGGTGACAACCGGATTGACTTCCGTTCTGCCACGGCATTTGTCAGTGGTGGGGCAATAGTCCTGACGGAACAGGAGGCAAAACTTTTAAAATTGTTTATCAACTACCGGGGGCAACCACTCACCAGGAAGCAACTCCTGGAGATAGGCTGGGGCTACACCGGGGCCGTGAACACTCGCACCGTGGACAATTTCGTTGTCCGCCTCCGCAAATATTTTGAAAAGGACCCCCAGCGGCCCGTCTATTTCCGCAGCCTTCGCGCCGTGGGCTATATCTTTGATCACGAAGACGATTAAAATTTTTTCTTTTATTGTAATTATTATTTGACAACAACCATTCTCATGCAGTATCTAGAACGATAAGGGGATTAGACTTTATGGATAAACTTAGGGAGCTAGGGATAAAATTGACTCCCCAGCGGATTGCTATCTTGCAATATTTGGATGGCAACACGGAGCATCCGCCGGCGGACTGTATTCATAAAGCCCTGTCCAAACAGTATCCCACCCTCTCCACGGCAACGGTGTATAACACCTTGGAGGTTCTAACGAGGCGAGGATATCTCCGGGAACTCACTATGGACCCGCAGAAGAAACGCTTTGACCCCAATACTAAGCATCATAATCACCTGATGTGTGTTGCCTGCAAGAAGATTGTGGATGTTCACAGTGACATACAATTACAGATACCTACAGAGGAGCAAAGAGGTTTTGAAATCCATGGGCATCATATTGAATTTTATGGCCACTGCCCAAAGTGTAATAGCAATGAATAAACTTAGAGGAGGAAGTGATCAATGGCAAACGTAGAAGATTGTTTGAAAGAGGCTTTTGCAGGAGAGTCCCAGGCCAGCCGCAGATATTTGGCGTTTGCGGCCAAGGCGGACCAGGAGGGCTTTCTGCAGGCAGGCAAACTGTTCCGGGCCGCTGCGGAAGCGGAAACGGTGCATGCCCATAATCATCTCAAAGCCCTCAAAGGGATAAAGAGCACAAAGGAAAATCTTGAGGGAGCAATGGAAGGGGAGCTTCATGAAGTTAAGGCAATGTACCCTGATATGATTGCCACTGCCAAGGCCGAAGGGCACAAGGAAGCGGAGAGGACCTTCAAGTACGCATATGAGGTAGAGAAGGTGCATGCGCAGTTGTATAAAAAGTTGCTGAATAACCTGGCCGCCACAGCAGTCGCGAATTCCTATTATGTCTGCCCCGTATGCGGATATACAGCAGAACAGGAGTTAGACGGCGCCTGTCCCGTCTGCGGCGCCAAGGGAGTTATGTTTAAAAAAATCGATTGAACGGATGTGTGAAGAAGCGGACATTGGGAAAGATTTAACGTAAAGCAGATAACGAAAGGGAGGCTAAGATGACGAATATTTTAGAAATATACAAGTGCGAAGTATGCGGAAACATTGTGGAAGTTGTGCATGCTGGTGTGGGAGAACTGGTATGCTGCGGCCAGCAGATGAAGTTAATGGCGGCGAACACTACGGATGCCTCCCTGGAAAAGCATGTTCCCGTGCTCGAAAAAACTACCACGGGAACAAGGGTTAAAGTGGGGAGCATTGCCCATCCCATGGAGGAAAAGCATTTCATCGAGTGGATTGAGGTTGTAACGGATGGAAAGACGGCGCGGCAGAGTCTTAAGCCCGGCGAGGCCCCGGAAGCCCTATTTGCCGGGGATGTTGCCCCGATTACCACCATCCGGGCGTACTGCAATCTGCACGGCCTTTGGAAGGCATGACCCTGCCCTCAGGAATTACCAACCATGCGAGGTCTATACAAGGGTGGTCGGCTGCCTTCGCCCCGTCCAGCAGTTCAACGTCGGGAAGAAAGAAGAATATAAAGCTCGCAGGACTTTCAATATGGAGCGGCAGGCGCTCTAAACTTCGAGCTGGAACATCTTGACACCGCAGGGATCAAGATCGATTGTGACATCACGCACGGGAAATTCCTGACGGGCGCCGCTTATCCTGTCATCCAGGGTTATCTTCTCTCTATTCTCCAGGAAGGCAGAAAGATCTACGGACAAATGATAGCCATTATGCACATCAAGATTGGCAAAGATCAGATATCCCCGCTCGATATCCCCGGCGGGGCGGCGATAGGCGCCCAACACGGCGCCGTGGTCACCGTCAATAAATTCCAGATTCCCCTGACGATGAAAAACCGCCGCTTCCGCAAGCACCTGGTTAATGGCTCTGATGCCCTCTGCAATTAGTGTACGTTCCGGGAAAATACGCTTTTCTCCCCGGCCGATAAACTCAATCTTTTCGGGAACTCCAGATTCCACCCCCTGCACAATGCCGGATTGTCCTGTCCCCATGAGGGCCGTCACCGCATAACGCGGCACCGCTGCCTCAGCTTTCCCGAAAAGCTGGGCCGGTGCGCCGGTGTCGTGGGTGGTAACGGCCAGATAATATTGCACCTGGCCTCTGATCTTGTGGATATAGCGCAGATAATTTCTCAGGTTGGAGGCGTAGGGGTATTCCCATTGATTGGCAGAAAAAAGGTTGATCTGGCCCTCTGCCGATTTTCTTAGAATAGTGTTGAAATCGGTAAAGTATTCCGCCATAATGATCAGGTCAGGGTAGGTGTGGCGCAACTCCGCCAGCAAATGGGTAATAAAACCTTCGTGGCTGGAATGCAGGTTGTCCAGGCGGATTATGCCGCCCGTCAGATGGGCGAAGTGGGACCAGAACAGGGCATATTTTTTCATATATTCCCAGATATCGCGGCGAATGCCGGGATGGGGATGATCGTAAAAAATCTTCACCAGATCCTCCCACTTCAACCAGTTGTTCATATGCCAGCACCCGGCGCGTTTCAGTCCGTCCGGCTCGGTTGTATCGGGCTCAATCCACTCCGGGCACCCCTGCGCCATATTGCTTCCGACTCCGATATGGTTGAGCACCAGGTCAAAACAAAGGCGGATTCCCAATTCCCTGGCCTTTACGATAAAAAGCTCAAAGTCCCCGAATCCCGTCAGGTCTTCCGGCCTGAGATAGTCCCGCTCGATGGTGAAAAGATCGCGGGCGGCATAGGGGCTGGCCGATAGGTCCTGGGTGGTAATGGGCAAGAGATGGACGGCGTTGAAACCGAGACGGGCGATGGGGGGGAGCAGCTCGCTCCAGTCGCCGATCTTACCCGAAATCCTGGGGATCAGCGTGTACATCCGGATATCAGACACCCCTGCGGGGTCCACGATAACATGGGTGAAGGGGACTCTGTCCCAGTACCAGGTAACGCCAGCATCGAAAGAATATTTGACCTTGAATTTAAAACTGCCGCAGCAACCGACCTTGTATGAGAGGACATGGACGTTGCCTTTTTCATGTTTAAATTCCCAATCCTGCCATTCTCCCGGCAGGCAGTCCATGTCCGTATGGAGAACAACCATGGCGGCGGGCTCGCCCTGCCGGAACTCGACTTCCAGGTGGAGGATTTCGTTCTCACGGATCCTGACAAAATCATCGGGGACGACGGAATAAGAACGCCGCAAGAGGTCTTTCCTGCCGATCCGCATGTTCCGGGAGTTGAGCCGGGGAATTTCAAAGGGTAAAAAAGATGGTTTTTCAGACACGATTCATATCCTGATAAAATATTTACCTATAGCCAACCTACCGTGTTGCGTCATGGATGAGGTAACAACCCATGATAACCACGAAAACGCCAAAACCTAATTTTAAAACCGGCCCGGAAAGTTTGTTGGCCAGTATCGCCCCCACCCCGGCGCCAATTAAAGAGGCCAGGGCAACGAAGAGAGCCGCACGGAGATCCACATCACCGTGACGATAGTATTCCAGCACCGCCATCAGGCCGATCGGCGGCAGCAGCACCGCCAAACTTGTCCCCGTCGCCTTGTGCTGGGAAAAACCTAAAAAATATATGAGGGAAGGCACAATCACAACGCCGCCGCCGATGCCGAAAAAACCGGATAGAATGCCGGCAATCAGCCCTATGAACAACAAAGTCAAGATGGATGCGGGAAAGAGCATTGTAAGTTCTCCTCTCTAATCTTTTCAGGGAAATTATTGGACTTGGAGACTGCTATAGGTCATAAAGCCGCCGGACAAATTATACACTTCCTGATAACCTTTCTGCATCAAAATCCTCACGGCGGCATAGGAACGAATGCCCACCCCGCAGTAAACAGCGATTTTCCTGCCCTGCGGCACCTCGCCTACGCGCGCCCGCAAATCATCCAGGGGAATATTTACGGCGCCTTCGGCCACGCCGCGGCGGCACTCCTCCACCGTTCTTACATCCAGCAGGAAAAGGTCGTCACCCAGGGAGGCTAGTTTCTCCCAATTTATGGTTTTCACTTTTCCTGATAACACGTTTTCCGCCACAAACCCGGCCATGTTCACGGCGTCTTTGGCCGAGGCATAGGGGGGCGCATAGCAGTGCTCGTAGCTCGTCAAATCGTAAACCGTCCCCTGCTTGGAGATATAAGCGGAGATGACGTCGATGCTTCTATCCACCCCTTCCAACCCGGCGGCCTGCGCTCCCAGAATTTTCCCGTCTGAGGGCGAGAAAAGCAGTTTCAGCGTCATGGCGGTAGCGCCGGGATAATAGCCCGCGTGGCTGCCGGGATGAATGAGCACCGCTTCATAGGGTATATTTTCCGCCTCCAGCACCTTCGCCGTAAGACCGGTAACAGCCACCGTCATGGCAAAGATTTTTACTACCGCTGTTCCTAACGTACCGGCATATTTCTTGTTATGACCTTCGACGATATTATCTGCCACCATCCGGCCTTGTTTGTTAGCAGGACCAGCCAGCGCCGCGACATATTTTTTGCCCGTCAGGGGATTCATAACCTCGATGGCGTCCCCGATGGCGTAGATGTCGGCATCGGATGTCTGCAAAAAATCATTGACAATGATCCCCCGGCCGACAGCCAGGCCCGCGGCTGCGGCAAGCTTTGTTTCCGGCCTTACCCCCACGGCAAAGATGACCAGGTCCGCGACAATCTCCCGGCCGCTGGCGAGCAATGTCGCCACTTTCCCGGCTTGATCGGCAAATGATTTGACGCCGTCGGCCAAACAGAGGGTTATGCCTCGCTCGCGCAGAGTTCGATGAATCAGGGTGGCGATTTCCATATCCGCAGTATTCATTACCTGCGGCAGGGCCTCGGCGATGGTGACGTTGAGCCCCGCCTCCGTCAGGTTTTCGGCCATCTCCAGCCCGACCGGGCCGCCGCCGACTACCAGCGCGCTTTGGGGATGGTTATTATCGATAAAATCTCTGATCTGGAAGGTATCGCCGAGCGTGCGCAGCGTAAAGATGCCGGCGTGCTCAATCCCCGGCAGGGGAGGCTTTACCGGCGCCGCGCCGGGCGCCAGAATCAGCTTGTCGTAACTTTCCTCGTAGGTACGCGCCGCGGCTAAGTCCCTTACCGTTACTTTCCGGGCGGCGCGATCAAGGGAGATAGCCTCATTATTAACGCGCACCTCAACCGCAAAACGCCTCTGGAAAGCGGCGGGAGTCTGGATGATCAGCGCCGCCCGGTCTTTGATAACGCCGCCGATGTAGTAAGGCAGTCCGCAATTGGCAAAGGAGATATGTTCCCCTTTTTCCAGGACGATGATTTCCGCTTCCTCAGAAAGCCGACGCAGCCTGGCGGCCGCAGACATGCCGCCGGCAACGCCGCCCACAATGATAATTTTCATAGCCATCCCCTCTCCGTTTTTTTCAATTTCGGAATGGTTTTCAGTAAACATCATCGGGAGTCATGTTGTCAAGCTCCTGATGATGTCCTATACTCAAAACATCTTGACAACTAGCGCGAAAGGTATAAATGACAGCAAGCTTTCAATTATAAGCCCATTAACAATAAGGAGTAGAGGGATGAAGAATGCAAAGTTGTTAACCGTGGTGATGATTCTGGCCTTGGCCGTTACGTTTAGCGGTTGCACCCGAATCCCCGAAGCTGAGAAATCGGCTGCCAAAACTGCCATGGATGCCGCAATAGCGGCAGAGGCGCCAAGATATGCACACGCCGATTTTGAAGCGGCCATGCAACTCTGGGACACCTCGGAAGCTCAGGTGCAGGAAAAGAAGTATAAGGAAGCAAAGCGAGGTTATCTCGCTGCCAGCGCCGCCTTTGAAAAGGCTGAAGCTGCCGTCGCAGCAGGGAAAAAAGCCTTAGTCGGCGAGGTGAACGCCGACGAACTGAATGCCGCCATCGCACGTCTGGAAGCAGACTGGGAGAATCTTCAGGTTCTTGCCAAAAAGTTGGGCGCGAAGCTGGAGAAGAAAAAACTATGGGAAGCGGATGCAAAAAGCTTTGCCGAAGGCCTGAAAGCGGCAAAGAACATGAGCGCCGCCGATCCGGTCAGCGCCAAGCTAAAGATTGATGCCCTGAGACCCTTTATTGACGCATACACCGCAATCTTCAAGCAAATTGAGGCAGCTCCGTAAAACCGGCAAGGTAGAGGTTCATTGATGGCCGGGGAAAGATTTGAAAGAGCCTGAAGAGATTCCGGAGCTGATCAGCTTCTCGAGGGCTTTTTTATTGATTTCCGATTTAAAGGATTTCATGGAGCTCTCCAGGACTTTATTGAAAGTCGTCTTTCGCTTTTCTGCCCTGACTTTGCGTGCAATGGCCTCCTTCACCCGATCGAATTCCATAATGGTGCCCCCGCTGTCTTCCAGCGTAAATTCATTTTTATGAGAGTCGTAATAATTCTGAACGTCCTTTTCGGTAACCATTGCCGCGTCTTTAATCTCCTGGTCCACGAAATACGTAACCACGATGTCCTTTTTGGTATCAGAAAGTTTTTTTATGACCTCATCGTTCTCCTCAATTCCCTTCTGCTTTGCCGCAAGATAGAGAATTTCTCTCTTAACCATTTCTTCAACAAAGACTTTCATACCATCGGGCCCCTGAAATAACTGCATTGCCGAAGGGGGGAGGTTCTTAAACCTGACCCGCACGTCTTCCGCAGTCAATGTCACATCGCCGATCTTTGCCACGTAATCGTCCCTGTCCTCCTCCTTTGAGCAGGACAGGGCAAAAGCAAGAACAAACAGCACCAATAACCATCTTTTCATCATGTGCCTTCTCCCTTATAACTATTTAATCCCCAAAAACTCTAGGGAGGATAATCCCTCCGATGTTTGAAAAAAGGGGGGCGGCGTTGCCGCCGCCCCCCTTTTGTTGGTGGTTATGACACAATTAACCTGTGTCTATTCGTGAACGACGGTCACGTCGAATGCCTTGCCGGAACCGTGGCAAAGAACGCACTGTTCATTGGCGGCTACGGCGGATGAGCGCACCGCAGGAGTTCTCGTCGGGTTGCCCGCCGTGACCCAGCCCACAGA
>JBAQLR010000187.1:0-1622 GCA_049302035.1 Syntrophales bacterium
GGCGTTTACCGCAAGTGGGTTGGTCTCCGGCAAACCTGCCTGAGCCATCTGATCCGGGATGCAAGAAAGCTCTCGCAAAGCCAGAATGTTGACATCATGATCTTTGGGATATGGTTATTAAAGGAACCCTGAATTAGTGGCACAAAATTCGCTAAATTTTATATAAATGCTTGACATTATTAGGCATATGTGGTAGTTTCCGTCCCAGGAAATGACACCTGGGGGGTGAAGATGAAGCCTATCGAATTTATTATTATCAAAGATGGCGATGAGCATTTGACCAGCCACTCGGGCCTGGCCTTGATTGGCGCTTTGCTGAACCGGACGGAACTGGGAGCGCGGATCGACGCTGCGACGCTGCCGGGATGCCGGGAGCCCAAGATAGTCCACAGCGATATTGTGAAATCTATGATTGGGCTGTTGTGTATGGGGAAGCCGGACTACGATGCGATCGAGGCGTTTCGGGAGGTTCCGTTTTTCCGCTACAGCCTGGGCATTGATCAATGCCCCGCCAGTCCGACCCTCAGGCAGCGGCTGGATGAAGTGCGAGGGGCGTTTGATCGGATCGTCAAGGAAGAATCGGCGCGATTGATTCGCAATACGGCCCCCGATATTGGAACGGTATCCACTCGCAAGGGCGAGTTGGCGGCCTTGGACATCGACGTCAGCCCTTTTGACAATTCCAAGACGAAAAAGGAAGGCGTATCGAGGACATACAAGGGAGTTGATGGATATGCCCCTATTTTTGCTTACCTCGGGCGAGAAGGGTACGAGGTCAATGTCGAGTTTCGGGAGGGAAGTCAGCATTCTCAGAAGGACGCGCCGGCGTTTCTGAAGGAATCCATCCGCTACGCGAAGATGACCACGGACAAGGGGATTCTGTTCCGGCTGGATGCGGGGAACGACAGTTTGGATAATATCGGGATCTGCATCGAGGAAGGCGCCGACTGGGTAATCAAGCGCAACCTTCGCCGGGAGAGCGTTCAGGAGTGGCTGAAGATTGCTCAGGAAAAAGGTAAAAAAGAGGCGCCGCGCGAAGGGAAAACCGTTTGGCGCGGGGAGACGCACCGCACCGTGGATGGTTTTGCCGAGCCCCTGCGGATTGTTTTCGAGGTAACAGAGCGGACGATGAAGAACGGTCAATACCTGTTGATTCCGGAGGTGGAAGTGGACACGTACTGGACTTCCCTTGCGGACGATCCCTATGAGGTAGTCTTGTTGTATCATGATCACGGGACCTGCGAACAGTTTCATTCCGAGATCAAGTCGGATATGGATCTGGAGAGACTGCCGAGCGAACATTTTTCTACCAATTCCGACATCATGGTACTGGCCCTGATGGCCTACAATTTGTTGCGGCTTTGCGGACAGGAGAGCCTCCGGGAAGACAACGAAAATCTGGAAAACCGGGCGCCTCATCGAAAGAAGGCGCAACGCCGTCGCCTGCGCACGGTGATGCAGGATCTGATTTACATGGCCTCGCGGATTTCGTTCCATGCAAGGCGACTGCATCTGTCTTTTGGACGCTACAATCCCTGGGCCTGTGTTTGGCAAAATCTTTACCGGGGGTTCATGATCCCCGTTACGTAGGAGGATGATCGAGCGGCCATTGCCTGAGTAAG
>JBAQLR010000188.1:0-4789 GCA_049302035.1 Syntrophales bacterium
CCCGAGGGCGGCCAGGCCGCCGGCGCCCTTCTCCTGTCCGGTAGGAGCCAAAACGCTTTCCGAGCGGTAAATGTTTGTCATCATCAGGCTCATGACCACTGCCAGGACACCCGCCAGGAACACGACGGAAACAATCATTTTTTTATGCTTGAGCAGCACGATCAGCAAGTCGAGGAGGTTAATCTCGTCCTCCTCCCCGGGCATGCCGTTGGCGCACCCCGGCGGGGGCGGCGGATTCGCCGACGCGTGATCATCAATATTCCTTTTTTTCGGTTCTTCCTGCATAAAGCTCCGCCCTTTCGATTACATTATGTGAAGCTTTGCTTTGAAGTCGGCAATGGTCAATAAAACTTGGTGGGCGATATGGGATTCGGACCCACGACCTCTGGTTTCGGAGACCAGCGCTCTATCCATCTGAGCTAACCGCCCGCAATTTTCGAACTTCGCATAAACCATTTTCTGCGCTCTATGTCAACAATTAAAGCACTTGCGGAACGGTATCGACCCCCACCCATTCCACTCCCACCCTACCCCCCCGCGGAGGGGGAGGGAATTTCCAGCCATCCCCCCTAAATAACATCACACGCCTACCGGGTCATTACCAGCCGCTGTTCTGCTTTGGGAACGTACCATTTTATAAAATTATGTCCGATGCCCAGGGGCGCCAGTTCGACACCCCGGAAGCGCGCCTCGATGATCGGCAGGGCGTCGGGGACATAAAGAAAACTGTAGGGCTGATCTTCCGCCAGAATCTCCTGAATCCGGTCATAACATTTTTTGCGTACCTTTTGATCGAAGGTGCTGCGGCCCTTTTCCAGCAGGTCGTCCACTTCCTTGTTCCGGTAGGATACGAAATTCAGCTCCTCCGGGCCGGTTTTACTCGAATGCCAGACGTCATAAATATCGGGGTCCAACGGAATCGTCCAACCGAGAATGGTGGCGTCAAATTTCCGTTTATTGATGAAATCATTGACAAAGGCCGCCCATTCGATCACACGGATCTTCACGACGATGCCGATGTCGGCGAGCCTGCGCTGAATGATCTCGGCACATTTGGTGCGCACCTCGTTGCCCTGATTGGTGACGATTTCGAAGGTGAAGGGCTTGCCGTCCTTTTCGAGGATTCCGTTGCCATTCCCGTCTTGCCAGCCCGCCTCGGCCAAAAGCATCTTGGCGCGCTGCGGATTGTAGGGATAATCCTTAACCTTGCCGTTGTAAGCCCAGGTGCCCGGTTTATATGGCCCCGTTGCCGGTTTTCCCAATCCCAGCAAGACGCCCCGGATAAGCTCCTCCCGATTGATCATATAGCTGATGGCCTGGCGCACCCGCTTGTCCGCAAAAAGGGGGTTTTTCAGGTTGTATCCCAAATAGGTATAAGAAAAAGACAGATAGCGGTACTTGTTGAAATTCTTCCTGAACAGCTTATTCTCTGCCTGCCGCGTGAACTGCAGCGGCGTTAAGCTCATGCGGTCGATGCCCCGGGCGCGCAATTCGAGAAACATCGTCGCCATATCGGGAATGATGCGCATCATATAGCCGTCAACATAGGGACGGCCTTCGAAATAAGCGGGATTGGAAATGAGGGTGATCTTTTGGCCGGTGCTCCACTCTTTAAACATGTATGGCCCGGTGCCCACGGGATGACGGGTCAGGGGGCTCTTCGTGATGTCCTTGCCGGCTAACAGATGCTGCGGCAGGATGGCGCTGCTCCAGCTCATGAGCGCCGGGGCAAAGGGCTTGTCATAGGTGACCCGGAAGGTATAGGGATCGAGAACCTCGGCCTTTTTGACCTTAAGGAAATCGCCGGCATAGGCGGTGGGCGTCTTGGGATCAATGGTTTTCTGATAGGTGAAAAGGACATCCGCCGCGGTGAAGGGAAAACCGTCGTGCCACTTGACGCCCGGCCGCAGGTGAAAGGTAATGGTCAGCCCCCCTTGCGATATCTCCCATGATTTCGCCAGATCACCGACAATCTGCAGGTTCTTGTCGTATTTGACCAGTCCGTTATAAACAAGCCCCGCAATCCCATGAGAAGCAGCATCAGAAGCCAGAAGCGGAATCAGATTGCTGGCATCGCCGATGGACCCCTCCACCATGATGTCTCCGTAAGCCGGCCCCGTATCGGACTTCTTCCGGACCTCGTCTTCACCTTTTTTACAGCCTGACACCGTAAGACTGAAGGCAATCAAGGTTATAAAGAGCATCAGGAAAGTTTTACATGGCATTAATAAGCATCTGGATTTCATTATCGTACACTAGTAAATCGCCGTTGTTTTGGCAAGAAAATTTGTGATATTGACACGCGGGCGTTGACATCGTATTGTGGGCCACCGAACCTTGGAGGGTAAATTTATCATCGAAGATAAGCTAAGCGCCGCGCCGCTCGCCATGACGGGCGTTATTCTGTCCGGCGGCCGGAGCAGTCGCATGGGGGGAGCCAACAAGGCTTTCATGGAGATTGCCGGGCGTCGCATCATTGAAGGCGCCGTCTGCCTGCTGAAGGAAATTTTTCCGGAAGTTATTATTGTAACCAATACCCCCCTCGCCTATCTGGACCTGAACGTCACCCTGGTAACGGATATTTTGCCCGATAAAGGCGCTCTCGGCGGTCTTTACACCGGGCTTTTCTGGGCGAGCCACCCGCAAGCCTTTGTCTGTGCCTGCGACATGCCCCTGCTAAACGGCCACTTTATCCGGCACATGGCGGAAATATCCGCCCCCTATGACATCGTCTTGCCGGAAACAGCTGAAGGCAAGCAGCCGCTGCACGCCGTTTATGGCAAAAGCTGTTTGCCGGCCATCAAAAATAATCTGAACCGGGAAAGAATCAAAATCACGGATTTTTACAAGGGACGTCGCATCCTTACCATCACAAGCGATGTTATTGAGAGATTCGCTCCCGCAAATAAAATGTTTCTTAATTTGAATACCTATGAGGATTTTGCAGGTTTGGGCGGAAATGACAGCCTCCTCCCCGTCACTCCCGCGCATGATTGACAAAGAAGGAAGCGGGGGATGATGCTGATAATGAAAGGCAGGTTGAAGAAAAGTGCCGCGAGCTGATGATTTTATTCATGCCCTGAAGTTAGCGCGGGAGATGCTGCCGGGCCGCGATCCGGCCGCATTGTGCCGCAATGCCGGGGCGGAACTGCGTTCTCTGCCGGAAGGAATCGTCATTGCCCTGCCCTTTTTCCTCCGGCAGGTGGAAATTACCTACCCCGTGGGACTGATAACCTATGAAGGCGGAGCAGATGCGCCATCGCTTCAGGAACAGGGGCTCATTCTCCACTATCTCCTGGGGGCCTGCGACATCCCTCCGAAGGGGGAATTGATCACCTTCCGTGAGATACCCTCGGGGGAATTTTACTACCAGCCCTTTGTGAACCGGGCGCAAATTCCCCTGGTAAACACATTCGGCACGGCCCCCGCCCTATTCCTTAAAGCGGGGCTCAAGGCGGGAGGAACGGCAGCGGGGGCAGGCGATGCCTCTTTAACCTTCCACCCTTTGCCCAGGATCCCCGTCACCCTGGTCCTCTGGCAGGGCGACGAGGAATTTCCGCCCACGGGCAATATCCTCTTTGACGGCCATATCAAACATTTCCTCGCTGGCGAAGACATCGCTTTTCTGGTCGGCATCGTCGTATATAGATTAATGGCCCAGGCCGCCCATGACCGATAACTGGCAGGATACCATCAGAAATGCCCCCCGCGCGCCGGGCGTCTATATAATGAAAGGCAAGGACGGCCAGGTCCTCTATGTTGGCAAGGCCAAGGACCTGGGAACACGGACCCGCGCCTATCTGAGCCGGACGGACGGGCGCTTCATGATCCCCTTTCTCACCTCCCGCATCGCCTCTCTTGAATTTATCGTCACCCAGACCGAAAAAGAGGCGCTGCTCCTGGAAAACAACCTGATCAAGGAGCACCGGCCGAAATACAACGTCGTTTTCCGGGATGACAAGACTTATTTCAGCATCAAAATCGACACGCAACGACAGCCATTTCCGCGCTTCCAACTGGTCCGGCAGGTGAAAAAGGACGGGGCGCGTTACTTCGGCCCCTACCCTTCCAGCAGCGCCGCCAAGGAGACCTTGCATTTCCTCCAGCCTCTCTTCCCCCTGCGCACCTGCAGCGACCGGGATTTCAAACAGCGTAAACGTCCCTGCCTGGAGTATCAGATCAGGAGATGCCTCGCGCCCTGCGTCAATCTGGTGGACCCAGGCAGCTACGCCTGTCTGGTCAAGGACAGCATTGACTTTATCGAAGGCCGTGAGAAATCGCTCCTGGCCGACCTGACCGCCCGAATGAAAACGGCCGCCGGCCAATTGAAATTTGAGGAAGCAGGGGAAATCCGGGATCGGATCGCTGCCTTGAAAACAACGCTGGAAAAGCAGCAGACCACATCGACGCGCCTGCAGAATCGCGACGTGTTCGGTCTCTACCGGGCCAATGACCGGACCCAGGTTATTGCGCTGCAAATCAGACAGGGAAAGCTGCTGGGAAAGAAGGCCTTCCCCCTCGTGACGCTTGGCGCCGCAACGGAGGAAATCCTGTCCGCCCTGGTCAAACAATACTACGATGGCGATGTTTATCTGCCTGCCAATATTATCCTGCCCCGCCGCCTCGAAGACGGGCCGGTGATCGCCGAATGGCTGACGGAGAAAAACGGCAGGACGGTGACTCTGCTTTATCCCCAAAGAGGCCAGGGCATGGAAATCCTGAATATGGCCAACGACAACGCGGAAAAAACCTTCCACCTGGAAAACCAGGACCGGCGCGGCGCGGCCGC
>JBAQLR010000189.1:0-2789 GCA_049302035.1 Syntrophales bacterium
GGTAAGAAAGATGGATTGACGCCCGCTTTTTTGAGAAATCAGCTCATCTTTTGATCGTTTCACCCGATAAGATGTGGCAGTGGCCCATGAGGCCTTGGAAGCCATGCAGTACTTGATGGAGAAGCTGAAGTCGACGATAAACGAAGACAAGACGCATCTGTGTCTGCAAGAGTGATTCGATTTTCTGGGATACACCTTTGGGCGATGCTATAGCCCGGTGAACGGTCGCAGCTATAAAGGCACCCGGCCATCGAAGAAAAGCATCAAGCGAATGGTGGAAAGCATTACCGCAGAGACGGATTGTCGCCGTACCTTACTGGATGCCGAATATGTCGTGAGTCGGTTGAATCGGATGCTGACAGGCTGGGCAAACTATTTTTTGTCTTGGCCCTGTCAGTCCCGCTTACCGGGCCATCAACAGCCACGTCACAAAACGGCTCCGCCGGTGGTTATGTAGGAAACATAAGGTTCAGGGCAATGGGATGCTGCGCTACTCTGATCCATACCTACATGAAGTATTGCGTCTAGTCAAATTGCCTATAAGAACACGTGACCTTCCGTGGGCGAAAGCATGATTTCCTGTCCGAGAGCCGGATGCGGGAAAACCGCCTGTCCGGTTTTTCCTCAAAGCCTCTTCTGCCTGTTTGCGCTCGGTGATGTCGCGGATGTTACATTGAACTAACCTTGCCCTGTCTCCTGTCTTAAGAATCCCGACCACCTCTACGTCGGGGGGGTGGGCAGACCACAGCTAAAAGCCGAGATAGACCGAGATATGCCCGCGGAGGTCGCCGTCTTTCTTGCTCCCGCCTTCGTCCATTACCCGCGCCAAGTCGAAGCGCAGGTTGAAGTTCCTCTGGATGTTCCAGCGAATCCCTACGCCAATGCTGGCAATCGAGGACTGTTGTTTGTCTTCCCCGGCCAACGGATCGTTGGCAGCGCTGGCGATGTCATAGAACAGCAAGGCGCGTATGTTACCCTCGCCGGGGATCAGTTTGCCCGCCAGGTTGGGTGAATAGAGTTCGAGGTTGGCGAAAAAGCCGGTATCGCGGGCAATTTCGCGCTCCAGGAAGCCGCGGACGGCGGTCGCGCCGACAATACCGAATTGCTCGCCGGATACGAGGGCATCAGAGGTGTACTGTGCGTTGAAAGCGGCGCGGACTTGCCAGTTGCTCTCAAAGGCGTTCACCATGCTGGCGCCAAAGCGAAGGATCGTGTAACGGGAAGACGCCCCATCCCCGCCATTCGGACTCGGACGCGCCGCATTGAAATCACTTTCTTGCCCATCAACAGCCCAAGGAATATTGTGCGATAAGGCAACATAAAAATCGGAGATTCGGCCGGGTTTTGCCCAATTGCCGCTGTATGCCAAGCTGATGGGCGTCACGGTGACATCCACCGCGGCAGGACCGCAGGCGGCCGCGCCGAAATTGCCGAGCGAACAGTCGTTCTCGTAAGCACGATAATCGAGGCCGTAAACGATCCGGTGCGAATACTCGCCGCGCCGCATCAGCAACTGGTTATAGCGCAAGCCGTAAACAGCGCCCTTGCCGGAGAAAGTTAGCGGCCCCGCGACGGTCTGCGTGGTGCCGACGCTGACATCCGAGTAGGCGATGATGAAATCCATGGAATCGCCCCACGAATACAGCGGCAGGCGATAGCTCCCGCTATATAGGTTGACCTGGTTCCATTTCCCCGGCGAGGTGACGTAGTTGAGCGTGCCGATGTGGTCGCGGTTGAAAAGATTGGCATGCTGCACGCCGACGCCGAGCCGAAAGTCGCCTGTCTGCGGGTTGCCGGTATTGTCAAGGGTCAAAAAGGCCTTGAGCGGCCGTACGTCGATGACATCGACGGTGGCGTCCACGACGCCCTGTTTCTCGCCGGGGCGCAACACCACGTCCACCTGCTTGGCCGGATTCTCGTTGGCAAGCTGCGCGTTCGCTGAGATATCCCTTGCTCTGGGCGAAACTTGCTCCCTGAGCGCCGGAAGACTGGAGCGGATGTTCGAATCATCAAAAAAGCGGTTGCCTTCGATGGTGACCTTGCCGATCCGCCCTTCGATGACCCGCAGCGTGACTACCCCCCGGTCGAGGTCCTGCTCGGGTGCGACCACCCACACCACGCTGAAACCTCTGGCGCGATAGCGCTGCCTGAGAGCTTCGATCGCGTGCTGCACGTCGCCACACTCGCGTTGTTTGCCGGTGAAGGGTTTGAGCGCCGCTTCGATCTCATCGGGCTTGAGCAGCGTATTGCCCTCGATATTGAAACGATCAATATCGAAACGCTCGGTCGTTTGTGTTGTCTGTGCAAAGGAAAGTGCCGATGTCAGCAGCAGCGCCACCACAAACCCCATCCAGCGAATCATTGACGGCATGTCGTCCCCTCTCTTGAAACCTGTTAAATTCTGCACAAATACTCATTTCTCATCGACTTTCTCGTATTGCTGCGGGAATGACCAGGTTTCACAAAACCCACCTCCAAAAACAGAATTGCAGGGATTCAAGCGTCGGCTCAAGCGTGAGTTCAAATCGTTCGTCCCCCTCATCACGTCGAATCCTGGGTCAGCTTTGTTTGGATTGAGGGAGATATGCCAGAAATTACCCGGACGGTAGTAGAATTCGTTATTGATTACTCCATTAAAAATGACCTGCCCTGCGTTGAATCCCAAGACCGGCTCTGCGGCTACGCCCGTGATGATGAGATTGTTGGGCGTAAACGCAAGGCTGTAGTTGCCGTTGGCCGCAAGGCCGCCCTGGGTGATGGCGTATGGCCCGCCCAACGCACTCTCGCCG
>JBAQLR010000190.1:0-4745 GCA_049302035.1 Syntrophales bacterium
ATATTTGCTTATATTAAGACCCCCATCCACACCGGGCTCGTCCAACTACAGGATAAGATCGTGGATCGCTGCGCTCTCACGATCTATCCTTATTCGTTCGATTGGGCAAAAAGAATATTTGAAAACAAAAGGAAAAATATGATGACCAAAACTGATGCATTAACAAAATTGCGGTTCATAATATCTCCTTTCAGCTAACGAGATAACTAACCGGCGCGCAGCTTTTTCGCGCGTCCGGTTGAGTTTTTGGTTAGACCAGTTGATTTCTGTGCAACGTTAATAAGGGACATCAGTGCCTCATTAACCGCGGCTTCTGTAGGAAATACTTTTGCCACATCGGGGTTGAGGAGTATCAGATTTGTTCCTTTTTGGTAAGACTCAAAATACTTACCGCGGATTCCCTGGCCCAAGTCCTCCCTTTTGTACTCAGGACGAAGCTCATCAACTTCTTTAACCTTCTTCATAGATTTTCCTTTCGTTACGGTTCATTAGACGTGCGTTTATGATTCGTGTTCGGCCGCCACGTTCCGTATGGGAAACAATGAGGAATCGGTTTTGGAGAGACAAGCCGAAAGTAACTTGCCGGTTTTCATTCAAAGAATGATCCGGGTCTTCAAACGTAACAGCCAGCGGGTCTCCAAAGACTGTTGCCGCTTCCTGAAATGTGACATCGTGCTTTCGGATGTTTGCGGCAGCCTTTTTCGGGTTCCACTCAAGGTTCATAAATACCTTCCTAATGGCTATTATACCAGAAAATTAATATGTTGTTCAGTCTTTATTGTCTTGGTCTAACGCAAAAATCAGCCGCCGAGTTTACGAGGTCGGCTGGATTATTTTGTTAGGCTTTTACTTCTTCATTTATTGCATCCAGATCAAATTCTTCCGGGTCAAAGCTGCCTCCTACCCATTCCAGCATCTCGTCATGCTCTGGATGTTTAGGATCCTGAATCGCTTCCAGAAAATCATAATAACCCCATATTCCTCCACAATCCTCTGGTGGACAGGCCCGTTTGCCAGCAAGACAAATGGGATAGGCTACCTCCTGGTCTAAAGGCAAAATCTTCTCAAGTAAAATCACATGGTTCCAGCTATCACCAAAATCATATTCGTAGACAAACTTCTCCTTTTCCCCAGAAATTACCTGATTCAGCTTTACTCTTTTCTCGTTTTTAACCTCAAAGTCAAACTCAGGGTCAGGTGTACCATAATATACCCCATGAATAACAAACTGGTGAAGATGATAATCAGACCAACCCATCACTACCTGTAGAGTCTGATGAAGCTTGTAAAGAGTTGTGTCGCTCCTCACTTGTATCCTTCGCCAAATTGGGGGTTTGCTGTCCCTTAAGGTTACCTTGAATTGATAAACAGAAACGCTTGATAATTGTGGCATTCTGTCCCTCCTCTACTTAATTTTACTTTCATCAAGAGAAGCCTAATGTGGCCATCACCGCCGGGAATGGAGCGCAACGGAATTCCCGTCCGTGTGCATGGCATTGTTGGACCTTCTTCATTTCCCCGATTTTCTTCTGTTGTCGTCCTTACACAGCATCTGGCAGTTCTTCGCGTCGGTCTTCCCGCCCTCGTGCCAAGGCTTGATGTGATCGCCCTCCATCTCTTCAAAGGCAAACTTCTTCTTGCACTTGACGCAGACGCCCTTTTGCCTCTCATAGGCTTCCCGCTTCATGTTGTCGGAGAAGGAGCGGATGTTCAGATGTCTTTCATCCCCTTCCAGCACATACGGGTAGATTCCCGATTTCCGCGCCACATCGTCGTCCATCATCAGTTTGGCAATCTGCTTCTCCAGCTTGTCCGTATCATACTCCTTGTCTTTGGACTGATTGTAGAGGCCCCCCCAATGCACTCCCTTCATCTCTCGCCGATACTCCGGAAACGTCGCCTTTACCCAACCAATGACCTTCTGAAAGTATTGCCACAGCGGAGTCGCGTTCTTGTCGTGCTGATGCTTCGACATGTACTCTTCGATTTTTCCCTTCGAGTGCCAGTCGATCGCCGTTTCCAAGTACTCCTGACGGATCGGGCTGCCCCGCAGGTAATCGCTCGCCAGCCCATAAGCTGCGCAATTCGTTTTGCTGAAAATTGGCTTCGCGCTGGCGGTCCACGGCCCGGCATAGACCGCGTTGCGCAATTCCTGATCGGTGTGTTCCTCGCCTGCAATGTTGATGGTTCTGAACCAGTCCAGCTTTTCGCTGTCCGTCCCAGAGCAGAAATAGACCATCAACTTGTAATCAAGAATCTGTTGCTGCTGATCGTCTTGCAGGTTGTGGAACGCCAGCCCGTTGATGGAGAAGTCGCCATTCACGTACTGACAAATTGAAAGCGTGCGCTGTTGACCATCTATCACTTCGTAGTTGCAGTCATTGCGCACAGCCCAATACATCACGTTCAGCGGGAAGTGCCTCCGCACGCTATCGATCACGGCATCACGCTGCTTGTCCTTATAGATAAACTCCCGCTGATAGGGCGGGCGGATGTCCAGTTTGCCACCGTAACCAAGAACGCCCGCCTCGTCATTGTCCTCATAACCGTAGGTCAGCTCGCGGACGGTGATTTCCTTGAGTTCGATCTCCATCAGCTCTCCCTTCTTCGCCTGATAAGAATGCGCCCGTACTTCAACTTGCCATTTACATATGGACCATCTTTGCCTATTCTGGACGGCATTCCTGCAAGACCTCTTATGTTTCCTGCAATGAGTCCAATTATTTCAAATTGCTTAGGGCTGTATTTGTCTAAGAAAGTAATTGGTACGCCGATGACTCCATCATAGTCCATAGGGATTTCTTTGGTCTTATCCACGTTGATTGCATCGTAGTTATCAAAACTCAAATAGGCGTCTTGGCTATAGGTCTTGTAGAGAATTAAATCCTCGTAGCGTTCCTTGAAATCAAGGTTCGTGAACCAACGAACGCCTTTGACACGTATGTACTTCTTGCCGTCATCGTCTACTCTGCATCCCGCTGCGTTTAGCGGATAATCATCAGGAACACCAAATTCCCTGTCGCCGCTTCGTATGCTCGGGCCAAGCCAAAGTCTGTTTTCCCGTATCAACTGAAACACATCCTTGTATGTAATCGCGTTTACGTTTCCGATGATCAAGAATTGTTTGTCATATTCAATTAGTTGAGCGACATATTCTCTAAATAGAGAAAACGGTGGATTTGTTACGACAACATCGGCCTGCTTCAACAGTTCAATGGTTTCCGCACTTCGGAAGTCGCCGTCACCCTTCAGGTGCTTGATGCCGATTTCCTCGGGGTCGGGAACATTGTTCCCGATCTTATCCCCGTAGTATTCCAGATAGATAGCCTGTTCAGAATCATTCTGGCTGAACAGATCCATGTCCTGATTTTTGTAGCAGGTAGCAACGACTTTCTTGAGGCCCAGTTTCCCGAAGTTGTATGAGAAGAAATGGAAAAAATTGCTTATACGCGGATCGTCGCAGTTGCAGTACACCACCTTGCCTTTGAAGTGCTCCTTGTAGTGTTTCAGCTCTTTCTCGATGTCACAAAGCTGGGTGTAGAAGTCGTCCTTCTTGGATTTCCTTGCCGCACCCAAGTCTCGATTCTTAACTCTCTTGGTCATGTTGTTCTTTCCGAATAGCGTTCACGGGCGATAAGGTCTTTAGTCGTCATGCTGGTCTAACGCCAGAAATAACCCGCCGGCCACGGGCTGAACGGCTTGGCACCGCGCTAAGTTCCGGTCGGGTTGATTGATTTGTTATCTTGTTTGCCTTTATTGGCTTTTGCATATTCGGACTTTTATCCCCATATTATCCAGCAATCCATGAGCTTATAAACTGCAATAGGAAACCAATCGCAAGGAATGAAAATGCTTTAACGGGTAGATTCTTGAAATATGATTTTTGCCAGAACAGCGAGTAGCCAAATTTTATATCGTGTTCACCCAACCGATCTGAATTTCTTATACTGTCAATAAGGAGGATAAAGCAGCCAATGAAATCTAAGAACAGCCCCGCTTGCGTCAATATGTTTTTCATTTCACTGGTTCCTTATGACTCCACGGATCAGCCAGAGGCTGATTTGCAGGGAAATCTTCATGTCTTTGTAGCCGGTCATAGTCCTGTTACCACGAAACACCCTTGGAAGTCAGCCAATTCTGTGACTCCATATGGCCTAGTCTTGCGGCAACTTTCAGGTCAGCGATAGCCTGACGAGAGTTTCCCAACTTGTTATAAGAAAGCCCACGATTTACGTACGCCTCTATGTTTTTTGGATCCATCGCGATTGCCTTATTGAAGTCCTTTATGGCCCGGTCGTATTCACCCATCATGTAGTAGACGGCGCCCCGATTCACGTAGACAAGATATATGGCAGGCGATTTCTTACATAATTCTATTGCTTTACCGTAGTCTTGAACGGCAGCATCGAGCTTCCCAGTCTTGCGGTACGCGAACCCTCGGTTATTGTATGATTCGCGGTGTTTGGGGTCGATCCGTATTGCTTCGGAGTAATCACGTATTGCCTCCTCATATTCGTTCTTTTGACCGTGATCATAACCTTTTTGAAACCAACTCTCGGCAGTGGGGTTCGTTCCGTAGGCAACAGCCGAGCTGAGGCAGAAAAAAAGAACGATACCTAATGATAAGAATAACAGATACCTAAACTTTTTCATCGTCAGCCTCCTCGGCCTCAACACTTCCGAATTCTCTTGGTCTGCATCATTTTCTTCAGATAACGAAAAGCTCCACCGGATCGGCGCGCATG
>JBAQLR010000191.1:0-6485 GCA_049302035.1 Syntrophales bacterium
CCCGACGAGACCTTTGAATAACTGCCAATATTGTCATTTCGACCGAAGGGAGAAATCTTTAACTATGCACGAGTATTAAGATTTCTCGTCGCTAATGCTCCTCGAAATGACAAAATTCAAAGGTCTCATGAGACAATTTACCCTTGAATTTTGGAAAGATGAAGACTGGTATGTGGGAAGGCTCCTGGAGGTTCCCGGCGTATTCAGCCAAGGAGAAACCGTTGAAGAATTGAAGAAAAACATTCAAGACGCCTATCAGATGCTCATCAGTTCTGAAGATGTTAGCTTTGTTCCACCAACAGCATCGAGAATTTCGTTGGAATTGGCTAATTTTAAAGGCCTGACCCCCAAAGACCCCCAAAGAAAGGAGTTTGTGCATGGCAACAACCTACAAGCAGAAATTAATTGGCGAGATTAATGCCGTTCCGGAAAATCTTTTGCCCCGTTTCTACAGGATCATGCACACTTTGCGCACCGAATTGACCCGGCCGGCAACAACGAATCGCGCAAGAGGCTCACTCAAAGGGATCTGGAAAGGAAGCAAGATTGATGAATCGCTTCTGGCAGAGTCTAAAAAGTCCCTTTTCCCTTATGAGTACAAGGATCGACATCAATGAACTATGTGACCGATACCCATTCGCTTGTCTGGTATTTTACGGACGACTCGCGCCTGGGTAAAAAGGCACTTAAATCTTTCGAAGGCACTGCCGAGGACGGAAGGATAACCCCCAAGAAGAGATGAATCCGTTCAGCTATGGCACGGTTGTCAAGGAACCGTACTTCTTCGACAGAAAGGAAGAAGTCGCCCGCATCGTTGAGGTGCTCGGCGGCGGGAACAACCTTGTTTTGTACGCCCCGCGCCGCTACGGCAAGACATCTGTCGTCATGAAGGCCATCGAGAGGCTGACCGCGCAGGGTTTCGTCTGTATCTATTTCGATTTCATGACGGTTTACTCCCGGGAGTCGTTCATCGAGGCCTATGCGCGGGCCGTCGTGGAGCGCCAGGGGAATTTAAGCCGGGCAGTCGAGACATTTTCCCGTCTGGTCAAGGGGATCCGCCCGAAACTGTCGTTTGGCCCGGACGGAACACCCGAGTTTTCCGTCGATTTCAGCGCCGAGGCCTCAAGCGACATCTCGCTGGAATCGGTAATCGACCTTCCTGAAAAATTTTCCGGTGGCAAGAAAAAGTGCATTGTCGTCATGGACGAGTTTCAGGATATCGAAAAACTCAACGGCGATAACTTCGAAAAACTCCTGCGAAGCCGGATTCAGCACCACACCGGCGTCAACTATCTTTTCCTGGGAAGCCGCACCCATATCCTGAACGACATGTTCACAAACAAAAACAGGGCCTTTTACAACTCATCCGCCTCGATGACCCTGGCGCCGCTTCCCGAAAAGGAAACAACGGCGTTTCTGATGGATCGGTTCGCGGCCGACGGCATCGCGATGGACGAACCCGCGGCGTTGAAAGTGATCGAGGAGGCCGCCCATATTCCCTATTATATTCAGTTTCTCGCTTCGGAAATCTGGCAGTACTGCGAAATGGTCAACGGCGACATCATCGCCGCCTGCGCCGACAGGATTCTTGACCTGAAAGCGGACTACTACTTCGAACTCTTCGACAGGCAGACGGTCTATCAGAAGAAACTTCTCCGGGCGCTTGCCGCGGACGCCAGCAATGTCTTTTCGTCAGATTACGCCAACCGGTTTCGCCTCTCCGCCGCCTCGACAACGCAAAGGGCCTTGGCCGGTTTGATACATGTCGGAATCATTGAAAAAAGTCATGCCGTCTATGAATATGCGGACCCATTTTTCCGAAGATATGTATTACGCTTGCCGGCGTAACGCTCCGAGGCGTAACGGCGCGCCACACAGCTTGATTCCAGTCCCACCCCCGGCAAAACGCTAATTTTAAAGACCTGACCCCCCAAAGAGGTGTGCATGAATACTCAAACATATAATATTCAGGAAGCCAAAACCCACTTATCCCGGTTGCTTAAGGATGTAGCATCCGGCGCAGATGTTATCATTGCCAAGGCCGGTAAGCCGGTGGCGCGGATGTCCAGAATCGAGGCGAGCGGGCTGAAAATCCGCTTCGGCATCCTCAAAGGCAAAGCGAAGGTGTCTGAAGATTTCGACGCGCCGTTGCCCGACGATCTGCTTTCCGAATTCGAGGCAAATCGTTGCGGATCTTGATCGATACACAGATTTTCTCATCTGGGCGGTTATTGATAGCAAAAATCTTAGCGCCCAGGCGCGACGAATCATGCTTGGTGCAACAGAGGTTTTTGTCTCGTCTGCTTCGATCTGGGAGATCGCTATCAAGGCAAGGCTTGGGAAACTGGAAGGCAATCCCAATGAATTTGCGGAAGCGATTGTCCAGAGTGGTTTCCAGGAGATTGCCGTTATGGCCCATCACGCAGCAAAAGTATATGACCTCCCGCTCTATCATCGAGATCCATTCGATCGCTTGCTGATAGCTCAGGCTATTTCCGAGCCCTTGAGACTGCTGACAGCCGATAAAGTTCTTGCCCGGTATTCTGAGTTGGTAATGACGGTTTAACTTCAAAACTGTAGAAACGCTAAAATGCAAGACCTGACCCCCCAAAATTGCCCCCAAAATTAAAAGGAGATAAAATGCCTGAAATTATCCTGAAAACAGATATGCCGGATAAAGCCGCCAGAGTTTTAATTGAAGCGTTGGAAACTGAATCATTCCGCCTGAAATACAGTATGACGCTTGCAAAAAAACGGCTTTCGAAATTTGAAAAGAAATATAAAGTTACTTCAGAAAAATTTATCAATAACTGGAGTGCTGAAGATCTGGAAGGCAAGGATCTGGAATACGTCGAATGGGCTGGTGAGTACAAACTCTCAATACGCCTGAATGAGCGCTTGACCGCATTAAAGAGCATTGAACATGTCTCTTCGTGATTACCTTGCTTCTTTTCACCAAGCGATAGCAAAATCGACGACTATGGATTTGCTGAATCTATTGACATTAAGGAAGAAATAAGACCTGCAAAACAGGCCGTAACAAATGCAAAAATTGATCTGGTGGATGGGTCTGTTTTGCACATTAGAGTATATATTGATGCTAAATATAAAATTGAAGTAGTCAGTTATGCATACCAATACCACGATGCAAAAGGGAAATTGATATTCAGATATGATAATGCTCGCCATAAGCCGGAATTGGAATTCAAAGGTCATAAACACCTGTATGACGGTTCAATGGTTCAATCTTCCATGCCGGTTATATCCGATGTGGTGGAGGAGGTGATCAAATATATATAACTCAGGTTTGGAAATCCTCAGTCCTCAGCACTCAGCACTTGTTTTTATATGATAAGCAAATTTGAGGAATTGATTGCTTGGCAGAAGTCGAGAGAGTTGGTGACGGCTATCTATAAAGTGACGAACGGAAAGGAATTCAGCAGGGATTTTGGGTTAAGAGATCAGATTCAACGGGCTGCTGTTTCAATAATTCTGCGAGACCTTTGAATTTTGTCGTTTCGAGGAGCATTAGCGACGAGAAATCTTAATGCTCGTGCATAGTTAAAGATTTCTCCCTTCGGTCGAAATGACAATATTGGCAGTTATTCAAAGGTCTCGCTGATTAACAAGGCTATTGTAGAGAGGTTCAAGTTCAGTATGTCTTACCAGCGAGATAGTGACGGGAGGAAAATCAGCAAGTTCCCCGGATATGGGGCTCTCATCGACGGTGAGGACCCGAGTGTTTTTGTTTCTCCGTTCGTTCCAGCTATTGTTTTTGCGCGGGGGGAGGACAAGATGTCCCATACGTTCCAAGGTGAGAAGAAGCTCCCGGCAGGCCATGTCTTTGGTGGCGCCGTTGGCTTGGAGCCATCCCCAGAGCCGGCACAGGATTCTGGAGATGCTTTTTCTTCCTTCGGGCCAATGTTCATTGATCACCCCTTGAATCAGAGGAATGTCGGCTTCGGAAACGGTTCGTTTTCTTATGGTTATTGGCAACATGATGAGTATATATCAGAAGAAGAAGCCGGACGCCGACAAAAAATGCAGGGTATGCAAAAATATTTTTCAAGGCAGTTTGAGATTGAATATGTCGGGCGCATCGGCAACGGTTTGCCGATGCGTTGGGTTGAAACGAAAAAGGGTGGGTTGAAAATGACCCTGAAATCAAGCTAAAGGGGATTCTAAATCACCTCATGACCAGAGAAGAACTCATTAACCGCTCAGAAGCATATATCCGCCAGGCTCTGAGAGAGCATATTCCGACGCAGGCGCCGATCTATCTTTATGGTTCGCGCGCCCAAGGCGACAATCGCTGGAATTCGGACTACGACCTCTGGATTGATGGCGAAATCCCCGTTAGCATCCTGAGAGCGCTCAACGATGAGCTTGATGAATCCTTTGTGCCCTTCCGGGTAGAAATAGTGACAACTCCCCAGTTGACCGGTCTTTTTGGGGAACGCGTAAAACAGGAGGCAATCTCATGGATGTAAGAATTGCGGCGTTTAAAGAGGCCATGGATAGGTTCGCGTATCTGGCTCGGATAGACCTCGCTGAGATCAAGGAAAAGCTTGGAGACGAACGTCTTATCGACGGATTTCAGAATGGCCGGGCGCAAAAATTCGAGTACACCGCGGAATTATGCTGGAAAGCAATCAAGGCTTTTCTCAAGGAAAAAGACGGTATAGACGAAGCAGCACCAAAGAAGGTTATCAAAGCCTATTACGTCGGGGGGTATGCTGCTGAGGACGATTACCTGTTGCTGCTGGATGCCATCGAGGACAGAAATCGTCTCAGCCACATCTACGACGCAGAAACATTCAATCTCATCCTGGCCCGCCTGCCGGATTATGCCTCGCTTTTCGAACGAATTGGCCGGCAGTTAACGAAGGAGGCTGAATAAATTGTCGATGACTGAGGTCACCCCCGTAAAAACGCTAAAATGCAAGACCTGACCCCCAAAAAGTAAGGAGGTAACTTATGAAAGCCAGCGAATTGATTTTTCTGGTAGAGGAAGATCCGGAGTGCGGATATAATGCAAAGGCGCTCGGGCAATCTATTTTTGTTCAAGGTGATACCTTCGAATCCCTGAAAATTAATATTAAAGATGCACTTGAATGCCATTTTGATGCACAAGAAGATATTCCCGGGATAATACGGCTACATATTGTTCACGACGAGATGTTTGCCTATGCCTAAAATACCAAGAGATATCTCCGGTAGGGAACTGGCAAAACTCCTTAATAGATATGAATACAAAATTGTAAGGCAAGCGGGAAGCCATATCAGGTTGGTTTCAACATATAAACTGACGGAACATAGGATCACCATTCCTGACCATCAACCGACCAAGATAGGAACATTAAATAACATTTTGAACGATATTGCCGAATATCTGAAGATATCAAAACAAGAACTAATTAATGAACTTTTCCAATAACTAAAAACTAAAAACTAAGAACTCAAAACTAAAAACTGAAGAAACGCTAAAATGCCAGACCTGACCCCCAAAAGACCCCCAAAAAGGAGAAAATAATGCCGCTGCAAAGTTATGAGGCCATATACGATCACGGCCAGATGAAATGGCAGAAAGACATGCCGCAAGTAGAAAAAGCGCGCGTCATTGTTACTGTCCTTGATGGAATATACGATATGGAAGGCGTTGCCAGGCATCAACCTTCCGCGCGGATTGCCGGGAAAGGAAACATAATCGGCGACATTATCTCGCCGGTTGCGCCCACTGAAGACTGTGATTGCCTGAAATGATCATTCTCGACACGCACATCTGGGTGAACTGGATCGTGCGGGGTGAGGCCGTGTGATTTGGGGATCAGGTCTCGACAATTTAGCGTTTTACCGCAGGAGGGATCTTAAAATACCTATGAATAGCGAAACCATGAAGCGCCTCTACGCGGCGGCGGAGTCCTTCCGCACGCTGGCCCCTTGGGCGTGGATGGATGACGGGCAGATATTTGGCGTGAAGAATCCCGAAACCGGCGTGATCGACTATTGCTGCGTTCTGGGCGGCCTGGGAGAGGTATTCGCGCTCGTCGTTTACGAAGGTCCGGAAGGACTGCAGGGCTATCTGAGAATGGTCTCGGGCGAGTTTGCAGAGGACGGGCCCGCTGCCATCGAATATCAGCGGGCGCTGATGGCGTCCTTCGAAGATCGCCGGGAGCTGGCCCCCGAGGATCTGACGGTGATCCGCTCCCTGAATCTCAAGTTCCGGGGGAAGAACGCCTGGCCGATGTTCAGGCACTATCTGCCGGGCTATCTGCCCTGGTTTGTCACCGATGCCCAGGCGCAGGTGCTGGCAACTTGTCTGGAACAGGCGCTCGACGTCCTGCCCCGCTTTCAGGAAAATCCCGATCTGCTGCCGGACCCGGAGTCGGGGCGCTACCTCGTGCGGGTGTTCGGGACGCAAAAGGGCCAGGAAGGATGGAGTGATCAGATCCTGCCCGCGCCGTCGCCCACGCAAGAGGCGACCC
>JBAQLR010000192.1:0-23633 GCA_049302035.1 Syntrophales bacterium
ACAACGGCCGCGCCGTGTTTGTCAACCACCAGGGCAGCGCCGCCTGTAGCACCCGTGGCGCCGTCATCTCCACTGCACCCGGCAAGGGCGAGCGCTAAGAGCAGTATCCCCGCCATCAACAATCGCAACAGCACTAACCTTTTCATTGGGGTCCTCCTCTGCTTGGCCAAATAAGTCACCAATTCCTTTGATCAATCCTGTTTTCCAGTCACTAAGAAAAAATCTCGCTGTTTTCGTCAGACAGCAATGAACATACCAAAACCATTTATAGAAAACTTTCCAATCACTTTTAATGGGCGGTTGGAGAGAAAGATCATTAATGACAAACAGGCTCCGCCTTAATTCTGAAAATACCAGGATGTCCTTTACTGCGTAAAATCCTGCAGGAAGGTGCGGAATTTTACGCAGTAAAGGAGGTTTGAGGAAAATACCGAATGCGATGAGAGAACAAGAGAACAGAGGAGGGAAAATGGTGCATAAAGGCATTGCCTAATGCACCCTATCGGGGATGTTTTGCCTGTCCTGAATTGAGTGCAGCCATATTTTTTGTTGCACCGTATGTGGCATAGTAATTGCCGATACTCAGGCTAAGCGCGTTGATGCAGCCTTTCTGATTTAAGAAAGAGTATACGAGGCTGTGGCAGGTCAGCTACGACACAATGCAGCAGAAATTTGGCGTGGCGGTGATGAAAAAAATCCTTATTGTTGACGATGAAATGCTTTTTCTCCAAAGTTTGGACAGTGCACTGCAAAGCACTTCTGCAGAGGTGAAGAAGGTTGAGACGGGGAAAGAAGCGTTGCAGGAAATAGCTGCCACTTCTTATCATCTCTGCTTTCTTGATATTTGTCTTCCTGATCTCGATGGGATAGAGGTACTAAAAATAATTACGGAAATATCCCCCAAGACAAAGGTGATTATGATGACGGCAGGGGGTATTACCAGTAACACGCAGAAAATCATCGAAAAATATGCCTACATGTTTCTCCCCAAGCCCCTGGAGCTTATCCAGGTGCGCATGCTTGCCAAAAGCATTTCTGAAGAGCTCAGGGGCTGATCCTCTCCGAAAAACCATGCAACGAACGAGAAATGGAGTGGGGATGAACTAGGACAGCCTTTTTGGTGGTGGTGGGTGATATTGTTGTTTTCTCTTAAACGACGGTGTTTGCGATCGCAAACTTTTGCATGCGGTAACGCAGGGAATCACGGCTGACGCCTAATAACATGGCAGCTTTGGTCTGATTACCGCGGGTCATTATCAAGGCTTTCCTTACTAGCGACTCTTCTAACTTTTCCATTGAGATGCCTTCCGGTGGAATGCTAACTCCGGTTGCGATTTGTTCCTGATTGCCGCCCACTATCTCCATGGGCAGATGTTCCAAGAGAAGGAAGTTTCCCTCGCCCAAAATCATTGCCCTTTCGATGACGTTTTTCAACTCCCGGACATTGCCGGGCCAGGCATAGTCCATGAAGAAAAGTTCCGCTTCTTTGGATATTTTACGGACCGTCTTATGAAATTCCCTGTTATATTCGCCAATGAAATGATTCGCCAAGGGTAGAATGTCTGCTCGCCTCTCTTTGAGTGCGGGAATATGCAGGGCGACAACATTAATCCGATAGAAGAGGTCTTCCCTAAATTTTCCTTCAGCCATCATCTTTTTCAGATTTTTATTCGTTGCGGCGATGATCCGGACATCCACTTGGAGGTCCTTTACGCCGCCCATGCGGCGAAAAGTTTTTTGCTCGATGATACGCAAAATTTTTGCCTGCATGCCCTGACCCATATCACCGATCTCATCTAAAAACAGTGCCCCCCCATCGGCCACTTCCAGTAGCCCCTTCTTTAGTGTGTTGGCGTCGGTATAGGCTCCTTTCTCGTGACCGCAAAGCTCATTCTCCAGCAGATTATCAGCAATGCCCGGACAATTAAGCACAACAAAGGGCATATTGCACCGCTTACTCAAGTCGTGGACGGCTTGAGCGACCATTTCTTTTCCCGTCCCGCTTTCCCCTTGAATTAGAACTGTGGCTGTATCGGTATTCGCCACTTTCTTAGTCATCTCAATGATCTCCAGCATTGGCTGGCTTTCGCCGATGATGTGGGAAAAACCTGAGCGTCCTTTCCGCTCCTGCCGAAGATGCCTTACTTCCATCTTGAGCCGGTGCGTCTCCAGTGCCTTGTTTATAGACAATTGGACCTTATTAAAGTCGAAAGGCTTGGCGATATAGTCGAAGGCGCCCAACTTCATTGCCCTTACTATGCGATCCACGTCTTCAAAGGCGGTGATCATGATCGGAATAAAGCCCTGGTCTATCTGAAACGCTTTTTCGAGAACCTCAAAACCGTCCATGCCGGGAAGGTTGATATCTATGAGTGCCAGGTCCGGCGCCCCTTCAGAGATTTTGCGCAAGGCCTCCTCCCCCGATTCCGCCAAGAGCACTCTATAGCCGGCTTTCTCCAGGTTCTTCTGGAGAGTCCAACGAATGAGGTATTCATCATCAACAACGAGGATTGTTATTTCGCTCAAACTGTTACTCCGCGGTTGTGTTCATAGCAATACGCATTTCGGCCCATTGTTTTTTTTGATTTCTCTATCTTTCACAAGTGATGAAACAGGTCAAGCAAGAAACTTGATCAAGGTAAGGGTATGGCCCCGTAAAATAGTTATTATGGACAGGGTCTTGTTTTCATGTTAGGAAAACCGCGTATTTTTCTGCGCGGAGAGAAGATGGAGATCAGGAAAATAGGCGTCATGGCCAACATGCAGAAAGAGCAAGCGCGCGATTATGCCCTTGCCTTGTGCGTCTGGTTACAGCAGCGCGGCTGCGAGATATTTTTGGAAGAAGGTAGCGCTCAGGACATGGGAGCCGGGGTGGATAAAGCACGCCCCTTGTGCGCCACCGCGATTGATCTCCTTATTGTTTTAGGAGGGGATGGCACGATTCTGCGGGCCGCCCGTTTCATGCTTGGCTCTTTTCTTCCCATCGTCGGGATCAACATGGGTGGTTTGGGATATCTTACAGAGGTTAATCTCAATGAGGCGTACAACGCACTGGAAGTAATCCTGCAAGGAAAATTCACGACAGATCAGCGGATGATGCTTGATGCCACGGTCGTGGGCTGTGCGGAGGAGGGGACACATACGGTTCTCAACGATGTCGTTTTGAATCGCGCCAGTCTTTCCCGGATAGTTGAACTTGAGACTTATGTCGATGATCATTACCTCACAACTTATAAAGCCGACGGTTTGATCGTTGCAACACCGACGGGATCGACGGCCTATTCCCTGTCTGCCGGCGGGCCGATCATTTATCCCCGGCAGAAGGTTATTGTTATTAATCCCATCTGCCCCCACACCTTGACTAACCGCGCCATTATCCTTCCCGCTGATGTTTGCGTAAAGGTTGTTCTGCGAACCAAGGATCAGGGCGCGATCCTGACCTTGGATGGGCAACATTCCATCACGTTGAAGACCGGCGATACCGTGATGATCAAGCAGTCTCATCATGTCACTAATCTCGTTTCTTCCCCCCACCGTGATTATTGGGAGATCTTGCGCAACAAACTGGGCTGGCTTGGATTAACCCCCACGCGAGAAAAACATTGAGTTGATCTTTCATGTTGCTTGATCTGTCTATCAGAAATTTTGCGATTATTGATGAATTGCAGGTATCCTTCGGCAGAGGCTTCAATTTAATCTCCGGAGAAACGGGAGCCGGCAAATCAATCATCATCGGCGCCATCAGCCTTTTGCTGGGCGACCGGGCCTCTATGGAGATGATTCGGTCTGAGGAAGAAACAGCAACCGTGGAGGCTTGCTTTGACATTGCGGGTATGGAAAGTCTAAAGGTAATATTGGCGGAGTTGGGCCTGGAGAATGGGGACGAGCTATACATAAGGAGAATGATCTCCCGTTCCGGGAAGAATAAGGTCTTGATAAACGGCAGTATGGGCAATTTGGGCATGCTGTCGGCAATATGCGGACGGCTGCTTAACCTCAGTGGTCAGCACGAACATCAAATGCTTCTGCATAAGGAAAATCACCTCGACATTCTGGATGACTTCGGCGGGCTTCAGCCTCTCCGGCGGGAATACCATGAGCTTTACGGTCGCTATTTGTCATTGCAGGCAGAATTGACGGCGCTTTGCTCGCAGCAGGCCCTTTATGAGGCGGAAGAAGAGCTGCACCGGTTCCAGCTCAAAGAGATCGTGGGGGCCGGTATTCAGGCAGGCGAAGATGAACGGCTGCTGGAAGAGAAGAAAATCATTACCCATGCCCAGAAATTACTTGCGCTTGCAGAGACGGCCCATGAGAGGCTTTATGGGCAGCAAGGGGCCGTGTTGGAAGGACTCCGCCTGGTTTTGAACAGTATCAAGGAGATCAACAAAATTGACGAAGGGATGAAGATAGCGCCTCCGGCAGTGGAGCAAATATATTACCAGCTTGAAGATATGGCGTCTGTCCTGCGGGATTATGGGAAGAGTTTATTCTTTGATCCACACCGCCTGGAAACAATGGAGGAACGCCTCGAACTCCTGGGGCAGTTAAAACGCAAATATGGCGGCACTTTGGAGGAAATCTCAAAAAAACAGGCTTTTCTGGAAAAGTCATGCCATGATAAATCCGTGCTCTGTAAGGAGCTGGAAAAGCAAACTAAGGCTCGGGACGAGCTTAAAATTCAGTTGCATGGTAAGGCAAAGCTGCTGTCGGCAAAGAGAACGCAGGCCGCGGCTCGCTTGCAGTCTGCTATCGACACGGAAATGCGTGCCTTAAAAATGGAGAAGGCATCCTTTTTCGTGATATTCCAAGTTGTACCGGATAGTGAAGATACAACCCCGCACGCTAAAGGCTTTGATGATGTTGAGTTCTACCTTGCCCCGAACGCCGGGGAGGAAATGAAGCCGCTGGCGCGTATCGCCTCCGGCGGCGAACTTTCGCGCATTGTGCTGGCCATCAAGAAGGTGCTGGCAAACAGCAGTGCGGCGGGGACGCTTATTTTCGACGAAGTTGACAGCGGCATCGGCGGTGCAGTTGCCGAAATCGTGGGGGAAAAGCTGTGGGACATTTCGCGGCGTTATCAGGTTATCTGCATTACTCATTTGCCGCAAATTGCCTGTTTTGCCCACCGGCATTTTCTGGTCGCCAAGCAGGTGGTGGGCGAGAGCACCCGGACAGTTATCCGCTCTCTGGCGGAAGGGGAGCGTCTCGATGAAGTAGCCAGAATGCTTGCCGGCGTGGAGCTGACGGAAAAGACAAGGGAGCACGCCAGGGAGATGCTGGATGCAGCACGTCTCCATCGGGGAGGAGAAAAAGATGCTGAGAAAAGCACAGATCAGTGATGTAAAAACAATACATCGGATGATCAACATATCGGCGGGCAGGGAGGAAATGCTGCCCCGCTCGCTGATGGATATTTATGGCAGTCTCCGGGATTTTGTTGTCTGTTATGACGAAGAAAATCGATGCATTAAGGGCATTTGCGCCATGAACATTATCTGGGAAAACCTTTCCGAAATCCGCTCCCTCTATGTAGAAGAGCGCTACAGGGGCCTGGGCATAGGCCGCAAGCTCGTGGAAGCCTGTCTCTCGGAAGCCATCACCCTCGAACTTTACCGGATATTCACCCTGACGTACAAAAAAGATTTTTTCCGTCATCTCGGTTTTGTAGAGGTTGACCGTTCCACCCTTTCGGAAAAAATTTGGTCCGATTGTTTCCGCTGCTCAAAATATCCTGATTACTGCGATGAAGCAGCCATGATAATAACGCTTTGATTATATTTATGTTTATCACTTTGACAAAAAATATTATATTGTTTGCAAATCAATGACTTTTTGCTTGATTGTTGCTTCTCTTTGTGTTAGTGCTGCCGGAAAGTTACAGGGTCCGCTGTATGAAATGTAGAACCCCGAAGGTTTTGGTGATCTTAGAGTTGCCAGAAGGCAACCGAGTGTTGTAAAGTAGAAAAATTGAAAGGGGGAATTTAGGAATGACGAAGGCGGAGTTGGTTTCGGTAATAGCACAAGGGGCAGGTATAACGAAGGTGGCGGCGGCGTTGGCTTTGGAGACCTATGTGGCAACCATTGCCAAGGAACTCAAGAAAAATGGCAAGATCGGGTTGGTAGGATTTGGGACTTTTTCCGTAGTAAAGAGAAAAGCCCGCGAGGGTAGAAACCCGCAGACGGGTAAAACCATTAAAATTCCTGCCAAGAAAGTTGTAAAGTTTAGGCCTGGCAAAGCGCTTGCAGAAAAAGCCAAATAAAAACCAGGTGGGTTGTTGTATATTGTAAGCCTCTGCTTTCCATTGAGAGTAGAGGCTTACCTGTCTCAGCACGTTAAGGATTCAGGGGATTTGCTTGAAAAAACGCATTGTGAGCGGCATGCGCCCCACAGGTAAGCTGCATTTGGGCAACTTCCATGGGGCGCTGGCTAATTGGGTAGAGCTGCAGGAGCAGGGGAATTTTGATTGTTATTATTTTGTGGCTGATTGGCATGCCCTAACCAGTGATTACAGCGACACCAGCCTTATCCAGGCTAATATCACCGATATGGTTATTGACTGGCTAAGTGTCGGGCTTAATCCGCAAAAAAGCACGCTTTTCGTGCAGTCGAAAATTAAGGAGCACGCCGAGCTGTTTCTGCTGCTCACTGTTATCACACCTTTGCCGTGGCTGGAAAGAAATCCGACCTACAAGGAAATGAAAGACGATCTTACGGAAAGGGATCTGACAACCTACGGATTTCTGGGTTATCCGGTGCTGCAGGCGGCGGATATCATCATGTACAAGGCCTATGGAGTTCCGGTAGGGGGCGATCAGCTCCCCCATGTTGAACTTACCAGGGAGATTGTCCGGCGTTTTAACAATTTTTATGGGGAGGTATTTCCTGTCCCCAATCCCCTGTTAGCCGTTGTGCCGAAGCTCATGGGCTTAGACGGCAGGAAAATGAGCAAGTCATATGACAACAGCATATACCTGTGCGACAGGGGCGAAGAGCTGTGTCAAAAAGTGAAATCGATGTTTACCGATCCGCAGCGCATGAGAAAAAGGGATCCGGGGCGGCCGGAGATATGCAATGTTTATTCTTTTCACAAGTTGTATTCCTCCGGGGCAGAGAACCAGGAAATATGCGAGGCGTGCCGGGCTGCTGGCATCGGTTGCACCGATTGCAAGGCAAAACTTGCCCAGCGGCTTCTGGAGAGTCTGCAACCTGTTCACGACCGTCAGGATTATTACCGGCAACATCTCGATCAGGTAAGGGATATTTTGGCAGAGGGAGAAAGGCAGGCCAGAGTTATCGCCTGTGATACGATGGGCGAGGTCCGCGAAGCCCTGAAGGTGTGAGCATGTCTTATGAGATAAAGCTTGACGTCTTTGAGGGCCCCCTTGATCTCTTGCTGTATCTGATTAAAAAAAACGAGATTGACATCTACAACATACCGGTAGCTCTGATTACTGATCAGTACCTCCAATATCTGGACATCATGCGCACCCTGAATCTTGACCTGGCAGGAGAATATCTTGTCCTGGCCTCAACGCTTATTTACATTAAATCCCAGATGCTGATGCCACGGCCCGAAGCAGAGTTTTCCGAAGATGAACAGGACCCGCGGGGGGAGCTTGTGCAACAGTTACTCGAATACCAATCTTACAAGGAGGCGGCTTTGTGCCTGGACAGAAGATTGATCCTGGAACGGGACGTATTTAAAAGGGCCTATCCGCTTGGGGAAACTGAGGAAGCTGGAACTGATGATGCGGCAGATTTTGAGTTGACGGTTTTTGATCTTGTCAGTGCCTTCCAACGGGTTATCTCGCAGATGGATCAGGAAGAATATCTGGAAATTAAGGGTGAAAAGATATCTTTGGCGGATCGTATAAACGAGATAATGGAAAAACTGGTAAGGGCGCAAAGTCTGGTTTTTCAAGACTTGTTTGAGGGAAGGGGGGAGAGGAGAGCTGTCATCTATACCCTGCTTGCCGTTTTGGAATTGATGAAGTTGCGGATGATAAAGGTGTATCAGGCCGGTCCCTTCGGGGTGATCAGGATACTATTGGCAGTTGAGGAAGGTTCGATTCAAGAGCAATAGCGAAGAGGCGCAAGCGTGGACGATCTTAAAAGCATTCTGGAGGCACTGGTATTCGCATCTGAAACACCCCTTACCGTTGACAAAATGGCCGATGTGGTCGGTTCCCCCGATAAAAAGGAAATCGAGCGCCAACTGAAGGGCATGATGGAGGAATTTCGGCAAAGGGGCGGGGGGATATGTTTGCAGGAAGTTGCCGGGGGATTTCAGTTCAGAACGAGGGGCGATCTAGGGCCTTGGATCAAAAAATTGAAAGTATTGCGTTCGCAATTAGCGCCGGCGACTTTAGAGACGTTGACCGTGATTGCGTACCGCCAGCCGGTCCTCAAGGCTGATGTTGACAGGATAAGGGGCGTAGATGTCGGCGGGACGCTCAAAAAATTGTTGGAAAAAAAAATGGTAAGGATCATGGGGAGGAAGGATGTGCCCGGCAAGCCCATGATCTACGGCACGACCAAGAAATTCCTGGAGGTATTTGGTCTTAAAGATCTTTCGGAATTGCCGACCTTGCAGGAATTAAAGGAACTTAAAGATTAATGACGGAAGAAAGATTGCAGAAGATTATCGCCCAGGCGGGATTGACCTCGCGTCGCGGTGCGGAAGAGATGATCGCAAGCGGGCGGGTCAGCGTAAATAATAAGATTGTACGGTTGTTGGGAACCAAGGCGGATGTTGCCAGAGATGAGATTCGCCTCGATGGGTTGCTTATTTGTACGGAGGTGGAAAAGACTTATCTGATGCTGAACAAGCCGAGCGGGTATGTCACAACGCTGCATGACCCTCGTCAGCGCCCCATTGTTTCCGATCTGCTGCCACCGGAACTTGGCAGAATATTTCCCGTTGGCCGCCTTGATTATGATTCCCAGGGATTGCTGTTGATGACCAACGACGGCGATTTTGCCCAACGGCTCTTGCATCCTCGTTTTCGCATTCCCAAAGTCTATAAAGTAAAAATAAAAGGCAGACTTTCGTCAACTGAGTTCCGCAGCCTCTCGCAAGGGGTGACACTGGCCGACGGCAAATTCTTGCCTGAGGAGCTGCGGGTAACGCGGGTTAATGAAAAAAGCACATGGCTTACCATGATGTTAAGATCCGGCAAAAATAGAATAATAAGACGGGCCTTGGCTGCTGTTGGTCATGATGTGGCAGAGCTTATCCGCGTTAGTATTGGTGGGCTTGAACTTGGCGACCTGAAAACAGGGGGGTATCGTTTTTTGACGTTCCTGGAAGCCCATCAGTTGCTTTCTTTTGCCAAGGGGCGATAATTTGTAAAAATTTTCTTGACTAACACATTAAAATAAATGATAGTCCGCAGAAGCCTAACAGAGTAGTGCTAGCTGAATTCCCCCCAACAAATTGCTATGCAGCGCGGGTATCGCATCAGGAGGAGAGAGAATGAATAAGTCGGAACTCATTGAAAACTTAAGTAAAAAGGCAAATCTTACGGAGAGAAAGGCAATCGACGTTGTCAATCTGATTTTCGATGGCTTTGCAGATGAGCTGAAGAAGGGCGGACGGGTAGAAATCCGAGGTTTTGGAAGCTTTGTGGTAAGAGAGTACGGTGCTTACACGGGGCGAAATCCCAAGACAGGCGACAATATAAAGGTGCGACCCAAGAAACTGCCTTTTTTCAAAGTTGGTAAAGAACTCAAAGAGATGGTTGACGCGCCTAAATAACTTTTTATACTTGTTATCTATCGTTTGAATTTGCTTAGAAACCGCCTTTTCTAAGGGCACCTTTGAGAGCCCGCCAATGAAACCTGCTTTTACCACCGCTGTCGTATTTCTGGCTTTTGCGCTGTTGCACAGCGTCGGTGTATCCAGTAATTTTAAGTTATTTATGGCGCGTGTGACAGGCGAGAAATGGATGCGCGCTTATTATCGCCTTTCCTATACCGTTTTTGCCATCGTTACTGCCGCTATCGCCATTTTCGTCATCGTGCTCCAGCCTGATATTCCCATCTATCGCCCGCCGCTGCTTATCCGTTGGCTTATGCATGGGGTGCAGTTTTTAAGCCTCGTAATTTTTTATTTAGGCTTCAGACCTTTTGATATGGGTTATTTTACCGGTGTTAAGCAGGCGGTTAGCTATCTTAAGACCAAACAGGTAAGCGGGGATATCGAAGGCATGAAAACGTGCGGGCTGATCACCACGGGTGTTTACGGGCTTGTAAGGCACCCCATGTATCTGGCAGGCATACTGTTATTTGCCTTTGAGCCCTATTTCACGGTGAAAAGCATCATCCTGCGGGTGCTTGCCATAAGCTATTTTATTTGGGGCGGTTTTATCGAAGAACGCCGCTTTATAAAGGATTTTGACGGTACTTACCAAAAATATCGGCAGGACGTGCCAATGTTTAATATCCTTAGGGGCATCGCCGCGCGTCGCAGGTAGTAAGTTATGACCAAATCCCGCTTATTTCCGCACCGCAAGAGGGACAAAGGCCGTTGTTTTTAAGCCGTTGCCTTTCAAGCCCCATATATTTCCTCTCCGTAATCAAATCCTGACAATGGTAACAATAGGTGTTGCCCCCTTCCAAAACATTGCCCAGATAGATGTGCCGTAAGCCCTTCCTGTGACCTATTTCCCGTGCCCGTCTCAGGCTTTCGAGAGGCGTAACCCCATGATCTAGGAAACGATAGTCCGGGTGAAAGCGACTCAGGTGCCAGGGAATATCTTTGTCGAGTTGTGCCAGAAAATCAGCTAGCTGGCTTAATTCCAGGTTCGAATCATTCTCTCCGGGGATGATCAGGGTTGTTACCTCTAGCCAGATGCCCAGCTCTTTCAGGGAAATGATAGTATCTAAAACAGGTTGAAGATGAGCCTGGCAATTTTTTTTATAAAAGTTCTCCCGGAATCCTTTCAAATCTACATTGGCAGCACTCAGGTAAGGAGCTATCATTTCCAGGGCTTTCCTGGTCATATAGCCGTTGGTCACAAAGACATTGGCCAGGCCCGCTTCTTTTGCCAAGATGGCCGTATCGTAGGCATATTCAAAAAATATTGTTGGTTCGGTATAGGTGTAGGAGATGCTCGCGCAATTGTTGAGCTTTGCTTTTGCCACAATTTGCGCCGGGGGCAAAGGATCGCCGACCGTGGCGCCTACCTCCTGCAAAGAAGCCTGAGATATTTGCCAGTTCTGGCAAAAGCAACATTTAAAATTACAGCCGATAGTGGCAATGGAATAGGATCTGGAGCCTGGGAGAAAATGATAAAGCGGTTTCTTCTCGATCGGGTCGACATTGGCGGCGATGACATTACCATAAATCATGCTGTAAAGAGTGCCGCCAACATTTTGTCTCACGCCGCAGAGGCCAAATTTTGCCGCCGCGATTCTGCATTCATGGGCGCAGAGATAGCAGTGCACCTTGTTGTCCTCAAGTTTCTCCCAAAGTAGAGCTTTTTTGCGCATCTATCCATCCGGGGCTTCGTAGAGGGTCCAGTTCTGGTGCAGAACGTCGGCAACCTCCGCATCACCTGTCTGGTCAAAGTTACGGAACCATGCCCCGACGGCGATAAATCGTGGGGGGATGCTGAGGCAGATTACCTCATCGGCATAGGTCTCCAGCATTTCCACACTATCCGCAGCCGCGACAGGAGCTGCCGCAATCAGCTTGCCCGGCTTGCCCCGCTGCAGGCCTTCCAAGGCAGCACGAAACGTATAACCCGTGGCAATGCCATCATCGACGACGATCACGGTTTTGCCAGTAATATCTACCATTTGTCTATTGCCACGGTATAATGTAAGTTGTCGCTTAATCTCTGCCCATTGGGTAGCGAGCTCCCGCTCGAGATAATCTTCAGTGACTCCTAACGTACGGATTAGGCCCTCGTTAATGATGCTAAGATGGTCACTGCTGACTACTGCACCGATACCGAGTTCCGGTTGGGCTGGCGCTCTCAGTTTGCGGGCGATGACGATGTCAAGGGGAGCGGAGAGTTCTGTCGCGACTTCAGCAGCCACAACCACGCCTCCACGCGGGATACCCAAAACCACCAGGGGTTCTTTGTGGTATCCACGTTTAATAAGAGTAGCGGCTAATTGTTGCCCTGCATCACGGCGGTCTTTAAAAATGATGTCATCCATTTTAACAGGTTAACGGAGACGGAAGGTTTAATCAATAGGAATAATGCAACCTATTGGCAGGTAAAAACTACCTGGACAAGTATTTGCTTGCCCAGATGCTAAATGGAGATGGTTACCAAGCGGTGTCCACGCTTGTCAAAAGAAAGAATGTCTGTTATCTAACGCCACATATCATCATAATTTCATTGTCTAATGCTGGTGATAACAGATCGGCGGGTAAAAATGGACCGGTGTCTTGAGCTATTAAATAAAATAACTTATCCCTTGAACTTTGCCGTCGCCGATGGGGGACAGCACCTGCACCTGATCAAGGATCTGGAAAAAACCGTGCTGCACCTGGCGGACAGGTTAAATATGGAAATGCTGCCATTGGCTTTTCCCCCGGCAGTAAAGCCCGGCGAGTCCTCTGGCATGGAATTTTTAAGGGAATTCAGCCACATCTTTACCGGTTTCGATCAATGCACGCTGGAAGATAAGGAGAAAAAGATTAAGCAGGCGTTGCTGTTGCTGCGAAAAATCAGGGATGCCATTGTCAAAAAATTACCGGAAGCCCCAAATATATCTTCCGATCACGGGGAACTGCCGAAAAACGGGGCGCTTCCCGCGGCCGCTCCGTTTACTGCCGCAGGATGGGGAGAAAAACTGGCTCTGCCCGTTTCTTCGCTCAAAGGAGTTGGTCCCAGGACCGCACAGCAACTGGCAAGAAAGGGCCTTACCACTATTGAAGACCTGCTCTATTTTCTGCCCCGCTGCTATGAAGACCGAAGGTTTACCGTCGGCATCGCCCAGGCCCGGGTAGGGAAGCGGGAAACAGTTGTCGGCATGGTGGCCGGTGCAGAAGTTAAGCGCTATGGTAAACGGCCTGTCTTTGAAGTAACCATAGAAGATGGGGACGGCCTACTCAAAGCTAAATGGTTTCGTGGGAATCCGTCCTATCTGAAAGGCATTTTTACCAGGGGCAATCAGGTAATCCTGACGGGCAATGTCGGGCAATTCCAATTGCAAAAGGAGATGCTTCACCCGGATTTTGAAATGCTGGACCAGGGAAGCGACAACCTGCTGCACTTCAAACGTATCGTGCCCATCTATTCGGAAACGGAAGGGCTCTACCAGAAAAACCTGCGCCGTATCATGCAGCGCGTTGTGGATGATTACCGGGGCTGTGTTTTAAGCCCCATCCCGGAAGATATATGCCGCAAGCAGCAACTGATCGATATTCGGGAAGCCCTGCAACAGGTCCATTTTCCTGGTAACGATCAAAACCCGGAAGATTACAACGCAGGGAAAACGGCAGCCCATCGGCGTCTCATTTTTGACGAGTTCTTTTTTTTTCAGCTGGGCCTGGCTCTCCAGAAAACAGGACAAGGCCAGGAGGAGGGGATTGTTTTTCAAACCGGGGGCAGGGGAGTGAGAAGATTCCATGAGATTCTGCCTTTTCCTCTCACGACCGCCCAGCGGCGGGTTATTGGCGAGATCGAGCAGGACATGGCGCGGCCCGGCGCTATGAACCGGCTTCTCCAGGGGGATGTGGGATGCGGCAAGACGGTGGTTGCCATGGCGGCGATGGTCACTGCCTGTGACAACGGTTGCCAGGCGGTTTTGATGGCGCCGACGGAGATCCTTGCCGAACAGCATTACGCCAATATAAGGGATTGGGCCAAGGCGCTGCCGCTTGAGGTTGCCCTCCTGACGGGGAAAAACAGCGCCGCGGAGAAAAAGGATATTTACCGGCGCATCCGGGAGGGGGAAGCCGCAATCATTGTCGGCACCCATGCGCTAATCCAGGAGGAGGTCGCCTTTCATCGGCTGGGGTTGGCGGTCATAGACGAGCAGCATCGTTTCGGCGTTGTGCAGCGTGCCGCCCTGCGGGCTAAAGGGGGGCATCCGGATATACTGGTCATGACGGCCACGCCCATCCCCCGTACTTTGGCCATGACGGTCTATGGAGACCTTGATGTTTCCGTGATCGACGAGATGCCGCCAGGGCATAAGCCCGTCCATACCCGGGTATTTTTCGAGCGTCAGCGCCGTAAGGTTTATGAACTGATCGCCAGGGAAATCGGCAAAGGATGCCAGGTTTTTATCGTCTATCCCCTGGTGGAGGGGTCGGAATATCTGGACGTTAAGGACGCGACGACCATGGCCGAACATCTGCAAAAGGACATATTTCCCCAATGCCGGGTAGGTCTCCTCCACGGCAAAATGAAAAAAACGGAGAAGGAAGGGGCGATGGCCGCCTTCCGCGCCCAAAATCTGGATATTCTGGTAGCGACGACGGTGATCGAGGTGGGGATAGATATTCCCGCTGCGTCCCTGATGGTTGTTGAACATGCGGAAAGATTTGGCCTCTCGCAATTGCACCAATTGCGAGGTCGGGTGGGGCGCGGAGCAATCCCATCCAGCTGTATCCTGCTTACCCAAAGTAAGGCCGCTGCCGAGGCCGGTAAGCGACTGCGGGTTATGGAAAGGACGACGGACGGATTTCTGATTGCCGAAGAGGACCTGGCCCTGAGGGGGCCGGGAGAATTCATGGGTACCCGGCAATCGGGGTTGCCTGATTTTCGGGTCGCCAATCTGATACGCGACGGGAAAATTTTGCAGCAGGCGAGAAACAGCGCCACCGAACTGGCAGGCAAGGACCCCCGTTTGGAAAGTCCTGCCCACCGGCTCCTGAAAGAAGAACTTATCAGACGCTGGGCGGGTAGATTGGGCTTTGCCCAAACCTCATGACCATCATGTGGAATTCTGCCAGACGGCCGCCGACCGACTTGCCTTTAATGAAATCCATAAGATGAAAATTTGGAAGAAGTTTCTGAAGGGGATCTATGACACAAGGCGGCGTGGGGGGGAGACTCTTCTGGAAAACACCTGCGTGCAGAAAAGTGTTGATTTCAGGTAGGAAATAAGGAATATGTCGACCGTACAATTCAGAGGGGGGAGATCGGAAAGTGGAAGGTTTTGCAAAAGCTTGGTTCTGGGAAGCAAGGAGGCCTGTAGTCAAAAAAATAATAATTTCAATAATTATGTTCCATCTTTTCCTAATTCCGGAAGGGCTTTTAGCCTCAAGCCTGGGGCCTTCAGGAGGGCTAACCGTTTCCGGCAAGTATGGAGCAGATGATTTTTTAGCCATTGGACCTCCTCCGGGTCTCTACCTTATCAACTACTCCTTCTTTTACTCTGCCAACAAGTTTAAGGATTATAATGGAGATGAGGTAAAAAACGGCCCCTTTGAGAATTTCAAGATGCGGGTCGCAGGCAACATTATCAGGCCCATTTATGTCAGTAAGAAGAAGATTTTGGGGTCATTTTGGGGAATGGATATGGGTATTCCGCTAATCGACAAGCATATTGAGTCTCGCTACTTTGACGATGGCGACAGCGGATTGGGCGACATTATTCTTTGTCCCCTTTGGTTAGCCTGGCATACTGAAGTATTCCATTTTTTATTAAGCTTCGATGTAGTTACTCCGACGGGAAGATATGATAAAAACGAGCTGGTAAATATCGGAAATAATCACTGGACCTTTGAACCCCTCTTTAGCGTTACTGCGGTCTTGCCGGGAGGTTTTGATCTCAACGTAAACCTGCTTTACGATATTAATTGGAAAAATAACGATTTCATCGATCCCAGGACCATGAAAGAAACCACCTATAGGGCTGGTCAAGCTTTTCATGCGGATTATGCTTTTGGATACGAAATAATGAAAAATCAGCGGATTGGGGTAGTGGGCTATTATTGGAAAGACATCACCGATGATAAAATAGGCGGGCAAGAGATTAGTGATTCAAGGGGGCAGGTTTTCTCTTTTGGTCCTGCATACAGCCTAAATTGGAATAAAGTCATAATCAGCTTAAAGACACAATTCGAAACGGCTGTTAAAAACCGCCCACAAGGGACGATGAGTTGGCTTAGGATTCTTTACACCTTTTAAAATAGTCCAGCATTACGATTGCCTGAACAGCGACTCCAACAGCAGAGCCAAGTGACCCCCGCGATAGGGTTTAACCAGGCGACCCGCAAAACCATAGTCGGAGGGTTTTGACATGACAGGGTCCTCCGAGTATCCAGTTGACGCCACAACCTTGATGTTCGGATCGACCTCCAGCAGGGCGTGAACGGTTTCTTTTCCGCCCCTGCCCCCGGGAATAGTAAGATCAAGAATTGCCGCCCGGAAAGGTTGTCCGGACTGCATGGCGCTTCTGGTCTGCGCTATGGCTTCATCTCCATTGCTTGCCGTGCTGACGTGGTAGCCCATTCCCGTGAGTATTTCCGACAAAACGTCAAGGATGAACTCCTCATCGTCCATGATGAGTATGCTGCCGTGACCGCGATGCAGTTGTCTCCTCTTTCTGTCCAGGACCGAAACTTGGCCTGAAGACGTCGGCAAATAAACGTGGAATGTGGTTCCCTTGCCCAATTCCGACTCTGCGCAAATAAGACCGTCGTGTTTCTTGACTATGGAATAACTCGTAGCCAATCCCAGGCCGCTGCCCTGTTGCTTGGTCGTAAAAAATGGATCGAAAATACGCGGCAGGTGATCTTTCAATATCCCGTTCCCATAGTCGCAGATTGAGGTACACACATACGCACCGGGCGGCAACTCCCGGGGAGCATCTTCAGGGGCTATGTTTCTTACGGTAACGTCAAGGTTCCCTCCCAACGGCATTGCCTGGCGCGCATTGATTACAATATTGTCAAAAACCTGCGCCATCTGGTTTTCGTCAAAGTCGCACGGCCAGACCTCACCGGGTACCGCAAAAACCGGGGAGACATTGGAGCCGCTCAGGGCAAAAGTTACCGCCTGCTGCACATGTTCGGCAATGGCCTGGGTTTTACGAACCGGAGTGCCGCCCTTGGAAAATGTGAGTAACTGCTGGGTCAAATATTTTGCCCTGTCATAAACTCCGCAAGCCTTCGACAGGGCATTCTCGCTCCCCCTGCTGTTGCCCCTTTCCGCCTGCACACGAGCCAGGTCGATATAACCGAAGATGCCACCGAGCAAGTTATTGAAATCATGAGCAATGCCTCCAGCAAGCAAGCCGATGGCTTCAAGCTTCTCGGCGTTCTGCAGGGCAGAATCGGTTTTCTGTTTGTTCGTAATTTCCCGAAAAACCAGCACCACGCCGATTATCTTACTCTCAACGTCGTGAATGGGCGCGCCGCTGTCGGCAATAGCCATTTCCCTGCCGTCACGGCGGATGAGCACCGTATGGTTGGCCAGGCCGCTGATAGCGCCGCTCTTCAGTACCTTATCGACGGGATTTTCGCAACGCTCCCGCGTCTGTTCATTTACGATATGAAACACTTCGGATAGCGGCAGTCCCGTTGCCTCCGCAAGAGGCCAGCCCGTCAGTTTTTCGGCCATTTTGTTCAGCAAGGTTATGTTACCATTTACATCTGTCGTTATCACGCCGTCGCCGATGCTTTTCAAGGTCACGGCAAGACGCTCCTTCTCGGCAAATAAAGCATTTTCGCTCTGCTTTCGCTGGGTGATGTCCCGAATTATTGCCTGCATATATCTATTGTCTTCCATATCGAAGCCGCGCGCGCTTACTTCAACGGAAAATCTCGTCCCATCTTTCCGGATATGCTCTGTCTCATAAATCATTCCTTCCTTTTCATCTATCTTATTCAACACATCCCGCATTTCCGATTGAAGTTCATGCGGGCGCAGCAAAATAATAGACGACTGAAGCAGCTCCTCGCGCCGGTATCCGTATTCTTCGCAGGCCCGGTCGTTGACTTCAATAATTATTCCTTGCTTATTGAAAAGGAAGATCATGTCATTGGCATGCTTTGCAAGATAGCTAAAATGTTCGATGAGCGCCCGGCGTTCGATCTCAGATTGATGCTGCTCGCGATAAAAGACGGAGCGTTGATGCCGCCACCAGAGCCCGAGCATTGCCCCCGAGGCAATTATCAGCAATGCCGTAACAAACGCCACTGTGAGGAGTTCATGATGAAGCGGGTCATAGGCCTCGGCTTTATCAACTTTTGCGACCATGAACCAGGGTGAGTTCGGCACTTTACGAATTGCCGCCAGAACGGGCACGCCCCGGTAATCAACCCCCGCTACCATCCCTTCAACGCCTCTTGCCGCCATGGCAGCCGGAAGATCCTTGTTTGCTATCGGCAATCGCAGGGCAAGGGCCGTTCCTTTTTTGTGGCGGAGTTCGTTGAGAAAGACAACTTCGCCGCCTTCACGCCGGATGAGAAGCGTCTCGGACGTGGGACTGGGAGTGGGCCATGATTGAATCAAGGGATACAGAACTTTGTCCGGGTCAACCTTAAAGAAAAATATTCCCGCCACGGGGTGATCTTTCTGGTCCCATAATATTAAAGGAACGAACAGGTCGAGTGTCACTTTTTTCGTAACGGGAGATATGTGCAGATCCGAGAGGGCAAATTTCTTTTGCTTCAGAACTTCTTCCAGTAATCTACGTCCCACCGGTTCTATCTCATTGCCGCCCTTGCCATAAGCGAATCTTACTGCCCCTTTCGCGTCAAAAATGGTTGCGCTCGAATATCCGTTATGTTCGCAAAATGATGCAACCCACCGTTTTAGTTCTCCGGCCTGTGTTTTCGTATCAAAATAATTCTTTACCAGGCGGGCGATGACGCCGCTGTTTTGGAGCATCAGCGCATCGCCTTCGCGTTCATATCGCCAGTTGGTAATTTGTCCGATTTTCAGGTCTGCAATGGCGGCAAGGCGATGGTGTATTTCCATCTTAATTTCCTTATTTTTGCTCAAATAGTAGCAGACGCCGGCGATGATAAAAGAAATGACGAGAATGAAAAAAACGATGCCGAGTATTCGGGGGGTATTGTTATTACCTTTTGCGGTTTTCATGGACTGCAGCCTCATGTTTGCGAGAACGGACGGGGTGAATTTTTCAGCTTCGCTAAGATCATTTTTCGAATCGGTGTGGAAGGCCGATTATTGAAGGGTATCGGGTTCTTCTGGAAAATTCTTAACGCCGAGGCGAAGCGTCGGCGAACCGCCCCTTCTTTGATTTCTCGGTAAGGCATTGCCTTTTTGCGGGCAGAGTATATGAAGGGGGATTTCGTGTGTCAAGAGAATTTTGTTGAGAATTTTGTTGCTGCCAAATACAACTTTGAGACGGTACTGTTCCCTTCCTTGAGAACTATTTACTGTTTTCTTGACAGGGAATCTACTTCGCAGTATAGGAGAGGAAATTTGAGGGTGATTACTCGGGGCGTTCGTTACTGGGCAAAAAGTACGTGAAGGAAGATTTATGAGAGAAGTTTACCTCGAAAATCATGCCAATACCAGGATTGATGAACGGGTGCTGGCCGTGATGCTTCCTTATTTCGGTGAGCTTTACGGAAACGCGCAAAGTATTCATTCCCTGGGAGCCAAATCCAGAGATGCGATCGAAAGAGCCCGAGGGCAAGTGGCCGGCTTGATCGGGGGCCGGGAAAGTGAGATATATTTTACTTCTTGCGCCTCGGAAGCCAATAACCTTGCGATTAAAGGCGTTGCCGAAGCCAACCGGCAGAAGGGCAGGCACGTAATTGTTTCGGAGATCGAGCATTTTTCCGTGCTGAATGCTGCCCGGCGTCTTGGTCAGCAGGGCTTTGAGGTAACTTTGCTGCCCGTTGATCGTTATGGCCTGGTGTCACCTGCCGATCTGCGCAAGGCCATCCGGGAAGATACCACCCTGGTTTCCGTTCAGCATGCCAATCCGGAGATCGGCACCGTGCAGCCGTTGGCGGAACTTGGTCGGATCTGCCGGGAGAAAGGCATAGCTTTCCATACCGATGCCGTTTGTACTGCCGGTATTGTACCAGTGGATGTGAATAGTCTGGAAGCCGATTTGTTAACGCTTGCGGGAGCGCAATTTTACGGACCCAAGGGGGCGGCGGCTCTTTATGTCAGGAAGGGTGTGCGGATTGTGCCGCAGATTGACGGTGGGATTCAGGAAAACGGTCGGCGTGCCGGAACGGAAAACGTTCCAGCCATCGTTGGATTCGGGGTTGCCTGTGAGCTGATACAACGGGAAATGGAGGCTAACGCGCTGCATCTCCTGCATCTCCGTGACCGTCTGGTGAGGGTGTTGCCGGAAAAGATTCCCCACCTTTATATCAACGGGCATCCGGAAAGGCATTTGCCCAACAATATCAATCTGTCTGTGGAGTTCGTGGAAGGCGAGGGGATGTTCCTCTTCCTGGATCAAAAGGGAATCTATGTGTCCAGCGGCTCCGCCTGTGCCTCGAAAGCTTTGAAAATGTCACACGTTTTGACGGCGATCAAGGTTGATACGGCGGTGGGCCAGGGGTCGATCCTGCTGACGCTTTCCAAATACAATACGACGGAGGACGTTGATTTTCTGTTGGCCGAATTTCCGCCCATCGTGGCGAAACTGCGAGACATGTCCCCTCTCTACAGTTACTTTCAGAAGACGGGGCAGCGCCGTGTCGCTGGGCCGGGGACCGATTATGAACATGAACAAGAAGAAAATCGAGAAGATGGATAGGAGAAGCATATGCCGTTTTATTCAGAGAAAGTCATGGATCATTTCCAGAATCCCCGCAACGTAGGTGAAATAAACGCAGCGGATGGGGTAGGCGAGATTGGCAATCCCGTCTGTGGCGATATGATGACCTTTTACATATCGGTCAAGGATGGTGTCATTGATGATGTCAAATTCAAAACCTTCGGCTGTGGAGCGGCCATCGCTGTTTCTTCGATGGTAAGCGAAATGGCCAAGGGCAAGACCCTGGATGAGGCGATGACTATTACGAATGCCAGCGTCGCCCAGGAACTGGGCGGCCTGCCGGCGAACAAGATGCACTGTTCGAATCTGGGAGCTGATGCTCTGCATCGGGCCATTGAAGACTACAGAAAAAAACAGGGAGAAGAGGCATGACGAAGAAATGTAACTGCCCTTTGTGCGAGCCGGAATTGGTGGGGGGTTGCCTGGAGCCTCCTTTTTGTAAGCCATGCGACGTTAAATTGTTGAGCAAGTGCAATAAGTGTGGTGCTTCCTTCGACAGTAAGTTGTCCAAATGCTCCGAATGCGAACAGCTTAAGCGTAGCTGAAACAGATAATAAGCCCTTCCCCGCCCAAGGTGAAGTTAAGGATAAGCCGACAACGCTATGAATCACGACAAGTCAGTTGATTGCACGGGGCTTTTCTGTCCCATGCCCATCGTGCGCACAAAGCAGGAGCTCTCTGTTATGAAGCAGGGTGAAATACTGGAAATCATCGCCGACGATCCGGGTTTTGCCGATGATCTGCCCACCTGGTGTGCGACGGTGGGTGAAAAGTTTCTGGCAATGAAACAAGACGGAACCCTTTTTATCGGGTATGTGGAAAAGAGATAGGCCTAAACGGAGCCTGTCCACGAGGAGCATTTATGATCTTACGGCAGATGCAAGTTGGGCAAATGATGGTTTTTGCCTATCTTTTAGGCGACCAGGAAACTGGTGAAGCGCTGGTTATCGATCCCGCTGCGGACGTGGAAGGAATTATTGCTGTGGCGGCAGAAAACAAACTAAAAATTAAGTACATCGTGAACACCCACAGTCACTTGGACCATACCGCCGGGAATGCGGAGATGAAAAGACTGACGGGTGCGCAAATCATTGTGCACGAGGCTGCGGCCGACCAACTCATAAACACGCCGGATGTATACCTGTCCATGTTTAAGGCTAAACCATCACCGCCGGCCGATATTAAGGTAAAAGATGGGGATCAGATCCGGGTGGGCAGTATTGCGCTGACCGTTCTTTATACCCCCGGACATACCGAAGGCGGTATGTGCCTTTACATGGACGGTTTTGTATTTACGGGAGACACGCTTTTTGTCGAGGCTGTCGGCAGAACCGACTTTCCCGGCGGTTCCTGGGATGTTATGTATCGATCGATTAAAGAGAAGCTCTTTACCTTGCCGGAGGAAACGGCTGTGCTGCCGGGGCATAACTATGGCCCCAGTCCGACTTCCACCATCGGTCACGAGAAGCGGCACAACCCTTTTGTAAGGTAGGGATAAAATATTTCCGCATGGCGGAGGGATGGTTTTGTCCCGAGAAGTGCAACTGGAAGATTGCAAATAGTTTTTTAGCCGGTACGGTGAGAAAATGGAGAAGATTGGCATGTTGGAGAGCGCTTTACCTACGTTGAAGTTGCTGGCAAGGGGTAAGGTGCGCGATCTTTATGCGGTGGAAGACTGCCTTTTGATCGTTACGACCGACAGGATATCGGCTTTCGATGTGGTCATGCCCAATCCTGTTGCGGGAAAAGGCGAGATACTTACCTGTATGTCCGCCTTTTGGTTCCGGCAGATGGAAGATATCGTTGTGAATCATCTTATTGCCACTGACCCCATGGCTTATCCGGACGTGTGCCGGCCATACCGGGATTTGCTGCGGGGGCGCAGCATGCTTGTCAAAAAGGCCCGTCCCCTGCCCGTGGAGTGTATTGTGCGGGGCTATCTCAGTGGTTCCGGATGGAAGGATTATGCGGCAGGTAAGGCCGTCTCAGGCATAAAGCTGCCCGACGGGTTGAGAGAATCGGAACGGTTATTGGAACCCATCTTTACGCCTTCTACGAAGGCCGAGCTTGGTGACCACGACAGGCCTATTGACAAGCGGGGAATGGAAAACCTGATTGGCCGGGAATTGACGGCGTTTGTTATGGAGACCAGTATCGCCGTCTATCGGCGGGCCGAAGCTATGGCGGCCGACGCCGGGATTATAATTGCCGATACCAAGATGGAGTTTGGCCTGGTTGACGGAAAGCCAATCCTGATTGATGAGCTGCTAACCCCTGATTCTTCGAGGTTTTGGCCCTTGAGTGATTACGAGGTAGGTCGGCCCCAGAAAAGTTTTGATAAACAATTTCTCCGCGATTATCTTCTTTCCCTCAACTGGAACCAACAGCCGCCTGCCCCGGAGCTTCCCCCGGACATTATAGTGAAAACGGGTGAAAAATATGCCGAGGCGCTGCGGCGCCTGGTTAAATGATTCCACGACAAATATCTCCGTGACAAATAACCCCGCCATCTTGACAGGAGCGGCAAAGACTATTATTTTGCCCACGGACGGCAGATTTTAAAAAGCAGGTCGTATTTTTCGGGAGCATCAATTATAAGTCGAATGGAGGAATGAAGTAAAACGCATGATGAAACGCTGTTACTATGAAATTTTAGAAATTGCCAGAGCTGCGCCTGTTGACGAAATAAAGAAAAGTTATCGCAAAATGGCGATGCAATACCACCCGGACCGTAATCCCGGAGATAAAGAGGCGGAAGAGAAGTTTAAGGAAGCGGCCGAAGCCTATGAGGTCTTAAGCGATCAGGAAAAAAGGTCTGTCTATGATCGCTATGGGCATGAGGGGTTAAATGGGATTGGCTTCAAGGGTTTTTCCGGTTTTGATGACATCTTCTCCAGCTTTGGCGATATTTTTGAAAATATTTTTGGTTTGAATGGGGGGGGGC
>JBAQLR010000193.1:0-4205 GCA_049302035.1 Syntrophales bacterium
CCGCCCGGACCGCACGCTGAGCATGGTCGGGAACGTCGAGCGGCGCATTCCAGAAAGCAATGATGGCGTCTCCCTCATATTTATCGATTGTGCCGCCTTCGGCCATGATAATGTCCGTCATGGCGCTCAGGTATTCGTTCAGTAGAGCCGTCAGTTGCGGCGGCGCGAGCCTTTCCGAGATGCTCGTAAAGCCCTGGATATCGGAGAAAAAGATACTCAGTTCGCGCAATTCGCCGCCGAGCGCCAGCTTTTCGGGGTGTTCCACCAGACGTTCAATGACGGCCGGGCTCAGGTATTGCTTAAAGGCGTTTTTGATATAACGCTTCTGTTTTCCCTCCAGGGAATAATTGACCACGAGCGATGCGGCGACCGCGAAGAATGTGCCCAGCGTTGGCGCCGCTACGGGCAACCAGTAGTTGGCCTGGTAGTACAGGCAGCCGAGAAGAAAAGGCAGAGGCAGGAAGGCCAGGGCGCTAAAGGCGATATGCAAACCTTTGTTCGACAGGCGGACGCAGATTCCCGCTCCCAGGGCAAGCAGGCAGGTCAGTAACAAGCCCGCATATAAGGGGACTTCTCGCATGAAGTCGTCGGACAGCAGGTTGTCCAGCATGGTTGCGTGGAGCTCGACGCCCGCATAATCGCGCTGCAGCGGTGTCGGGCGAAGATCCTTGAAGCCTGGCGCCGTCACGCCGAAGAATACGTAAGTATCCCGGAAAACAGACAAGTCCATACCGGGCGCTCCACCTTCCATGATTCGTAGGCCGGCCTGGAGGACGGCGGCGGCGTTGATCGCCTTGTGAGTCCCGCTGCGACCGCGATAATGAAGAATCGCGTTGCCGTTGCCATCCAAGGGAATGTGGTGTGCGCCGATCCGGAGATTGCCCCCGGCCATCCTGATGGCGCTGCCGGGATGGGCGCCTAAAAAAGCCGCCAGCCCCAAGGCCGGCACGAAATGTTGATCGAAAACCTGGAAAGGCGCGGCACGGCGGATAATGGCGTCCGGATCCTGGCGCGTGACCATGACGCCGCCCAAGACGGCCGCGCTTTCGGCTATTTGCCTGACGGGAAAAGAGGCGCGGGTTTTAACGGAAGGCAAGCCTCGAGACGTCTGAAGATATGCCGCCAACCCATCAACCTGGAAAGTCCTGACCTTTAAGCCGGGCGGCCACGCTGTGCCCAAACCCTGTTCGTTGCTTAGGTTCAGGGCGCCGACGAAATTAGATGTGGCCGCTATGGACTGGCCGAAGGCTTCATCATCGTCAACCCCGGCGAAAGAAGCTTCCGTAAAGATAAGATCGAAGGCTACCGCCGTTGCTCCTCCCCGTTGCAGGGCAATCAGAATCGGGTGGTAGAGCTGGCGCGGCCAGGGCCAGGAAAGAGGCACCTGCAAGGTGTCTTTGGCCCAGTCCAAGCTGGTTTGGTCGATGATCACCAGCCGTATTCGATCGCTGGCGCGGCCGGGTGCGGCAAAAATCTTGACGCGCCAGTCCCAGGTCTTGTTTTCCAGCCAGCCCAGAGAACCGTAAAAGTAGAGCAAAAACACGGTAAAGGCGGATCCGAGGCCGATGATGACGCCATGTAAGAGTTTTTTTGCCATGAGCCTCGCCGGCTAAAGGTCGGCCATTACCTTATTGAAACGGACTTTCCTGGTTTCCGGTGTCTGCACGGCGCCCGATCCCTGCAGCAACGACCCGATATTCCGCAGTCGGCTCTCTGGTGTCGGATGGGTCTTGCCGAAGCCGCCGGCACCGGGACCAAGCCCTCTTTGCATCTGCTCGAGCATATTCGCGAGCGCCCTGGGGTTATAGCCCACACGCTTCATGATAGTTATGGCCGCCTTATCGGCGTCATATTCCTGGGTGCTTTGATAACCGTTGTCGATCATTTTTTTCATAATGTCGCCGATAGCCCCGTCGAAGACTTCAGCCGCCTGCGCAAGTTGTTCGTTGCCCAGATTTTTCGCCAGTTCGACGCCGACAACCTTGCCCAGGGCCGTATATCTGCTGCCCTGTATGGCGGCCATACCGTGGCCCAACTGCACGTGTCCTACTTCATGCGCCAGGACCGCTGCCAGGGAATCTTCCGATGTGCAGCAGCGCATGAGCCCCCGTGAGATGAAGATAAATCCTCCTGGTGTGGCGAAGGCGTTGATTTCATCTGTGTCCATGATCAAAAAGTGATAGCCTTTGAAGGTTTCCGGCTTGTCCGAGGCCAGTGCGACCGCCTGACCGAGGAGGTTTACGTAGCGGGTCGCCTCCTGATTTTGATAAACCCTGTATTTATTAAGGATATTAGCGGCAATGGTCCTGCCGATATAGTACTCGTTTTCCGGCGTGAATTCTTCAAAGGCCTGGTCGGCGGCCTGAGTGCCCCTTTTGATGGATTCCGCCTGCTGCATGGAAATAGCGCCTGTTGCCGCGGCAATATCGGCGCCCATATTGGTGGCAACCTCCAGGGTTTGACAGCCCGCCAGGAAAGATCCCAAAGGCAGCATGATTGCGATGATTAATAAGCGTTTCATGGCTCGCCTCCCAATTCAGGCGTTACCTGTCCCTCCCGAAGGAAGGCGGCGCTTTGTTCAGGTGTGACATTGATCCTTTCCATCTTGTCCACCCAGCTAAAACTGACGTCCCGGTTCTTTTCCCGATAATCAGCCTCGATCTGCTCGGTAAATCCTTTCTCGGCCGCGCTAAGTTCACCAGAGGATACCGATGTCGGGGCGTTTTTGCTGCCGGCTTTGGGCGCAAGTCGCTTGCCGGTGAGAGCGGAAATGTGGAGCCAACCGACCGCACGGCCGTGCGGGAGCGAGGCCTTCACCCAGGGTCCCTTGGTGTCAATGATGATCAGCCGCTCCGCGTAGTTGACCGTAGCGACAACGGCGCCATAGTAGGCCGGCGTCGCACGCAGCTTCGTTTCCTCAACCTGCACGCTCATTTCCTTGGGCAGGGCGGCAAAAGCCGTGTCGGCCAAGGATATGATGAAGAGCAGGATCAGAGTGGGGATAAATAGACGCTTCATGATAGGTAACCTCCCTTTTTTTGACTGTAAGAAAGAGTGCCGCCGGTGTCAAGAAAAAAGGACGTTGATCTGAGTTCAGGAAGGATATCGTTGAAAGCATTGAAATATTCTATAGGAAACTCTTATGAACGCTTAAGTAACCATGTTCTCTGTTTCCTCAAGAACACCTTTTATCAGCATTCTCACCTGAAGAAGATCGAAGGGCTTCGTGAGAAACATGTAGGCATCCCTTTCGATGTTTTCCTGCATGGCCGTGGTGACAACCCCGGCTGTCATCATTATCACTTTTGTACGGGGGGAGATTGCCTTGATCCGCTTCAGTATCTCAACCCCGTCAAGGTCGGGGAGGCAGACATCCAGGAAGCAGATATGATAGGGTGTAGCAGCAATTTCCTGTAGCGCCGATTTCCCCGTTTCCACCACCGTTACCTCCGTGGAGACGGATTGCAGGGCCTTGCCTAAGCCATACAGGAAGAATGCTTCATCATCAACAATCAGAATCTTTTTCGTACCCATATTCCATTCCTGACGCCCCCTACCGCCCATCCTGAGCTTGTCGAAGGATGCTATTCTATTAGTAATTAACCCTCCATTGCCTAAATTGGTGCCCTTTTCCGTAAAATCACGATGAACTCACAAAAGACTGTTGCCAACAAATAGACTTGACAAGATCAACTAACCGCAAGTAATATGCCACATCTCGTAAAGCGGTTTAACGTTCTACTTTTTCAAGATATTTCAACGAATGACCTGCACTGGAAGCCAGGCAGTGGATGGACGCGGGTGGTGAAATGACTGGCGGCAGGTGGTTATTTCGCCACCCACCTTGACCGCCGTCGGCCAGCCTCGCCGATAATGATCTGTTTCTATTCGGCTTTATTAGCCAGTGGCAATGGCACATTCATTGCTGTATACTGCGCCTGGTTGCAATGGGCGCCAGCCGCTGTAGTTTTAATCGGCTGATCAATAATGGGAGGGGCAATAATTCTCCCCGTAGCGGGTGAGGCCGATGCGGGGGCACGGTAAAGTAGGGGGCAAAATAAGATTAACATTTAAAAGAAATCGGAGGTTTTTATGAGAAGCAAGTGGACAAGATTTAGCATCGTTCTTTTTGTTCTCGCGGCTTTCGCACTCGCGTTGAGCGGTTGCAGCGGCGACGACGGCAGTGTCGGCCCGGCGGGTGCGAC
>JBAQLR010000194.1:0-3138 GCA_049302035.1 Syntrophales bacterium
TTTTCATCTTCGTATCGCACCGTGTCGCCGGGATTAAATGCCTCCATGGCTGTCTTGATGCACTTGGCAGTATGTTTGCGCCATGAGTTCTTTTCCACCGGGTAGTTTATCGAATATCCAGTCCATACTTGTTGAGCTTGACATTCCAGCCAATATCTGGTTAGCTGCAACTGCGTATATTGTTACGTATATCATTAAAGGGAGGTCAAGTATGAAAAAGATCGTTGCGTTAGCGGTAGTGTGTGGTCTCATGGGGATCGGAACGGCCTTCGCCGGAGGAAACCCAAATACCGGCTGTGGTTTGGGAAGCTTGCTCTGGGGCGAACTGGGACATGGCGGAAAAGGACAAACGCTTTTTGTCCAGGTTTGCGAGGCAACAACCAACGGCACTTTCGGCAGTCAGACTTTCGGGATTACAACGGGAACGTCCAACTGTGACAAGCCGTCAGCTTTTGTAAAGAACGACGCTTTCCAGTTCGCCACCGCCAATCTCGATAACCTGGCAAAAGACATCGCCATGGGGCAAGGCGAAACGCTGGCTACTTTTGCTGAGCTGATGGATATCCCGGCAACGCAGAGAGCGGCGGTGTACAGCAGACTTCAGACCAATTTTACCCGGATTTTCACCTCGTCCGACGTGCAGGCGGGAACGGTGGTGGAGAATATTGTTACCGTTATCAACAGCTGATAAGAGGGCATTTTCAAGTTGACTCACCACAAAGGTACAGGGCATTTTCCAGCGGCCCTGTACCTTTTTTTTATCCTACCGCTTATCCTGTCCTATCCCGCTTGTGAATCAGCTGCCGAAACTGGGGACGGCTACGCAGCCGAGCTGGTGGAACTGGCCAAGGTCAGACAGCTAAGCTCAGATCGTTACTGGGCAATTTTGCTGCATTATCAGCAGGGGTGGCTGGGGTACCGCAGCCTGGTGGATGATCCCCAATTCTTCCTTGCTCCCGATGGCAAAACAAATCCTGCGGCAGAACTCGAGGCCACGCTGAAATCATTTTTCCAGGAGCAGCATCCCGAAGGGCAGCAGCATCCCCGCTGCCGCTTTATTGCCCGCTACACCTGGCTTAAGGACCAGCTCAATATCGACGAGTTCAGATTGCCGGCTGCTGTTTGTGCGAAATATGCGGAGAATATGGAAAAAATAAAACCGGTGCGGGCGGTCCTCGTTTTCCCCGGCCCTTTTTTAAACAATCCTTCGTCCATGTTTGGCCACACTTTTATCAAGATTGATGTGGGATATGAGAGCAGGCTGCTTGCCCACGCCGTGAATTATGCCGCCATTCCCGGGCCGGCCCATGCTTTGGCCTATGCCCTCAAGGGACTGTTTGGTTTTTATCCCGGCTATTATTCGATAAAACCCTACTACGAAAAGGTAAAGGAATACAGCGATATCGATGAACGAGACATGTGGGAATATGATTTGAATCTTACGTCGGCGGAGGTCTCAAAAATGCTCCTGCATATCTGGGAAATGCAAGACATCTACTCCGACTACTATTTCCTTGATGAAAACTGTTCTTATAATATCTTGTTTTTACTCGAAGCAGCCCGGCCCGCCGTGCATCTGACGAATAATTTTCCCGGCTGGGTCATTCCCATCGATACGGTGCGCAGAGCACAGGAGGCAAACCTTCTGGCGGATGTGGCCTATCGACCATCGAAAGCGACTAAAATCAGGTATTTTATCGTCGGCCTTGATGAAGAAAAGCAGCGGACAACTTTGCGCATCATTGATGGGGAGGATGACCCCAATATGGTTGTGGAGAGTTCCTTGCCGATTGCCGATAAAATCAGGATGCTCGATCTGGCGGCGGAATTTACCCAGCATCGCTTCTTGAAAAAGGAGATATCCCAGGAAAAATACTCTGAGCAATTTCTCTCCTGCCTTAAAGCGCGCAGCCGTGTGGAAGCGCCATCCGGTTTGCCCGCCGCACTTCCCATACCCACTCGCCCCGCCGAAGGTCACTTATCCAACCGCCTTGATTTAGGGATTGGTTGGCACGACCAGTTGCATTTGTTTCAGGAACTGCGATACCGGCCAGCCTACCACGATTTTCTGGAAAATGATCAGGGTTATACGGAGGGTTCCCAGATCAAATTTGCTGAAACCACGTTGCGGTACTACACTGACAGCGCGACTCTCCGTCTGGAAAGCTTCGATGCGATTAATATCATGTCTATATCTCCCGTGGATAAATTCTTTCATCCCATTTCCTGGCGGGTCAACACCGGGCTTTACCGCAGAAGTTTCCGGGATGATAAAGAAGCCCTGGCATATAGCCTCAGCCCGGGAGGCGGTTATGCCCGTAAAATAGCCCCCTGGGGCACGGTTTATTTGCTGGGTGAAGCAGCGCTTGATGTTTCCGGAAAGTATGATGATAGTTATGCTGCCGGCCTGGGCGCTGTAGCCGGTCTGTTGGCGAAAATTGGAGATAGGTGGAAGATGCAGCTATCCATGGGGTGGTTAAATTTTGCGCTTGGTGATAAACATGACACATTCAGCTTCGATCTCTCGCAAGGGATAAGCGTGAGCCGCAACAGCGGCCTGCGTCTAAGTCTGTCTGGGGAGGTAACCTACGATTACTGGCATGGCGAGTATCGGGCCTCCTGGGATTATTATTTTTAAGAGATTTGACGTTGAGGAAAGGAAACGGACCTATGAAGAAGCTGTTGTTGTCCCTGTTGGCGGCGGTCATACTGTTCACCGGTTGCGCTGCGACGCAGACCACCCAAGCCGGCGTCGTCGGCGTCCAGCGCCGGCAATTTATGTTGCTTTCGGAAAAGCAGGTGGAGAGCATGTCGGCCGAAAGTTATCTGGCAACGCTCCAGGAAGCCGACAAAAATAAAACGCTGAATACCGATGCGCAGCAACTGCAAAGGGTGCGCACGATCGCCAATCGTTTGATTGTGCCTACCGTAACATTCCGTCCCGATGCGGCAAGCTGGAAATGGGAAATTAATGTACAGGACAGCGAAGAAGTCAACGCCTACTGTATGCCCTGGATATTCGATAAACTATCCCATCTTAAATTGTCTGATCCCCACCCCGGAAAAGCTCAAAGTATCTCAGCGGATTATGGTCCGGGGAAAGACAACGCTTTATCTTTCCGTATGCGCAAAAAATAG
>JBAQLR010000195.1:0-2168 GCA_049302035.1 Syntrophales bacterium
GGGCTAGCAGGGCCGTGGAAATCTCCTGGGTGGGCAGCGCTCCCCCACCTGCCAGGGAGTGCCCCTTCCTTAAGACCAGCGACCAGCGGGCCGGCAGCACCTTTTTGAGGATGGCCATGAGCCTGCGGGCGCGGCGCGTGACATCCGCCGTCGGTTCCGTCAGGGACTTGAGCACCGGGATGTTCAGCAGGACCTGTTCCGGCCGCAGATACTCTTGCAGGGTGCCCTCCAGTGCCGCCAGGGTCAGTTTGTCGATCCGCAGCGCCCGATTGAGCGGATTATCCTTTATTCGCCGCAAAAACACGGCCTTTCCCAAAATAATCCCCGCCTGGGGGCCACCCAGAAGCTTATCGCCGCTGCAAGTGACCACATCGACCCCTTTAGCCAGCACCGCCGCCACCGTGGGCTCCCGTTCCAAACCATAATTATCGAGAGCGATCAAACACCCGCTTCCCAGGTCATCCACCACGGGCACCTGGTGTTTATTACCCAGGACGACCAGCCCTTCCAGGGCTGCTTCTTCCGTAAAGCCCACCATGCGGAAATTGCTGGTATGGACTTTCAGGATAACACCGGTAGCGGCAGACAGGGCTTTTTCATAATCGGACAGCCGGGTGCGATTGGTTGTCCCCACCTCCCGCAGACGGGCGCCGCTTTTTTCCATGACATCGGGGATGCGAAACTCGCCGCCGATTTCGACCAGTTCGCCCCGCGAAACAATCGCCTCCTTGCCCTCCGCCAGGGTATTCAGTGTCAACAGGACGGCAGCGGCATTATTATTGACTACCAAGGCGTCTTCCGCTCCCGTTAAGGCGCAGAGCAACTCCTGCACGTGATCGTAGCGCAGTCCCCTTTGCCCTCTTTCCAAGTCAAATTCCAGGTTGGTGTAATTTTCCCCTACCTCCTGAAGCCTGGCAAGCGCCGCCGGACAGAGGGGCGCCCGACCGAGATTGGTGTGGAGAACAACGCCCGTGGCGTTTATTACCCGCCGCAGTCGATAGGTTCCCAGAGACAGAACTTTTCTTTCCACCCTGGTCAGGACATGGTCGAGCGCTGCTGCCCCATCGGCAGTCAGACCTTGCCCTTTTCCCGCCAGGAACAGTTGCCGTAGGTCGGCGACGGCCTGTCGGCAGCAGGACTTGACCACCATCCGGGGCGCCCTGGTGAAAATTCCCCGCTTTTCCAAAAGCAGCATTAATTCGTCGATCTTGGGCAGCTCCTTCAGACGGGCCTCAATTTGTTCCTTTGTCATCTTGAATTTCCTATCCCTATCAAACGCGAAGTAAAGAAAACTTATAGTTAGTTCATCTTCAATATAACTTCTGCAGGGTTGCCCCCTGGAAATAGTGCTGCAGGATTTCCGGGGCCGAGCGGCCCCGGATGGCCATCACCGCCGCGCCGATCTGGCATAATCCGACCCCGTGCCCCCAGCCGGCGCCCCGGAGAATAAAACGCACCGGCACGCCGGACGGATCACGTTCCGTAAAGACGGTAAAGGCGCTGCTTAACAGATGGCTCTCCGACAGGACCCGCCGGATCTCCAGCTCCTTGCCCACCACCAGGGAAGCTTTCGCCCCCCGGATCCGCAACCGGTGGATACGTCCGGAAGGCCCGCGCGCCAGCGGCATAAGCTCGCAAATTGCGCCCAGTTCCCTACCTGTTTTTTCTCCGATGATCTTCTCCAGCGCCGCCGGAGTATAGGCCGCCTGCCACCGGTAAAAGTCCACAGTCTCCCGGTCAAAGGAGGGGAGGATTTGCTGTAAGATAGTGACGTCGTTGGTATTGCAATAGGCATCGGGTGCGTCAAGCAGCCATTTTTCTGCCTCTGTTTCGGTCTGCAACGGGGGATGGGGCAATACCGTATCCGAGACGGAAGTCAGATAGGGAACTGTCTTGTCCTCCCAGGCGGTGGCAAAATCTTCCGTTCGCCCCCCGCAGGCTTTATGAAAGCGCGCATCACAGATTTCACCGGCATGGGTGAGAAACAGACCGCGCGTCGCAGTTACCGCCTCTGCCGCCTGTCCCCCCGGCAATGCGGGTAAACCCTGATAGCGCTGGCAATGATCGTCGGCACAAACATCAAAATTATCGTGATCTTCCCTGCCATACCAGCGGCGGATTTCGCCCCCCGGCAGATGCGCCGGCCGCAAGGCGCCGGGGTGTTTTTC
>JBAQLR010000196.1:0-17376 GCA_049302035.1 Syntrophales bacterium
GCGCTTCCGCTTCCTCGGTATGCCGCCGGAGCGGGTGCAGGTGATCGGCAACGCCAAGTACGACAGCCTGGCCGCCATGACCTCAGCCGTCCTGCGGGAGGAAATCAGTTTGCGCCTGAATATCGCATCCGGCGATCATGTTCTTGTGGCCGGCAGCACCCATGAAGGCGAGGAGAAAATTGTCTTTGACGTATATCGCAAGTTGCTTGAGATTGATCCCGATTATAAGCTGATTATCGCGCCACGCCACACCGAAAGGGCGCAGGCGGTGCTCAGCCTGGCACAGGAGGCCGGTTTGACCGATACCATCATGGTCACGGAGCTGACCAGAGGCAGGCAGCGCATGGATGAGAGGATAGTAATTGTCGATGTTATCGGCGAGCTGTTCAAGGTTTACAGCCTGGCGACCGTAGTTTTTTGCGGGGGAAGTCTGGTGCCGAGGGGAGGGCAGAACATTCTGGAGGCCGCCGCCTGGGGCAAGGTGATCTTTTACGGTCCCTTCATGGATGATTTCCTGGAGGAGAAAGCCTTGCTGGAAACCGTCGGCGCCGGCATTGCCGTGCATAACGGGGCTGAACTGGCCGAGGGGATACTGAAACTGCTGGCCGACCCTGCCTCCCTGACCAGCCGGGGGGAGGCGGGACGTTGCGCCGTAGCAGCCAATGCCGGCGCCTCGGCACGTTATGGGGAAATGATCGGTGAGCAACTTGGCAAACCCGCTCCTTAATATGGACAGGCGAGGTAAAATCTGGTAAGCAGACCCGCAAGAAATAATGCTTGCCTGGGGAGGCATTTTCAGTGATCGAATTTTTCAAAATGAGCGGCAGCGGCAATGATTTCATCATTATCGACAACCGGGATGGGGCGCTGGTGGTCGCCGATATTGTGAAATTTGTCCAGGAGCTTTGCGAACGAAAAGGCTCCGTGGGCGCCGATGGCCTGATCATTATCGAAAAATCACTCCGTGCCGATTTCCGCTGGCGCTTTTTTAACGCCGACGGCAGTGAGGTGGATATGTGCGGCAACGGCGGCCGTTGCGCCGCCCGCTTTGCCTTTCTCAAGGGCATCGCCCCGGCTGCCATGTCCTTTGAAACGGGGGCGGGGGTGATTGATGCCCAGGTGAGTGGCGAGACGGTCAAGCTGCGCCTGACGGACCCCCGGGAACTGGCCCTGGATTACCAACTGCCGACAGAGGGCGGCTTCCTTATCGTGAGCAGCGTCAATACGGGCGTTCCCCATGTGGTCTCCTTTGTCGATGATTTGGAGCACTTCGATGTTTTTCACAAGGGGCGGTGGCTACGTTATCATGCTCACTACCAGCCGGCGGGGACGAACGCCAATTTTGTCCAGGTGGTGAATCGCCATACCATCAAGGTGCGCACCTATGAGCGGGGCGTGGAGGACGAAACCCTGGCCTGTGGCACCGGCTCCGTGGCCAGCGCTTTGATTGCGTCCCGGAAAGGACTGGTGGCCTCGCCAGTTGCGGTGCGGGTGAAAAGTGGCGAGACATTAAAGATTTATTTCGACGTGGCGGACGCGGGCTATCGGGATGTTTACCTGGAAGGCGCCGCCAACGTGGTTTACCAAGGTATGCTTTGGGAAGAATTATTCAAAAAACAATAAAAACATCATAGAGGAGAAGCGATTTTGCAGACTGCCGAGCGATTGACGAAGATTCCGCCTTATCTTTTCATGGAACTGAGAAAAAAAATTGCCAAGGCCAAGGCCGAGGGCATCGATGTCATAAGTTTGGCAATCGGCGATCCTGTGGAGCCGACGCCGGACAGTATTATTGATGAGTTGTGCCGCACGGCGCGGGACCCGGAAAATCACCGTTATCCCACGGATGAGGAAAAGGGCATGCTGGCTTTCCGGCAGGAGGTGGCCCGCTGGTACCGGGAACGCTACAGTGTCAGCGTGAACGCCGCCGATGAGGTACTGGGGCTGATCGGCTCCAAAGAAGGGTGTCATCACTTTATCCTCGCCCGGGTCAACCCCGGTGAGGTGGTTCTGATGACTGACCCCGGCTATCCCGCCTACCGCTCCAGCATCCTTATGGGCGGCGGCATCCCCTACAATATGCCGATTCTGGCTAAAAACGACTATCTGCCCGTCTATGAAGACATCCCCGCCGACGTCGTCAAGCAGGCCACCGCAATGTTTCTTAATTACCCGAACAACCCCACGGGCGCCTGCGCCACCCGGGAGTTTTTCGACCGTACGGTGGCTTTTGCCCGTGCCCATGATATTGCCGTCTGCTATGATAATCCTTACAGCGAGGTCCTGTTCGAAGGCCAGGAAAGATTAAGTTTTTTAATGGCGGCGGGGGCGAAAGAGGTGGGAGTGGAATTGAATTCCCTGTCCAAGCCTTACAACATGACGGGCTGGCGCATCGGTATGGCCCTGGGCAATCCCGTCCTGATTGCCGCCATGAGCAAGGTGAAGGAAAACACCGATTCCGGTATCTTCAATCCTATCCAGTTTGCGGCGATCCATGCCCTGCGAGAGGAAACAGGCAATATTACCGACATGTTAGGCACCTATACCCGACGTCGGGAGCGAGTTTTAGACACACTGAAAAAAATCGGCATCAATTTCGCGGTGCCGAAGGGGACCTTTTACCTCTGGGTGCCAACACCCGCAGGGCTCACTTCCCTCGAATTCACCAACCGTCTTTTTGAAAAAACGGCGGTCGTCGTGGCGGCGGGCACTGCTTACGGCCAATACGGCGAGGGCTATATCCGCATTTCGCTGACCGTGCCTGACAAGCGGTTGGAAGAGGCCATGCAGCGGATAGAAAAGGAATTTACCCCCTAATTGTCTCCCCTGACTCTTTTATATATTTTACAGATTTCTCTTCCAACCAGTGAGAAGCTTTTGCTGTTTCTTATGCATCGGCGAACTCCTTTTTAACGAGATTGTCTAATCCGGCGTTTCTCCTCCTTACTCGAAAACCGGCGCGTCAGAGTGTACCAGCCGTTCGGAAAAAGACATTTCGCATTCTCTTTGACATCTTTTATTGCGTTCGGTTTGCGGCTCTGTTGGGGCCATCGTACAAAGCCATTTTCGCAATGGGCTGCGTAAATGAGGGGAAAGGTACCTGCTTCCGGCTCCATGCGCAGATATTCCTTCACACGGAAATCAACGACAGGACCGGTGGATACTTCGATGCCAAGCTCCCGCAGCGTACAGGGCAATGTCTTGATGCGTCGTTCGACATTTACGGATCGCTCATCAGGTGCGACATGGATCACCATATCCGGATCGTCAGCTTTGACGACTTGTCCGAAATCCGCATGACGGACTGTCATCCCGCAGAAAAAATCCGTCTGTTCTGTCGAGGAAATAACCACTTCGCCCTGGACGGCGTCCTTTATGAGGTGAAATATGATATTTTCCTGCAAGACCTCGTCATGAGCAAAGGCCTTGTCCCTTGACTCAAAAACATGAATGTGTTTGATGGCTGCCGTTTCCAAGAGCTGATTGCGAAATGGCTTGAAATAAGGACCGTTACAAAAGCTGCGAGGTGTTATAGCAACGAGTTCACCACCGGGACGAAGCATTTTCAAGGCAATAGCCACAAACGCCGCATACATATTGACGGTTTCAATGCCGATAGAGCGAAGCAACAAACGATGCTCACCATCGCTTCGCATCTTCTTGTAGGGGGGGTTTAAAATGGCATGGGAAAAACATGGCCCATTATGATGTGTGGTGAAGAGGTTATGTTCCAAAAAATACCTGCCCGATCTGATGAAATCTTCCTCACAGATGTCCGCCGTATAGATGATTCCCGATTTCCCGCACGCTTCGCGGCAGTGGTCGAGCATCTTCCGAAGATAGGGAATCATTATCGGTTCAATCTCATAGGCAGTTGACTTGATAGATTCCGATCCGTTCTTATCAGCGCAACAGCGTTGAATGAGAGCCGCTGTCAGACTCCCCACCCCCGCCCCCGCGTCAAGCAATTCAATATCACCGGAAACGTTCATGAACAGAGATGCCATAAAATCACTTACTGATGATGGAGTCATAAACTGCCCCATGGCGGACTTCCGCTTTCTGTCTAGTTTAGCGTTGGCCTGGTTGAGCAGTTCATCAGCAAGGCCGCTCAAGCGTGTTTTGAAAAATGGTTCAGAAATATTTTGTACTCTGTTTAGCATGGCTACTTCTCCGCCGTCTTTATTATCGGTTACCAGTTCATCTATGGGCTTGAATATAGCTGAAGAGGCAAAAAAAGTATTGTTTTTTTTATTTGCTTGACGGGGCAGGGGCTGACCGGCTGTTTTGTGGATTAGTTGGTTGCAAAGTGGTTCTTTGAAATCCGGGATTTTTTTGTAGTCATAATTTGCAAATAGCTGATCGAGCGGCACTTTTTCGAAGAGGGTGACACTCAGTATCTGTAAAATTGTGTAGAGATTCTGTTCCAGATGGAGGCGTTTTCGAATGATGGCGGTAACCCCTTGTTCGTTCTTGCAGTAAATAGCTCAGAGCGATGCAGCAACCGTCTTGATCCAGGGGGAAAGCGGGACGGGTAAGGACATGGTGGCCCAGGCCATCCATTATCAAAGTAAGCGTGAAAACAAACCTTTCATTGCTGTCAATTGCGTCGGCTTCACGGAAAATCTCCTGGAAAACGAACTCTGCGGTCACGAAAAAGGCGCCTATACCGATGCCCGCGAGGTAAAGAAAGGCCTCCTCGAGGTGGCCGACGGGGGATCGCTTTTCCTGGACGAGATCGGCGACATGAATCAGGCCATGCAGGCCAAAATTCTGCGGCTCATTGAACAGAAAACCTTCCGCCGCATGGGGGGAGTAAAGGATATCCGCGTTGATGTCCGGATCATCACGGCAACCAATAAAGACCTCAAAAAAATGATCAAGGAGGGAAGCTTCCGGGAGGATCTTTACTATCGTATCAACATTGTCGACCTCAGGCTGCCCGCTCTCCGGGAGAGGCGTGACGACATTCTCTTCTTGGCGCAACATTTCGTGGAGCGATACAGTGAAGATTTTCATAAGGACGTACGGAAGATTTCCCCGGAAGCGAAAGCATTTCTTTTGAACTACCATTGGCCCGGCAATGTCCGGGAATTGCGCAATGTTATTGAAAGGGCAATGATCTTAGGCGAAGGAGATACCCTGCTTCTGGAACATCTGCCCCTGGAGGCAATGGGCCAAGCCGGCAGGAAGGGAGAGGTTTGCCAAGGACTGCACATTCCCCCGGAAGGCGTCTCCATGGAAAAAGTCGAAGAGGATTTGGTCAGGCAAGCCCTGCAGATGACCGGTGGCAATCAGACGAAGGCCGCCAAGTTGTTGGATATCAGCCGCGATTCGTTACGTTACCGCATGCAGAAATTCGGCGTTGAAACCACTGCCCTCTGGTAAAATTTTTATCATTCTTAGCAGAGGTGCGTTATTTGGCGGAGCGTAATCGGGAGACGGCCGTGCCGAAAGGACGGCCCAGTGCTTCTTCCTATACGGTGGGATGGCGCCATCCTATGTTGACCTGCATTATTTTCCTTGCTGCAAGGAAAATTTATGCTATAATTTCCTTCCGATGAAGAAAGAATTACTTAAACAGATCATCCGGGATTTTCATCTCGCCCCCTTGCCGGCCCTCAAGCGACGTGCCATGAAGATTCCCCTTGACACGGGCAAGATCATTACGCTGATCGGCGTGCGACGGAGCGGCAAGACGTCTTGCCTGTTCAACCTCATCGACGACATCGTCGCCCGCGGGATTCCCCTGGATAGAATTCTGTATGTAAACTTCGAGGATGAACGCCTCGACCTCAAGACAGAGGAACTGGATATGCTGCTACAGGCATACCGGGAACTCTATCCGGACAGAGACCTTGAGAAATGTTACTTTTTCTTTGATGAGATCCAGAACATCGGCGGCTGGGACAAATTTGTCCGGCGCGTATATGACCAGGGAACCAGGAACATCTTTCTCACTGGCTCCAACGCCCGTTTCCTGAGCACTGAAATCGCCACCAGCCTGCGCGGCCGGACCGTGAGTTACGAAGTCTTCCCACTTTCTTTCAGAGAGTACCTCTCCTTTAAAGGGATAGAGGTTGACCTCTACGGTTCCAAATCCATCGCCCGCATCAATCACCACCTCGCCAATTACCTGAGCGAGGGCGGCTTCCCGGAGGTGATCAGTTACGATGCGGGACTGCGCAATCGTGTGTTGCAGGAATATTTCAATGTCATGATCTATCGCGACCTGCTTGAACGGTACGAAATCAGGAATATCCCGGCGCTGAAATTCTTCCTGAAAAGATTGATGTCGTCGGCAACCAAACAGGTATCGGTAAACAAAATCTATAATGAACTGAAATCATCAGGCTTCAAGATCGGCAAGAACCAGCTTTACGCTATCCTGGACGCCTGTCAGAATATCTATCTGGCCCTTGTGCTCAAAAAACACAGCCTTTCGCTGACGGAAAGGGAGTTGGGAGAAAAGAAGATCTACGCCATTGACAATGGACTGCTGAACGCCCTTGATTACAAGTTTTCCGCCGATGCCGACAAGTCCCTGGAACAGGCAGTTTTCCTGGAACTCAAGCGGCGGGAAAAAGAGGTCTATTTCTTCAAAGGGAAAGGGGAATGCGATTTCATCGTCAAGAAGGGGTTCGAGATAAAGGAAGCCATCCAAGTTGCCGCTACTTTGACCGACGAAAAGACCCGCAAAAGAGAACTGCGGGGGCTGCTGGAATGCTGTACCGTGTTCGGCTTGAAGGAAGGTCTGGTGATAAGCTCCGATACGGCAGAGGAACAGACTATAAACGGGACTAAGGTAACAATCATTCCCCTCTACCGCTGGCTCTTATCACCGGGATAAATCGGAAAATCTCCCCGCGCGAGATGTTGCAGTTGCTGTTGAAATATCGCCTGACTTTTAAAGAACTCCTGGACAATTTTTCGTGCATCGGTCTGACAAATTTAACAATGCATTTGATTATTATAGTCTAATCATGTAGATTGCTCTTATGGAACACGCAGAAATTGTCGGATACTGGATTAACTCATCAGAGGACGATTACCAGGTCATGCAAAGCCTTTTCGATAACGGGCATTACGCCTGGGCATTATTTCTTGCTCACCTGGTGATCGAAAAATTGCTGAAAGCGTACTTTATAAAGAACGTTGGCGTAAATTATCCACGCATCCATGATCTCGTCGAAATCGCCGCCAAGGCAGCGCTTGATCTGACGTCGGAACAAAAAGGATTTCTGGAAGACTTGAGCACATTCAATCTTCGGGCAAGATATCCCGATTACAAGAACCGCTTTCAAAAGATGGTCAACCGCCAATATACGGAGGCGAAACTTGCTGCAATGGGTGAAATGAGACAATGGCTGCAAAAAAAGATAAACAGTTAATCTACCGGAAAATCCGGGATTACGTTAAGATCCTTGAGCGAAGTAACATTCCCGTTTGGCGTTTGTATCTTTACGGCTCTTACGCAAAAAACACCTATCATGCCGAAAGTGACATTGACTTGGCTGTATTCTGGGATAAGGATGACATTGACGGGATCAATGAAGATGTCTTGTTAAGGAAGCTGCGCTGGGACATAGATCTTCGGATTGAACCTTACTCCTTTGCCCGGACAGACTTTGATGAAATGGACCCGTTCATAAAAGAAATTATCGAAACAGGTGAACGCATCCTTTAACGCACCGCCTGATAAGCAAGGCGTGATGGGTTTTTATCAACTCAAACCGCCCGGCAAGGCTTTCCGTAAGTCCTTTCTGCAACTGAAAGAGCTTGATCCCAAGACAACCACCCGGATAGCGCCGGGGAGCTTATCCCACAAGGACCTGACCGTCTCGGACCAGTTCGGGACCTTTTGGATCTCGTCAATGACGAGAAGCGCCTGCCCACCCAAGGAGAGGGCCTTCTGCCATTGCTCCAGGAGCCACGTGCGATCCGTGGTCAGGAGATCATCCGCATTGGCATAATGGCTGGCGTAAGGATAGCGGGTCAGGAGCTGCTTAATCCCCGTCGTTTTCCCAACCTGACGCGGCCCCATCACCACCTGAATACGCAGGTGTTCGTCAGAAAGCCGATGTTCCAGTTGAGACACGAAGGAACGTTCATAGAAGTCAGTCATGTAAGGGCTTTAGCATATTTTGCCAGGCGTATCTATCAAAAATAATAGACACGCCTGGCAAAATGACCGAATGTCCGATCGTAAAAAAGAGTTATGCTCTGCAAAGCCTCGCGGGTCAATATGACGATTATGCATTTTTACCTGATTATTCCGAGGCAATGGGTTACCTCGCCATCGATAGATTCTTTGACCATGTCGATAGATTATCGAAGATTATATCCTTTACCTCACGTCGGAACGATGAATATATCTTTTCACCGATAGAGGTGGTGGGATGGTGTTGATAGGCTGGTAAAAAATCTTACCGCCGGTTTAGATGCAGGACTGTCTCAAGCCAAGTCGATGTCAAAAATTGCCTGCGGTGCGGGAAAAGGTCTTAAACAAAAGATGCAAACTTCCTTGGACTTGCTTATCGGGGTCAATTGCGACCTGATTGTTGGCATCATAGACCAGACCTGGTGAATTGAGACCGGGAAGCCTGTCACGCTGGGTGGGCAGCAAATAAGCGATGGCAGGGCGCGTCAGGTGTTTGGTGACGGAATGCATGGAAGGTAGCGCAGTGTGAATCAGGGAGACCTGATCGGGACAAGACGGGAGTTCATTGCCCCTGATAAGGGTACGAAGAGCCCGCCGGTCAGGAGTCAGAGCGTCCATATTAGCGGAGAAGCGGCGTAATGGCCGTGGAGCGAAGGGACGTAGGGAGATGGATGAGCGATGTCGGTACAGAGCGAAACAATACCCGTGGCAGTGCCGGTGACGGCTAAACAAGCGGGAGACGCCCTGCCTTATGACTGGGTGGAACGTTCCATATGGACGGAGCGCATGCTGGAGGCCCTCGAAAAGGGGGTGAAAGGAGAAGTTTGGTTCAGCTTGATCGATAAGGTGTACCGGCCAACGACCCTTCACGCCGCCTGGAAGGCGGTCAGAAGGAACAGAGGCAGTGCCGGGACGGATCATGAAAGCGTGGAGAGGTTTGAGCAGAAGCTTGAGGAAAACATCGCCAAACTGGAAGAAGAACTCCGCACAGGAACCTACCGACCGCGACCGATCAAGCGGGTCTATATAGACAAGCTCGGCAGTAAAGAGAAGCGGCCCTTGGAGCACGGCCGGAAAAAGCGCAAATCGAAGTATGGGACCAGGACGGCACTTTACGGGGGATAGTGACAGCCCCACTGGGGCAAAGTGTTGCCGTCCCCGGGACGAAGGATATGGTGGAGGTAGCGGATTACCAGGAGCATTTCCACCTGCCCGACGGCTCGGAGGGCGGGGCGGCGCTGGGTGTAAATATCTATCCGGAAAATGGTCAACCCCTGGGTGTTTGGTTACTAACGGAACACCCCGATTATGATAAAATGCGTCGCGGCGCTTACCACTTCCTGGTTAAGGGCTTGCAACTTAAAAACTATACCGGGCTGCAAGTGAATAAGGATCCAGGGGAGGTGTTGGTGTGGCTGGGGTGTTTACTGCTGATTGCCGGTATCCTGGTTGCTTTTTTCGTACCCCATAAAAAACTCTGGGTATGCTTGAGGATGGACAAGAAGGGGCGCACGGAATTAACGATCGGCGGGATGACCAACAAGAACCGTACCTCTTTTGCCCGGGAGGTGGAAGGCATCATTCATCGTTTGAAGGAGATTGTTGTATGACCAATTCATTGCTTTTCGGCATTTCCATTTTTGTCTATTTTTTTGCGATGGTTCTTTACGTTTCCTACCTGGCCTTTCGTTCCGAGGGCTTAGGCAAAGTTGCGACCTCTTGCCTGTGGACGGGGGTAGTCGTGGAAACGGCGGCGATCGGCCTCAGGTGGTACGAGTCCTACCAGTTGGGGATTGGGCGTGCGCCCCTGACGAATCTTTATGAATCGCTGGTTTTTTTCGCCTTGACGATCGCCGTCACTTATTTAATTCTGGAAAGAAAGTTCCACATCAAGACCGTGGGTGCCTTTGTTACCCCTTTCCCCTTTATCATTATGGCTTATGCTTCCCTCAATCCCAATGATATTCAGCCCCTGGTGCCGGCCTTAAAAAGTAATTGGCTTATTTCCCATGTGGTGACCTGCTTTGTCGGCTACGCGGCTTTTGCCGTTTCCTTTGGCGTCAGCATCCTCTATTTGTTCAAGTCCCGGTCGGAAGCTTCTGCGCGCGGAAATTCCAGTATGCTTCTTAGCTACGTTCCCGCCGCCAATATGCTGGATGAGATCAGTTATAAGACGATTGCCATCGGTTTTCCCCTTTTGACCATCGGTATCGTCACGGGTGCCTTCTGGGCGAATGTCGCCTGGGGAACTTACTGGAGCTGGGATCCCAAGGAAACCTGGTCGCTCATCGTTTGGCTCATTTACGCGGCTTATCTGCATGCCCGGATTACCCGGGGCTGGAGGGGAACCAAGGCTGCGGTCCTGTCGGTTATCGGTTTCAGTGCCACGATTTTTTGTTATTTGGGCGTTAACCTGATCCTCTCCGGGCTCCATAGTTATGGCGGCGGGTAATAGCTGATAAAAGCAGTGAAGTTATCAGGCCGGGAAAATCTCGTACCTCAAACAACTTGAAATTATGAATCTGTATGCCAAATTCTTCTTCGATTTCACTATTCTTGGGCGAGGCCTTACCACGGCGCCGCATTGGCACATTTGCCTATTGTAATCTAAATACCGGAATCTCTGGCGTGTTGCCGGTTCTCATGGGCGGCCCCCAGGTGCATGCACCATTGGTGGTGTAGATCTGGAAATCGCCTCTGGCGTGCAAACCATAATGGTATTTGCCGTAAATCAGCCAGGTAATGAGGCTGAAGGGCCAAATCTGCCCTTTATGGGTGTGTCCGGAAAGTTGCAGCGCAATCCCCGCTGCCTGCGCCTGGTCCAAGCTTGTCGGGGCATGATGCATCAAGATGCCTGGTTTGGTGCGATCAAGGTCCCGAAAGGCGCTGATGTAGCTTCCGTAGTTCGGCAATTTGCCGCTGCTGCCTGCTTCTCCCCGAATCGGGTAGCTGATGCCGACTATCTGTAGGCCATCAATGTCAACAGTCTCGTTATTCAAAACCTTTATGGGAGTTTGGTTCAAAACCGCGAAAGTTTTATCCAGGCCGAGATATGTTTCGTGGTTGCCCGTCACAAAAAAAATGCCTTTGTTAGCCCGCAGGCTGTTCAAGGGCTGGATGAAATCGTTCAAGTTGCCATCCGTGCCGTCAAAGAGATCGCCGGTGATGAGAATCAAATCAGGGTCTTGCGCGTTGGTTTGCGTTACCAGGTCTTGCAAACTGGCGGTGCCGTGAATATGTCCCAAATGGATGTCGGAAAGCTGGACGATTTTCTTGCCCTTCCAAGCGGTGGGGAGATTTTTCAGTGACACATCGATTATTTTAATCTGCGGATGGAAGGCGTTATGGAAGCCATAGGCGGAAAAAAGCAGCGCTAAAATAAACACCCCGATACTTAAATGACTCAGGCTAACGCTGCAATTTGCTAAAGCAACCAAATGGGCCGTAAGGCGGATCAAGCAGACGGCGATCACTAAATTTACTGCTAACCCCAGCCATGCGGCTGCGCCAAGGTAAAAAAAACGGCTGAAGGGGGCTTGGCTCTTATGGGCGACGATGGAAGCGATGACAAAACTTGTGGAGAGGAAAGCAAAAATGATTAACAGGCCATCTTTCAGCCAGGGATTGGTGAGGCTGAAGAGTCCAACCAGGGAACGGTACAGAAAATAGTGGCTGCCGACTAATAAAGCTACTCCCAGAATAGCGAAGAACAGCAATTTAAGCATAAACATGATGATATCCTATTACTCGGGGTTTGTTTCTTCTTTATTATCCCGGTATCTTGAGACTGCCTGGTTGTGGGCGTTAAAGTTTGAGGAGAAGGAGTGGGTGCCGTTGTTCTTGGACACAAAATAAAGATAACCAACAGGCGCCGGATTCAGAGCCGCCTGCAGGGAGTCGAGACCGGGGTTGGCAATGGGCGTCGGCGGCAAACCGTAAATGCGATAAGTGTTGTGCGGGGTGTCATTAAGCAGGTCCCTTTTGGTGACCGTGCCCCTAAAGTTACTGACGTCATATACGGCGGTGGGATCGCATTGGAGCTTCATGCCCTTTTTCAAGCGGTTGTGAAAAACTGCCGAGATCAGCGCTTTTTCCTCTTTATCCGCCGTTTCCTTGCCGATCATCGAGGCTAAAGTGACGAACTTTTGTGTGGTAAAACCCAATTCTCTCGCGCGTTCCAACATTTGTGGGGTGACTTTTTTCCAAAATCTCTTCACCATAATCTTGATGACCTCCCGTGATTCCATGGAGCGGTCAAGCAGATAGGTATCGGGGAAGAGATACCCCTCCAGGCTGGTGGAATCTATTCCGAGCGAGTTGATAAATTCCTGGTCCGTGGCAAGTCTCATGAACCGCTTCTCATCCACCAGGTTATAGGCGGCAAGACGGGTTGCCACTTCGCTCAGGCTTATGTCTTCCGGGAAGGTGACGAGATAGCCCTTGATGTCTCCCCGCACCATTTTTCTGATGATCGTAAGCGGTGTTGTTGCTTCGGTAAATTCATATTCGCCGGCTTTCATATGCCCGTTGGCCCGTTGAGAAATGGCTAAAAGACAGAAAAGCAGCCGGTGCTTTATCAATCCAGCCCCATCAAGGATATTCACAATTTCTATGAAGCTTGCCCCACGGGGAATATCGACTGTCTGAGAGTCATGATCTTTGCCCACAGGCGTTGCTGCGTAGCCCAGGAGCAACAAAAAGGCCAGCAGGGGAACAAGGAGTAGAAGAAAGAGGACGGTTGTCCGGGTTTTTTCGGTTATTTTAGATATTTTCATAGGGTAGTTTATATGCTTTCATTTCATTCTGCCTAGATGATCCAGGTAACCTTGGAGGATCATGCCGGCGGCGATTTTATCAACCACGGTCTTTCTCTTTTTTACGCGGATATTGGTTTCCCGCAGGATTTCTTCCGCCGCCTTGGTGCTCAATACTTCGTCCCATCTGATAACGGGAAGGGAGAACAGGGCTGCGAGATTCCGGATGAAAGCATCAACTTTCTCACACTGGATGCCTGCCGTGCCGTCGAGACGTAGAGGATAACCGACGACGATTTTTTCCACGCCGTAGATTTGCAGAAAGTTCCCGATGGCCTCAAAATCCTTCTTTTTATTTTTCCTTTCGATAACCGCCAGGGCCTGCGCCGTGATCCCCAATTCGTCGCAGATGGCGACGCCAATCCGCTTTGCTCCATAATCGATCCCCAGTATCCGCATTTTTAAATTCCTGTTATTGCCGCGTTCATTTGTGGGCGGGAGGAGGGGGCAGGGGAGGTTTATAGCCCGTATCAGGCGGCAGGCTGGGGAGAAGGGCGGCTTCTCTGGCGAGGAGGTCGCAACGTTCATTTTCCACATTATCCGCATGGCCGCGCACCCAGATGAATTCCACCGTATGCCGACGGCACTGGGCAAGGAGCTGCTCCCAGAGGTCATGGTTAAGAGCCCTTTCGCTCTTGTTGCGCATCCACCCGTTGGCCCGCCATCTTTCCACCCAGCCCTTGGTCATGGCATTGGTCAAGTATTGGGAGTCGCTATAAAGCTTCACCCGGCAGCAGGTTTTGAGCGTCGCGAGTCCCATGATGGCGCCCATGAGCTCCATGCGATTATTGGAGGTCAACTGAAAGCCTCCGGAGAGCTCCTTGCGGTGCCTGTCATAAAGCAATACCACCCCATAACCGCCGGGGCCGGGATTACCCTGGCAGGCGCCGTCCGTGTAAATGGTCACTATTTTAGATTTTTCATCCAATGTGAAATAATTCCTTGATGCCTGTTTCGTAGGGAGGGATGGCAATGCCTGCTTCAGTGACGATGGCTGTCACATAACGGTGCGGGGTGATATCGAAGGCCGGGTTGTAGGTTGCCATGCCCGCCGGGGCGGTTCTTGTTCCGCCCATGGACAGAACTTCCGCACCCTTTCTTTCTTCGATGGGAATATCCTGACCATGGGGCAATGAGACATCTATGGTGGAAAGAGGGGCGGCCACATAAAAGGGCAGGCTGTTTTCTTTGGCTAGCACGGCGATGCTGTAGGTACCGATTTTGTTGGCCACATCGCCGTTCGCGGCAATGCGATCCGCTCCCACGATGACCTTATCGATCTTGCCCTGAGACATGACGAAGCCGGCCATATTATCCGTAATCAACGTCGCCGGGATGCCTTCCTTTTGCAATTCCCAGGCGGTGAGCCGGGCGCCCTGCAATACAGGGCGCGTTTCGTCCACAAAGACGTGGAGCCTTTTCCCTTCCTCGCAGGCGGTCCGAATGATCCCCAGCGCCGTGCCGTAGCCGGCCGTAGCCAGCGCCCCGGCATTGCAATGGGTAAGAATGCGGTCGCCGTCTTCCAGCAGGATGTGGCCATTTTTACCAATCCGCCTGTTGATAGCGATATCCTCTTCGACGATGCGGCAGGCTTCTTCCACAAGAGCCTTCTGGATGTCAGGCACCGTTCCCGTGCTGGTTGCCCAGCAACGCTCCATCCTTTCGATTGCCCAGAATAGATTGCGGGCGGTGGGCCTGGTCCGGGAGAATTCGTCACAGATCCGGTGAAAAACGGGCTCAAACTCCTTGCGCGATCCGGCAGTAAGGGAAAGACATCCCAGCGCAATGCCCAGGGCAGCGGCCACGCCAATTGCAGGTGCGCCCCGCACCGTCAGGTCATTGATGGCAGCCACAACCTGGCGATAGTCGCGGCAGGCCACATACCGCTCTTCCTGCGGCAGCAGCTTTTGATCGATCATGACAACATGGTCATTGTCCCAATAAATGGTTCTGATCATAAAATAATTAAAGGATTAGGTGAGGTGTGCCTGATATTATCCACTATTTAATGCCTTTTTTAATAATTCGTTGATGATCTGCGGATTGGCCTTGCCCTGGGTGGCCTTCATGACCTGGCCGACAAAGAATCCGAAAAGCTTGTCTCTGCCGCTGCGATACTGGGCGAGTTGCTCGGGATTGGCGTTTACGACAGCGGCGATGACACCGGCAATCTCGCTTTCATCGGTAAGCTGGACAAGACCTTGCTCGGCAATGATCATTTGGGCAGATTTACCGCTTTGATACATGACGGCAAAGACTTCTTTGCCCATTTTACCGCTGATCGCGCCGGTCTCGATAAGCCTGAGCAGTTCCGTCAGCAACGTCGGCGTCACGGGCGAATCTTTGATATCCCCTTTGTCTTCATTGAGGAAACGGAGCAAGTCGCCCATGATCCAGTTGGCGGCTTGTTTGGGCTGGCCGGATAGTTTCGCCGTAGTCTCGAAGTAATCAGCCAGGGCAGCATAGCTGGTCAAGACCCCGGCATCGTAAGGCGACAGACCGTAGGCGCTGATGAAACGTTCCCTTTTAGCCAGCGGCAGTTCGCATAGACCCTTTTCCAGTTCAGCAATCCACGCCGACGAAATCAGGAGCGGTACCAGATCAGGATCGGGGAAGTACCTGTAATCGTGGGCTTCTTCCTTACCGCGCATGGATTGGGTGACGCCTTGGGCATCATTCCAAAGTCTTGTCTCTTGTATCACTGACTTGCCGCTTTCCAGCAGATAGGACTGCCGTTTTATTTCATATTCCAGCGCACGTTGCACGTTTCGGAAGGAATTCATGTTTTTCAATTCCGTCCGGGTGCCGAATTTTTCCGTTCCCAGGGGCCGCAGCGAAATATTGGCATCGCAGCGGAAGCTTCCTTCTTCCATATTGCCGTCGCAGACCTCGAGGTAAACCAGAATTTCATGGAGACGCTTTAGATAGTCCGCTGCCTCCTCGGGATTTCTCATATCCGGCTCGCTGACGATTTCCATGAGAGGAACACCGGTGCGATTCAAATCGACGCTGCTTGCGGGGTTGAAAGCAGCGTGCATTAATTTGCCTGCGTCCTCTTCCAGATGTATTCTGGTGATGCCGATTCTTTTGCGGCTGTCGGCAAGCTCCAGATCGACCCAGCCATGTTCTGCCAGAGGCTGATTATATTGAGAAATCTGGTAGCCCTTGGGCAGGTCGGGATAAAAATAGTTTTTCCGGGCAAAACTACTCTCATTGTTGATTCGGCAATGGGTGGCCAGGGCCATCTTCATGGCAAATTCGACCACGCGCCTGTTCAGGACAGGCAGGACGCCGGGCATGCCGAGGCAGACAGGGCAGGTATGATGATTCGGAACGCCGCCGTACTTGGCGGAGCAACCGCAAAATATCTTGGTTTGTGTGAGCAGTTGGGCATGCACCTCCAGCCCGATAACCGGTTCTAATTCCATTAGAGCTGAGGTCTCCTTTTTTCTTGCGGCGCGCTTTTTTCATAGGCGGAGGCCATCTGAAGCAGCTTTCCTTCGTCGAAGTGTCCGGCCAGCAACTGTAAGCCGATGGGCAGGCCGTCAGTCGTAAAACCGCAGGGGATAGATAAGCCGGGGATGCCGGCTAGATTTGCAGAAATAGTAAAAATATCCGAAAGATACATCTGCATTGGGTCGTCCGTCTTTTCTCCCAGCCGGAAGGCCGGGGTGGGGGAGGTGGGGGTCAGGATCACATCGCATTTGCGGAAAGCCTCATCGAAGTCCCGTTTTATCAGCCCCCGTACTTGGGAAGCCTTCTTATAGTAGGCATCATAATATCCCGCCGAAAGAACATAGGTGCCAAGCATGATGCGCCGTTTCACCTCCGGGCCAAACCCTTCAGAGCGGGTTTTTTTATACATATCCAGCAAGTCGCGGTAAGTGTCTGTCCGGAAGCCGTATTTTACCCCGTCGTAGCGGGCCAGGTTGGAACTGGCTTCGGCCGGAGCGATAATGTAATAGACGGCCAGGCAATATTCCGTGTGGGGCAGGGAGATGGGAAGGCACCTGGCGCCCAGCCTCTCGAAGGTTGCGATGGCTTTCTGGACGCTGGCTTCCACCTCCGGGTCAATCCCGGCGATAAAATATTCTTTGGGGATGCCAATGGTCCAGCCTTCCACCCCGCCGAGGAGAAACTGGCGGTAATCCGGCACTTCCACAGTTGCCGAGGTAGATTCACGGGGGTCATGGCCGGCGATGGCGTTCATTAAAATCGCGCAGTCCTCCACATCCTTGGTGAAGGGGCCGATCTGATCCAGGGATGAGGCAAAGGCAATCAGGCCGAAACGCGATACGCGTCCGTAGGTCGGTTTCATGCCTACTACGCCACAGAGTGCCGCCGGTTGCCTGATGGAGCCGCCCGTGTCGGAGCCAAGGGCCGCCGCGCACATGTCAGCAG
>JBAQLR010000197.1:0-31926 GCA_049302035.1 Syntrophales bacterium
GAACAAACGCCCGCCACGAGCGCACTTTCCAGCATATCCCCGGACAAGCGCGTGTCCTTTCCGATCACGATACGCGGAACATGACCGGGCCTCTGGTAAAGATGGACCAAGGCGCGGCCGATATTGACGAACATCTCCACGGTCAGCGGATAGACATTCGCGATCCCCCTGATCCCATCGGTGCCAAACAGCTTGCCCATGCTCATAACCTCACTTTTTAGAAATACCGTATTAGACTGAGACAGCTTCATTAGATAAATGCTTCCCGACTGTCAAGCATGAATAGGGAGGCTTTACCGGGCCGTGAAAGGCAAAAAACGGAACGATTCAGGGCCGCGCCTCTGATATAAACGCCAGCACCCTGATTAACTCGTCTTTCCGATAGGGTTTGATCAGGCGGGTCGTAAAGCCATAGGCGGCAGGGTTGGAGATTACCGGATCCTCCGAATAGCCGCTTGAGGCAACAACCTTTAAAGTTGGATCAAGGCCTAACAGTTCACTGACGATATCTTTTCCCCCCCGCCCTCCGGGAATGGTTAGATCCAGGATTGCCGCAAAAAATTGTTTGTCGGTTCCCGCGGCTTCTCCGGCGAGCGAGATGGCTTCGCCTCCCTCTTTTGCCGTTGCAACCTCATATCCCATCTCTTTTAGCCAGATAGACAGCAGATCGAGCATAAATTCCTCATCGTCCAGGAGGAGTATCCGGCCTTTCCCTTTATGGAAGGCGGATTGTTCCGTTTCGACAACGGAAATTTCGTCTGAAGCCGTCGGCAGAAAAACATAAAAGGTCGTTCCCTGATCACTCGTTGACGCCACTTCGATGTGCCCGCCATGTTTCTTAACGATGGAATAAGAAGTAGCCAGTCCCAGGCCGCTTCCCTCCTTCTTGGTTGTGAAGAAAGGATCGAAAATGTGCGGCAAATGACACGGCTCGATCCCGTTGCCCTGATCACGAATAGAGAGGCGCACATATTTTCCGGGGGGCAGCACCGGCGGCGCGGCACTGGCCGGAACGTTAATGATCCCCACTTCCAGATTCCCGCCCCGCGGCATAGCCTGACAGGCATTGATGACGAGATTCTCAACGACTTGCGCTATCTGGTACTGATCGAAGGAACACGGCCAGGTGTCATCATTGATGGTAAAGATCGGCGCAACTTTTGCTCCGCTTAAGGCAAAACGAATCGTCTTTTGCACCTGGTCAACTAAAGACTGGGTTTTCATGATAGGTGCGCCTCCCCTGGCAAAGGTGAGCAATTGCTGCGTTAAATGTTTCGTCCTTTCAAACGCCTCCTGAGCCTTGAGAAGATGCTTGGCAACATGGCTTACATCTCCCTTTTGAGCTTGCTCATGGGCCATCTCGATGTAGCCAAAAATGCCGCCCAGCAAGTTATTAAAGTCATGGGCGATCCCCCCGGCAAGAATGCCCAGAGACTCCAGCTTCTGAGAATTCCGGATTTGCTCTTCGACCCTCATTTTTTCCGTAACGTTGCTCAATGTTTCTATCACGGACAGGATATTGCCCGAACCGTCTTTGAGGGGGAATGATTTGATCGCCACGTTCAGGGTCTTGCCTTCGTGATCTTTGTGGGTATGCAGCGCCGTTTGTGGAAGACCGGAGGCAAATGTTTGCCTGACGGGGCAACCCTGTTGCTGACAAGGAGTGATTGAACCGTGCGACACGGTATAGCAGCAGCCGCCGATTACTTGCGCCAGGGGACGGTTCACCTGCTTACAGTATGCCTGGTTGGCAGAGATAATGCGGTAATCACGGTCAACAACAATGAAGCCGTCATCAACCGAGTCAACAATGCGGGCAATGAATTCCTGACTCTGCCGCAGCATCTCTTCCGACAACGTACGCTCCGCAATCTCCTGCTTCAAAAGTGCATTGGCGCTGGATAAGGCGACTGTCTGCTCATTAACCAATTCCTGAAGGTGTCCCCGGTGTTTCCGTAACTCTTCTTCGTCTCGCTTGTGCCCACTTATCTCGGCGGTCAACTCATCATTAAGTCGTTCCGCGCGCTCTTTGGCCAGCGCCAGATGTTCAAGGTATTCCTTATTCTCAAAGCGCAGCTTCAGTGCGGCCACCGTTGTGTCATGAAGCTTTATTCCCATGATAACAATCATGCCGGTAAAAAGCATCACCATGGCCCCCATGGTGATGTGGATTTCGTCACCAATGACAAAAAGCCGTGCAGTATAAGGAACTAAAGCAGGTAATGTGAAAGCGAGGAATGTCTGTCCGCTGGCGGCAAATAGCGCCACCGCCCCGGCCGCCATGCCGCCGAGCACGAAGGCGATAAAAGCCTGATGGGCAATGGAGCCGACGGAAAAAAGAAAAATACCCGCCGCTCCCCAAAGGCTGCCAGATAACGCTGTTAATATGGTGAACTGCCTGCCCCAGTTTTCCACCTGCCGGGGTGTCATGGAATCCAGCCGACAACGACATAATTGAAAATACCTGATTCCCACGACCAGATAGACAGCGGTAAGCCAGATAAAGAGATTGCCAAGAGGGATGGTGTTTCGCAGTACGAAGGCAAGGATCAGCGAGTTTATCGCCGTGGCCGCAAGACCCAATCCCGCATTGCGGTAAAGATACCTGACCTTCTCTAACAGCAGAAACTCCGCCTCGGCTTTATCGACCGTGTTTACCCGTTTAAAGTCTGCGATCGCTACCATTGAATCACCTGATTTCTCTTAAAGTATCTCCTCATTCGAGTCTTTGCTTCCAATCGTTCAGCCACTGCAGTGCTGCCAGCGGCGTCATGTTCAAGACGTTCAACTCACGGAGGGCGGCGCAGAGCGCATTTTCGTCGTCCACAAAAAGGCTCAACTGCGCTTTGTACCTGGGCGGGCTTTTTTTGCTCCGGGCAATTTTCGGCATTCCCAGTTCGTCCAACTCACTTTTTTCCAGATTATGGAGAATTTCCTTTGCCCGCTTCAGGACCGCTTCCGGCACACCGGCCAACTGCGCCACCTGGATGCCGTAGCTGCGATTTGCCCCTCCTGCCACGATCTTTCTCAGAAAAATCAGTTGTTCACCTATTTCCTTGACGGCCACGTTATAGTTTTTTACGCCCTCCTTTGTCCGGGCCAGATCCGTCATTTCATGATAGTGGGTGGCAAAGAGAGTGCGCGCTCCCAGGTGCTTGGCATCGTGCAGATATTCCGCCACAGCCCAGGCAATGCTGAGGCCGTCGAACGTGCTGGTTCCCCGGCCCACCTCGTCCAGGATAAGCAGGCTGCGGGCCGTCGCGTGCTGCAGGATATTGGCCACTTCGGTCATCTCCACCATGAAGGTGCTCTGTCCCTTGACCAGACTATCCGCCGCGCCGATGCGGGTAAAAATCCGGTCAACCACACCGATGCTGGCCCGCGCCGCGGGAACAAAACTGCCCATTTGCGCCATCAGCACAATCAGCGCCGTCTGTCTGATATAGGTGGATTTTCCCGCCATATTGGGACCGGTGATGAGCAGGAGCCGGTTTTTCCCCCCATCCAAGAGGAGATCGTTGGGTACGAAGCCGTGGGACAGGGACATCCTTTCCACCACGGGATGCCGACCATCGGTAACGGCAAGCTCATCCCCGTCGTCGATGTGGGGGCAGGTGTACTTATAACGCTCGGCGATTTCCGCCAGGGCCGCCAGGGCATCGAGATCGGCAATATGGGAAGCGGTGTCCTGAATTCTTTTTATTTCCTGAGCGATGTCATTTCTTACGGCCACAAACAGGTCATATTCTTTTTCCTGCCGACGTTCTTCGGCATGCAAAACCACGTCCTCATATTCCTTAAGCTCCTGGTTGATATACCTTTCCGCATTGACCAGGGTCTGCTTGCGGATATAACCTTCCGGTACCTTATCTGCGTTGGCCTTGGTAATTTCCAGATAATAGCCAAAGACGCTGTTAAAACCTACCTTGAGCGAGTTGATTCCCGTTTTTTGTCTTTCTTTCTCCTCCAACTGGGCGATCCACTGCTTGCCGTCCCGCATGGCGGCAATCAATTTGTCCAATTCCGGATCGTACCCTTCCTTGATCAGCCCTCCTTCCCGCAGGGTCAGCGGCGGATTTTCCACAATGGTTTTTTCGATCAGCGCGACAACATCAACCATCTCGTCCAGACCGGCATGCAAGGCGCAAAGGCGGGACACCGTGAATTTCTGCAGCATGGACCGGATTTCCGGCAGCGGCAAAAGCGAGTTCTTTAAGGCGATCAGATCGCGGCCGTTGGCGATACCCATGGCAATCCGGGCGGCGAGTCTTTCCAAATCATAAATTTGGGACAAGGTCTTGCGCAGCTCCTCGCGCCGTAAATGGCTTTCCTTGATTTCCCCGACCGCCCCCAATCTCTCCCGGATTTTTGCCGGTTGCCGCAGGGGATAATTGAGCCACCAGCGCAGACGCCGTGCCCCCATGGACGTTACCGTGGCGTTCAAAGCGTGGAAGAGAGAACCTTCCTTCCGATTGTCGGCGATGGTGGCAAAGAGTTCAAGATTACGTTTGGCAATATCGTCCAAAACAAGATAACCCTCCGTCTCGTACCATTGGATTTGGTTAACATGAGATGGCCGGGTTTTCTGCGTTTCTTTCACATAGCGCAAGACGGCGCCGGCCGCTGCCGCCGTGGCCGGATACTTGTCCATGGTCATGCCTGGGAGCTGCGGGCCGGGGAAATATTCCCGCAGTAAGGCAAAGGCCGGAGCATACTCAAAATAAGCATCCGCCACAAAATTCAGACGTCGCCCGTAACCGGCCTGCCCCAGGGCTGCGACTAGCCAATGATCCCGTGTTGCCTCAGCCAGGAGAATTTCCCGAAAGTCGAGGCCCGCCACCTGCGCCAGGAGAGCTTCCCGATCCGCTGCCTGGGCGACACGAAATTCACCGGTGGAAATATCCAGGAACGCCATGCCCAGCGCCTCCGGCAGTAATGCCAGGGCAGCCAGGTAATTGTTCTCGTCGGCAGGCAGGCTGTCCGGGTCCATGACGAGCCCCGGGGTAACCACGCGCGCCACCTCCCGCTTGACCACTCCCTTGGCCAGCTTTGGGTCTTCCACCTGCTCGCAGATGGCCACCTTGAAACCCTTTTCGATCAGTCTGGCAATATAGGGAGCGGCGGCATGATAGGGAAAGCCGCACATCGGGATGTTTTCTTCCCTTACCTTGCCGCGCGACGTAAGGGTGATATCCAGCGCTTGCGCGGCCGTTACGGCATCTTCAAAAAACATCTCATAGAAGTCGCCCATGCGGAAAAAAAGGATGCAATCTTCGTAATCGGCCTTAATATCCACATACTGGCGCATTGCCGGCGGCAGACTCATCATATCCGTTATTCCCATCTACCGGAACCCTTTTGTTTAAGGTCGAGATAACCAACCCGCCCTCGGTCATTTATCAGAGAATGTAAAAGCCAGTTGATGAACGTGATGATGAGCGCTCCCCAGAAAGCGGGCCAGAAGCCATGCACCTCAAAGCCGGGGATCACCCCGGACACCATCTTGAGCAAAAGGGCATTGATAACCAGGGTAAAGAATCCGAAACTCAGGATATTGATCGGCAAGGTCAGAAGGATCAGGAGGGGACGTAAAACAACATTCAGGATGCCCAGCATGGCCGCCGCACCCAAAGCCGGGAGAAACCCCTGTGTCTCGATGCCCTCCAGCAGGTAAGATGCCGCCATGATTGCCGCCGCCAGCATAGCCCACCGCAGTAAAAATCCTCTCATAAACCCCCCTGTCCATTATAACCGCAATGTTATTATCAGCCTTGTCACCGTCAGTTAATACGTTTATCCTTTTTTGCAGGACTTATCCAGTTTATCGTGGCTAAGGTTGACTTGTCTTCTCCGCTTCCGGCAGAGTTGCCTCTTGCCCGCCTTTTTCCGCTAACGGGAAGGTTTTTTCCGTAATCGTCGCTTCCGGTTCCGATACCCCCTCGGTCGGTGTCGCCTCTCCCGGATCTTTCATGATGGCCACATACTCCGGAATGACGACGCCGCGTTTTACCATGATCCGATAGATGGCCCCACCGCGTTTTTCCACATATTTAGAGACTGCCGTAGGCTGATATTTAAGCGGATTGGGCAAAACGGAGGCCAATCGCGCCGCCTCAAGCGCCGTCAGTTGGGAGGCCGCCTTTCCATAATAATGGCGGGCCGCTGCTTCTATGCCAAACAGGCCATCCCCCCATTCGGCGACGTTCAGATAAAGCTCGATAATCCTTTTCTTGGAAAGCGCCCTTTCGAGCCGCCAGGTGATAACCGCCTCCTTTATTTTGCGTAAAGGGTTCTTTACCGGTGAAAGGTAAAGATTTTTCACCAGCTGTTGACTTATGGTGCTACCGCCGAAACGAAATTTTCTCTTCTTCAGATCGGCAACCAGTGCTTTCTGCAGCGCTTCGAAATCAAAGCCCTCATGACGCCAGAATTTGTCGTCCTCGGCAATAAGTACGGCTTTTATCACATATGGTGAAACCTGGGATAAACTAACCCAGGTCTGTACAAACTTTTTCCTTTCCCCCCTTTGTTCCCATTGCCGCTGCCGGTACTCCATAAAGGAAGTATGTGACGGATGCCATTTTTTTAACCGCGCCACATCGGGAAATATGGAGTAATAAGCCACAAAGAGAAGGGATAAGAGCAGTGATGAGGCCAACAGGAGGCGCAAGTATTTATTTGTCATGGGATACGTTTTTTTCTTTATTTTCCCGGGCGGAGAAATTACCGTTCGTTCATACCCCATCTTGTTATTTTTTGAAAGTTTAAACACCTACCAGCAGGTTCTTTATTTCCATGAAACAGCGGATCGGAAAAAAAGTTTTGACTTCCAGAAACTTTTCCGCTAAGAAGGCACCAATATTTTTTGTGTACAGTATGTCTTGTCATCCTTCGTAAAAATCTGTGCACCGTGCAGTAATGGGGCAACCCCTAATAGTGAGGAGGAGGTACTTCATGATGAAACGGCGGATTTTCCTGTGGATGGGACTGGTGATCCTGTTCTTATCGATCGGCTTTGTCCGGGAAACGCTTGCTCAAGAGAGCTATAAGGTAAAGCGCGGCGATACCATAGCAAAGATTGCCAAGAAGTTTACCGTCAGCCAGGAGGCGCTGCGCACCGCGAACCGCTTGCCTGGCAATAGCATCAAGGTCCGGCAACTTCTCGTCATTCCTACAACTGAAGCAAGGAGCGCGGCAAAGCAAAAGAATGCTAAGGCGGAAGAAAGTTCTTCCGTTGTACCTGCATCTGCTTCCTATACCGTCAAGAAGGGCGACACCCTCTACGAGATCGCCAGGAAAAACGGGACTTCTGTAAGCGCCATCAAAGGCCTGAATCATCTGCGGCGCAACTCGCTGAAACCGGGGCAGAAGATACTTCTGGCCAAGGCGGCGCCCTTGTCAGAAAAAAAACTGAAGCCGACGGAGGCGATTGAGGAGGAGGCGGAAGAAGATGACCCTGGTGATGAGCCGCTTCTCGTAGTCTCACCCCCTGAAGCGGAAAAGGATGCCGTATCCTCCGAGGATCTGGTGGGTAAATGGCATAATCCGGAAGAGCAAAAACTTTTCGTCAAAGTGGCGACGGCGTTTTTGGGCGCCCCCTACAGATGGGGCGGAGTTTCCCTGCGCGGTCTCGATTGTTCCGCCTTTGTAAGAAAAATATATGAACTTTTTGATGTCAGTCTGCCCCGTACGGCCAGAGAGCAGGCCAACGTGGGAACTCATGTGGCCAAGGAAGACTTAAGGGAGGGCGATCTGGTTTTCTTCAATACCAAGCGCTCTTTCGGCCATGTCGGCATCTACATCGGCGATAACAAGTTTGTGCATGCGTCCTACAACAGCAGGATTATCAAAATTGACAGTCTGGAGGGTTCTTACTTCAAGAAGCGTTTCGTTAAAGCCGTCCGTTTGAAAGGCGATGCCGAAGCCCTCTAACTCGCAAGAGTTGAGTGCGCCGCCGCCTATGACGACCCTGCTGCTTGCTGAGATGGCATGCTTGAGGCCATTAGCTGAGTACTGCCGGGGGAGGCTCTGACCTTTTCCGGCAAAGTTCTTCCCCTGCCGCCATTGCCAATTATTCCTTGCTTTGTCCCCCTATTTTTTATAGTCTCCCCGGTTACGGCAGTTCAACTATCATACGAAGGGAAATTGGATGGGGGAAACAATCGCGCAAAAAATCATCGGAGCGCATCTCGTCTCTGGCGTTGCCGCACCGGGCAGTGAAATCGCCATAAAAATAGACCAGACCTTGACCCAGGATGCCACTGGCACGATGACCTATCTGCAATTTGAATCCCTTGGTCTGGACAGGATTAAAACGGATTTATCCGTAAGCTACATAGATCACAACACCGTCCAGATCGGCTTTGAAAATGCCGACGACCATGTCTATCTGCGCTGTATCGCACAAAAATACGGCATCTACCTTTCCCGGGCAGGCAACGGCATCTGTCACCAGGTACATCTGGAGCGCTTCGGGAAACCAGGGGCGACTCTGATCGGTTCGGACAGTCATACGCCAACGGGCGGGGCGCTGGGGTTGCTGGCGATCGGAGCGGGCGGGCTGGACGTGGCTCTGGCGATGGCCGGTGAGCCATTCTACTTCCTCTATCCCCGGACGATCAAGATCAATCTTACCGGTTCGCTCTCGCCTTGGGTTTCAGCTAAAGACATCATTCTCAAGGTACTCCAGATTTTTTCCACGAAGGGTAACGTGGAATGCGTTTTTGAATATGGAGGCCCCGGCGTTAAGACTCTATCCGTGCCCGAACGGGCCACCATCGCCAACATGGGTACCGAATGCGGCGTCACGACCTCCATCTTTCCCAGCGACGAAGTAACGCGCCTCTTTCTTAAGGCGGAAAATCGGGAAGAGGACTGGCGGGAAATTTTGCCCGATGACGATGCCGTATATGACCGGAGCGTAGAGATTAACCTGACGGATTTAGAGCCTTTAACGGCTAAACCCCACAGCCCTGACCAGGTCAGTACCGTGCAAGCCATCGGGAAAATACCCGTACAGCAGGTTTGCCTGGGCAGTTGCACCAATTCCTCCTACAAGGATCTCGCCACGGCCGCACTCATCCTGAAAGGACAAGTAGCGCATCCGGATGTGAGTTTTGTGATTGCGCCGGGCTCCAAGCAGGTGCTGGAAAATCTGGCGCGGGACGGCTATTTGGCGGAACTTCTTTCTGCCGGCGCACGGATCATGGAAAACGCCTGCGGTTTCTGCATCGGCAGCAGCCAAAGCCCCTCTCCCGGCGCCGTCTCTTTAAGAACCTCAAACCGTAATTTTCAGGGCCGCTCCGGCACGGCCGACGCCCAGGTTTATCTCGTCAGTCCGGAAACGGCCGCCGCCGCGGTGATCACGGGACGTTTCACGGATCCACGCGACCTGGGCATACCCTATCCTGCGGTCGCCATCCCGGCCAGCTTTTACATTGACGATCGCATGATCATCAAGCCGGATATCCAGCCAGGACAGCTCCCCATCGAGATTCGCCGGGGGAAAAACATCGGCCAGCCGCCGCACTGTACGCCGATGCCCGATTTATTAGTCGGCGAGGTCACGATCAAGGTGGGAGATAAAATCACCACCGATCATATCATGCCAGCCGGCGAGTTGATGAAATACCGCTCCAATATCCCGCAATATGCGGAATATGTCTTCGCCTATCTGGACAGGGATTTTGCACGGCGCGCTCAGGCAGTAAAAAATACGGCGCGCCATAACATCATCGTGGCCGGCCTTTCCTACGGCCAGGGTTCGTCGCGGGAGCATGCTGCCATCTGTCCCATGTATCTGGGAGTAAAAGTCGTCATGGCCCGCTCCTTTGAAAGAATACACGCGGCCAACCTGATTAATTTCGGCATTCTGCCCCTCACCTTCCAGGAGGAAAGCGAGTATCAACAGATCAAGCAGGGCGATCTTCTAGAAATAGCAAATCTCCGTACGATCATTGCAACCAAGGGAAAAATGATCATCAAGAATTTATCCCAAAAACGGAACTTCGCCATGTCTTACGACTTTTCGGAGCGCCAGCAAGCAGTGCTTTTGGCAGGCGGCGCTCTTAATATACGCAACTAATCAGGATGATCCTATGACTTTCGACAGTAAAATTAAGGTGGCAACCCCCATAGTCGAGATGGACGGCGATGAAATGACCATGATCATGTGGCAAATGGTGAAGGACAAGCTGCTTCTTCCCTATCTGGACATGGAAATCGACTACTATGACCTGCACGTCAAGCACCGCGACGCCACCAACGATCAGGTAACAATCGACGCCGCCCAGGCTATCAGAAAATATGGGGTGGGAGTAAAATGCGCCACCATTACCCCTAATGAAGATCGGGTGCGGGAATATTCCCTGAAAAAGGCCTGGGATAGTCCCAATGCCACGATCCGGGGCCTGCTGGATGGGACGGTGTTCCGCAAGCCCATTTCCACCGGTAACATCCGACCGGTTGTTTCAACGTGGAAGAAACCGATCATAATTGGCCGACATGCTTACGGTGATGTTTACAGTAACAGGGAAATATCTGTGCCGGGGGCCGGGACGGCAGAACTGGTTTTTACCCCGGCAGACGGGAAAACGCCATCGCGCCAGGTCATTCAAGAATTTACCGGCCCGGGGATCATTCAGGGAATGCACAACACCGATGCCTCCATGACAAGTTTTGCCCGTGCCTGCTTTACCTATGCCCTGGATCAAAAGACAGACCTCTGGTTCAGCGCGAAGGACACGATCTCCAAGACCTATGATGGGCGGTTTCGGGATATCTTCGCCGCAGAATACGCCGCTTGCTGGCGGGAAAAATTTGCGGCGGCAGGAATTGAATATTTTTACACCCTGATCGACGATGCCGTCGCCCGCATCATGAAACATGAGGGAGGCCTGCTTTGGGCGCTCAAAAACTACGACGGCGATATCATGTCCGACATGATCGCCTCGGCCAATGGCAGTCTGGCCATGATGACCTCGGTGCTCGTTTCGCCGCAGGGCCATTTTGAATACGAAGCGGCCCATGGCACGGTGCAGAAGCATTACTACCAGCACTTGCAAGGAAAGGAAACTTCCTCGAACGCCACGGCGCTCATTTTTGCCTGGACGGGCGGGCTGCGCAAGCGGGGCGAGCTTGACGGCACGCCCGAGGTGGTAAACTTTGCCGATCAACTGGAAGCGGCGGCCATCGAAACCGTGGAAGCAGGCATCATGACGGGCGACCTCCTGGCAGTGGCCGTTCCCGCCCCCGGCAACCGCAAGGTCAATACCGCGGCCTTTATCGATGCCATCGCCGCCACTCTGCAAAAAAACCGTAATGGATAAACCAAACCTGAAGGATATGACCCTGCCCGAGGTAACCGACCTTATCCTCAGTCTCGGCAAGGAAAAATACCGCGCCAAACAGATCATGAAAGCTCTGTACCATCAGGGGGCAACTTCCTTTGAGGAAATGACCACCCTCGCCCGGGATTTCCGCGTCAAACTCGGTGAGCTGGCCGTGATTAGCCAGCCGGTGGCAGTGCATACACGAACCTCCCGCGATGGCACGAAGAAAGTTCTTTTTCGGCTCGCCGACGGCTTAACGATCGAAAGCGTTATCATTCCCGGCAAAACAAAATGGACAGCCTGCCTGTCCAGCCAGGTAGGCTGCCGGATGGGCTGCAAATTCTGCTTCACCGGCCGTCAGGGCCTCATGCGAAACCTGCAACCTTATGAAATTACCGGCCAGCTTACGGAGCTCATCTTCCGAACGCCGGAAGGTCCGAGAATCAATAATATTGTCCTGATGGGCATGGGTGAGCCCCTGGACAATTATCCCAATGTTCTGAAGGCAATCCAGATCATTACTTCCGATGGGGGACCCGGGTTCTCCACCCGGAAGTTGACCCTTTCCACCTGTGGCCTCGCCCCCATGATCGGGCAATTGGGGCAGGAAATCTCCATCAATTTGGCCGTTTCTTTGAATGCGGTCGATGACGAGACAAGAAGCGCCTTGATGCCTATCAACCAAAAATATCCCCTTGCTAAGCTGCTGGCTGCCTGCCGGAAATATCCCATGCCCGGAAGGCGGATGCTCACCTTTGAATATATTCTGCTGGCCGGCATCAACGATTCGCGGCAAGATGCGGAGGGACTGGCACGTTTGCTCCGAGGTCTGCATTGCAAATTAAACCTGATTATCTTCAATGAGTTTCCCGGTTCGCCCTTCATGGCGCCACGCGTGGAGGATGTGCGAGCCTTTCAACAGGTGCTGCTTGATCATCATTACACCGTCATCCTCCGGGCGAGCAAAGGCAGTGATATTCTGGCTGCCTGCGGTCAACTGAGCGGCCGGGAAAAGGACGGCAACCTCGAACCAGAAAGTTATACGGAAGGAGTTCAGTATGGGGCTTGACAAAGAATTGTTGGCCATTATGGTCTGTCCAAAGTGCAAGGGCAAAATTTGTGTAAGCGGTGGTGGAGAAGGGCTTGTCTGCGATGTCTGCCGCCTGCTTTATCCCATCGTCGACGACATCCCGGTGATGCTGGTTGAAGAGGCGAAAGCTTTAGGCAGTTAGCAATGTTTCTACCTTCTCCCAGACCTCGTCAACTTCAATTAGCTGCATGCACGTATTTTGCGGACGCAGGCAAAATTCATCTTCCTGCCGGCAGCCGCAACAGGGTAAATTTTTAAAAATTACCTCTCCATTGGCGCCATAGGGCCTGCTTAATTGCGGAAAAGTAGGACCGAAGAGCGTTAACGTAGGGCAGGCAACCGCCGAGGCAATATGACCCGGAGCGGAGTCGTTGCCTATAAAGAGGCGACAGCGAGCAAACAAGGATGCCATTTCCAGCAAATTTAAGCTATTAGACTGGAGGGCGGGGGGAAAGCCCATGTTGCTTTCCACGTTGCGCACAAGCTCTTCCTCGCCTGGACCTCCCACCAAAATAATGGCGGCCTGGTATCTATCCTTTAGCAACCGAGCTATCTGGGCGAATCTTTCCGGCGGCCATTGTCTCCATTTTTTCCGGGCGCCGGGATGAAGCGCAACCAAGAGAGAGCCCTCGCTTATACCGGCCCCTGCCAATTGCTTGTCAATCTCTGCTGCCACCGGCGGCGGAATATGGATGGTGAAGTTTTTTTTGAAATTGCCGAACCCCCAAAATCGCAGCATTTCCAGGTGGTAATCCACGAAGTGAGGCGTTTCACCCTCTCCCAGGCGGACAAATTGATTCATGAGCAGCCGGGATAGATTGGAGGAGGAGTAGTGTGTCAAACGTAAGGATGCCCCCGTGGCGAAAGACAAAAAGGAAGCGCGATCACCGGCGGTTAAACAGATGACGACATCATACTTTTCCGCCCTCAACCGCCCTATGAGATTTATGCTGTATCGCAGTTGTGACAGGATATTAACCTTCGCCGTCGCCCGGTCATATTTCCATATCTTGCGGATATCCGGATGATGGGCAAGCAGCGATTCCGTACCTTGATTGAGCATCAGGTCCACAGTGGCGGTGGGAATTTTTCCCTTTAGATTTTCCACCAGCGGGATTATCGCAATAGTGTCGCCAATATATTGCAACTGGATGATAAGTACCTTTTTCCCATCTAAATTCATGGCGGTGCAATGCCCCTTAATTCTCCATAAGGTCATGATAAATCTTTAACACCTCTTCTGCCGTATGATCCCAGGTTTTTCCCTGAGCCACTTTATACGCTTCCTTCCCCATCATCTTCCGGTTTTCCTTCTTCAGCAAAAAAATGATCCGGGCGCTCAGGGCATCGATATCTTCCCTGCTGACGACAAAACCGTTATGCCCATCTATGACCAGATCCTTTGCCCCCACATTGTGACTGATGACCACGGGCAGCGAGGCGGCCATGGCTTCCAAGACAACCATACCAAAAGTATCAAAGCCGGAAAGCATGACAAAAATATCGGCGGCCAGATAAACTTGTTCGATATTCTCTTTCCAGACGCCGGTAAAGGCAATGTCATCGCCAATCCCCAGATCAGCGGCCAAGCGCCTGTATTTCCTGATATTTCCTTTTCCCACCACCAACAATTTTAGCTGCGCCGCCGGAAATTTCGCCTTTGTCATCGCCATGCCGACCATAAGGTTATCTAAACCCTTGAGCTCAAAATTCATGCTGACAAACAATAGAATGACGGACTCATCATCGAAGCCAAAACGTTTTCTTATTTCCGCCCGGCATGTTTCCCGGTTAAATTGATTAAATTTCTCATTATCCACGCCGGGGTGAATAACCTGCACCCGCCCTGAGTCGGCATTAAATTCTTGCAGAAATTTTTCCTTCGTTATGCCCGATACCGGCAGAAAGGCCCGGCATCCCCCTTTGTTAATTAACCTGCTTTCAACCCAACGGGTGCCATAATCAAAGAGACTCATCCTTCTGCGACGAATTTCCCTGACCCAAAACCCATGCGGTACGCTGTGCATGGAAAAGATGTCGGCATGGAAGATCCTTTCGTGGGTGTGGACGATATCAAAATTCATGCTTGCCATCCTGCGCTTCGCAAACCAGGCAAAACTGACGGTGGTTAAAAACCTGGGAAAGGAAATGACCGGCACCTTGTGAAAGGTAATACGGTCCGATTGCTGCTTCCATTTATGCGCAAAAACGTGCACCTCATAATCAGGTGAAGCGGCGATACGTTCCGTTAATTCCCGAACAAACTTCTCTCCCCCGCCCACCAAGCCGTATTTGGGAACCACAACGGCGATCTTGTAAATCCTGTGTGCCATTTCCCCCCTGTCTAGGGCACGAACGCTGAAAGCAAGGCGTTACGAAAGGCCTCCCGTGAGCAAAGCCGGGAATAAGCCAATGCCGCTTGCCGGAAACTATCTAAATCCAATTCCGATAGTGATGCCGCCTGCTCAAAACAACCCTTCAGTTTCTCCACGTTGCGGGAGGGAAAAAGCCAGCCCAGCTTGTGTTCCTGGATCCGCTGCGCCACAAGTCCCTCATCCGAGGCGATAACCATTTTGCCGGCTGCCGTAGCGAGGGAAAGAACGCCGCTGGAACCGAAATGTTTTATATAGGGCAATACGACAACATCGGCGGCGCATAAGCACAAACTCTCTTCAGTATCCGAAACGTAGCGATTCATCACCTTGGCCATTTTCCGTGTTTCCAGCCTGGCCAAGTCATCTAACAAGCCCCGGTCCCGGTCAAGTTTGCCGGCACACAAAAGAAATAATCGCGATTCGGGGGGGGATTCCAGCAGGGCGCGAACGGTCAGATGCAATCCCTTGCGTCGGTCGCCCATGCCGTAGTTTAGCAGCACAAACCGCTCCTGCGGAATATCCAGAGCCTGCCGGGCCTCATTTTGACAATGGGAGAAGTTCCCATCCCAAGGGTCGGGCAGGAAATGAAATGCCGCGCCGCCGCATTTATCTTTTACGGCGGCAAACATGTATTCATCCAGCATAAATATATGCTTAAACCAACCACGCCGCCAAAGTTTTTGAAACCCGACGGCCTTGATGATATTGCCCGGCGGCCAGGAGGCATTTTTCAAGAATCTCGGGCGAAAATACACACCCGATAAGCGTCCTTGCAGAAGCCGGGGGGGATATATGCCCACCGCGGCGGATCTTAGGCAATGGGAAGCGATGTCATCGAAGTTATTCACAAAGGCCTCCTGGGCGCCGCTTTTATCCAGGCAATGGGCCAGGGCTTTTAATTTGCTTCCCCCATGAAATTTTCCGTCCTCAGCAAAGATAGAAATAAGAGAAACTTTATCAATTAAGGTGGAAAGATTGTCCTGAATCAGCTCTTTTGCCTCCGGACGACAGTCCACTGCTAAGGTCAGCCGGAAGCCGACGTCCAGCAAGTCCTCCGCAACATAACGCAACCAGCTTAAATGATGTCCCTCGCTGCGGGGTTCAAAAATCAAGATATGAGGTTGCGATGCTTTGACCATCGGGATTATTCTAATCCTATGCAGGATTTATCCGGAAGGCAACGGGGTTTATGCCGCCGGTTTAACTCGTTTAACTTGGCATATTTAAAAAACTTGTTTACCCCATCGGTAATTGCCAGGGTAAAACCTTGCGCGCCGTCGAGGATGCCGAGCCTTAAAAAATAGTTTTGAGAGAAGGCGAGCAAGGCCCGCAGGGCGGCGGACCAGATGGTTGCTTTCCTACCCTCTGCAAAGGCCGTGACGGCGCCAAGTGTAGAGTAATTGTCGATCTTGAGCAAAAGGTTACTGAGACGGCTCTCCGTAAAATGTTCGAGGGGGGATTCCAGCGCAATGACGGCGCCCTTTACTTCTACGGCCTCATGCACCATTGCCGCCGTTACCTGCCCCATGTCCTTCCGGAAAAGCCGTATTACCCTGTCCGGCCACCAACCGGCGTGCCTGATCCAGCGTCCCTGGAAAAAATTCTTGCGTGGAAAACTGTAGCCTGCCGCTACCGGAGGCAGAGAAACCACCTCTTTTATAACTTCTGCCGTTTCCGGGGGAATGCATTCGTCGGCATCGAGTACAAGAATCCAGTTGTTTCGGCAGCGGTCAACCGCCATTTGCTTCTGAGGTCCGAAGCCGCGCCATTCCTCCACAAAAACATCGCAGCCGCAGGCGGCAGCGATGTTCACCGTGTCATCGCTGCTGCCGGAATCCACCACCATAATCTGATCCGCAAAGGCCACGCTTCCCAGGCAGCGGGGCAGATTTTCCGCCTCATCTTTCGTGATGATGGCCACGGAAAGGGGAACCCGGTTATTCATACACAACCTTTTTCATAATAAAATCCCTTTTTATTTATTATTAACTCACGCTCAATCGGAATCGCCATACCACAGTTATCACATAACAAAGCAACCTGGTCCTGAAATTCTCCCGGATTTTTCTTCCACCAACCTGGCTTAAGGGGCCATGCACATTCACCGTGGTTCAGAAGAATATCCTGTGCCGCGGCAACTTCACAGAAGTAGGCTCCATAAACGCCAGCGCTTTACAATATTTTTTATATTTCAGAAAAATGCCTTTCCATTTATAAAAGGAACGGTAACTAGCGGCCCTTGATATTTGTTCCTCGAAAACATCCATTTCCCCCGAACTAAAGGCGCCACGAGCAATATTGTAGCAATCCCGCCCCCTGACATCCCTCACTAAACTATCTGGGAAACGGTGATCATGTTTATTTCTGAGATAGCCTATTCCGAAGGAGGGTAATATCGCAAGAGAAAGATTATTCTGATGCGATCGGTAACTCCCCGCAATATGGTCGCCGTTGAAGGCGGTGCGATATTTTAATGAAACTCGGATCGCCAACTCCCATTCATCGCGACCACATACCTCCGGACACTCGTCGAAACCACCAATATCCTCGATTATAAAACGACGCAGGATTATTGCCGAGGATAGAAAAGGATTTTCACGGTAAATATCATCTGCATCAGGATACCGCAAACCGGGCTTTCTTATCGCTGCACGCGTTACACGCTGGGCGCAATCGTCAATAACCCTCATGTTACAGGATAGAAAACCGATATCCCTGTTCTTTTCCATAAAATCTAGTTGCCGCTCAAGTTTATCCGGATCCCAGATATCATCTTGATCCAAGATCGCAATGAACTCTCCCTTGGAATTATCTACTGCAAGATTGCGCGGTGCGGCAGGTCCTCCGGTATTTGCGGAAGTTTGCAAAAGGCGAATCCGGCTATCGGGCAAATTGGAAATCATCTCGAAGGAATGATCGGTTGATTGATCATCTACCACCAACCATTCAAAATCTTTGTATGTTTGGCTGATAACGGATCGGTAGCAATCATCGAGAGTATCTTGCCCATTAAACATGGCTGTGATTATGCTAACCAGGGGTTTTTTATGAATCAACCTGTTACTCCCGTGAGTTTACTGCTCTAAGAAAACTCTTTACATCAGAGGATTGAAGCATTGGTATCAGTTTCAGCAGTTGCTCATGCGGTAGGTCCCACCAACAAGCGCTCAGTAAAGCAGAAATAGTCTCATCATCAAATCGAGCGCGCATGTTTCTGGCGGGATTCCCGGCAACTATCGTATATGCGGCAACATCTTTGGCTACGACAGCCTCTGCACCGATGATCGCACCACTACCGATATTGACGCCGGATAAAATCGTAGCATTTTGGCCTATCCAAACATCATTGCCAATAACGATGTCTCCCTTAGAAGCCGGGTGCCCTTCAATCAGTTTTCCCTCTTCAAAAAATTCGCTAAAGGGATATGTTGCTATCCAATCTGAGCGATGTTCTCCCCCGAGGATAATAGTAACGCCTGCGGCTATTGAACAATACTTGCCAATGGTAAGTTGCGTTTTATCATCCCATGCGAGCACTTCAGGAGTGCCATATGTCCACCTGCCGATATTATAATTCCCGTATCTCGGGTTATCACACATTGAGATGCTGCGAGCTGCTTTTTTGGAGAACAAACCTCTGAGCTTCATGAGGAAGACACCGCTTCAAATATGTTAAACTTTCACTTTTGCGCCCGTAATTCCCACAAAAAATGGGTCAAGCGGCTTGGATTTATCAACCGGTATTTCAAATTGTATAAAGATTTAGCTGTGGATTTCTCTGCGGTGAATGCCATTTTAGCCATCACAAATTCAGTGCGCAATGCCTCAAACTGCCCGTTAAAACCATACATTTTCCCCGCCGGGGCCTCGCCGCAAAAATATTCGTGAGTTTTTTCCGTAATGATATTGACGTGGGTAGGGTCTTGAAATGCTGCCGAAGAGGGGTAAGCGGGCGTGACCGCATAAAAGATACCACTCGGCTTCAACACGCGCCAAATTTCATTCATCACTTCAATGAATGGCAAACGCGTCCCACCGTCTTTTGGCAAAAGGCGCGGAATATGTTCAAGAAAATCAAATGCCGACACATAATCAAAATAGTTGTCAGCAAAGGGAATCGGCTCAATGGCTAAGTCTGCCTGGTGATAAACGACATTTTCCATGTCGTGCCAACCCAAATCCACGCCGTACAATTCCTGGCAATGATAAGGGTTGCGTGGACGATTATTGCAGCCTAAATCTAATGATTTATTCACGGGGTGAGTATATGAAGAAGGATATTATCTGTCAAGAGGATTTCAGGACAGAGGATTTCAGGAAAGAGGATTTCAGGAAAACATCCTGAAAAAGGCTGCTTATTTTTCAATTTGCTTTCCATTTAATATTTCATATGATAGTCATCAACAAATTTATCCTGAACGAGGTTTTTCATGTCTGTCCAGAAAACGAGGCTGACGGGTATTATCCTGTTTTGCGCCCGTTGCATCCCTTTAACGATCAGGAAATTATTCTTTCAGTTCCTTTTTACGCTTTTCTACCACCTGACGGCTAAGCATCGGCTCATTGCACTGCACAATCTCAGATGTGCATTTCCGGAGAAGGACATGGCGGAACTTATCCAGATCGCCAAAGGGGCCTACCGGAACATAGCGATCATGGCGGCGGAGTTCTTCGATATGCCGTCCATCGCCCCGCATAACGTCCACAAATGGGTGGAACTGGAAGGGAGGGAACATTACGAAGCGGGAATTGCCCAGGGTAAAGGGCTACTTTATTTTGTCGCCCATTTCGGCAACTGGGAATTGATGGCATTTGTCACGCCGTTGCTTATCAAACCCATGTATGTCATCTACCGTCCACTGGACAATCCTGCTCTTGACAATATAATCGAATATTTACGGACCATGCATGGCAATGTCCTGATCCCGAAAGGGGGCATAGGCAAGCGCGTCAGGGAACTCCTCCAGGAAAACCAGCTTATCGGGGTCATGAGCGATCAGAATGTGGCTCACCAGGAGGGTGTTTTCGTCGATTTTTTCGGCCGCCCTGCCTGTACAGGTGTGGGGCTCGCGGCCCTGGCCTTGCGGTCAGAAGCGCCGATTCTTCCCGGCTTCCTGGTGCGGCAAAAATCGGGGAAATACAAGCTTATCCTGAAGCCCCTGGTGGAAGTCTCCCGCACCGGTGACCAGCAGCGGGATCTTTTGGAGAATACGCAACGGTGCGCAAAAATTGTAGAGGGAGCAGTGCGGGAGCATCCGGATCAGTGGCTCTGGCTTCACCAGCGTTGGAAGACAAAAATCCACCAAGCCGATAAGAGCGGATAAAAAAGGCGCCGGCAGAGTTGCCGACGTCTTTTTTTCGCAGGTGGCAACCGGTTGTTCCGTTATGCCGATTCCTGCAGCGCTTCTTTAGGCGCATAGAGGGCGCCTACGGGGCAATTGGCGACGCAGGCGCCGCAGTTTTCGCAGCGGGCCGTATCTCCGTAAAAAGCAATCCTCGTTTTCGGGCCGCGTCCAACCACGTGCATGGCGTGTTGAATTTTTTCACAGGTGTGCACGCAGACCTCACAGATTACGCACTTGTTGGCGTCATAGGTGAAAAAGGGATTGGCGTTGTCCAGGGGAAGGTCTGCCAGGGGCAGTTTCAGCCGCCGCACCCGCTTCCTGTCCAGGCGGATGTGGGCCATTAATTTCTGCAGCTTGCAATGGCCGACACCGGCGCAGCCCTTGCAGCTCAGGTGGTGGTTGGCAACGACGACCTCAATGTTTACCCGCCGATCCCTGTCGATTTCCGGGGTTGATGTTTTAACAGCCATACCCTCCCTGACCTGCGTACGGCAGGATAGTTCCACCTTGCCGTTCACTTCTACCATGCACAACCGGCATACCCCGGCGGCGTGTATCTCGGGATGGTAACAAAGGTGCGGGATGTAGATATCGTGCGCAAGGGCCGCCTGTAAAATAGATGCATCACTGGCAACCGTAACCTGACGGTCGTCAATAGTTAGAGTTACATGGTCCATGAATTTATTCTCCATATCTGTTCACGACTTCGGACAGGGCCGCATTTTCAGGCGGCGTGAAATATTTCCCTTGTCTTGGCAGGCGTCAAGTCACCGTAAATTTTGTGATTAACCTTCAGGCAAGGAGCCAGCGCACAGCAGCCGATGCAGGCCACGGTTTCCAGTGTGTACTCCAGATCATCGGAAGTTTCGCCTTCCTTTAAGTTAATGGCCTTGCTGATTTCATCAAGAATCTGCGGCGCCCCACGGATATGACAGGCCGTGCCGCGGCACAGCGTAACCATATTTCTTCCCAGGGGGATGAGCCGGAACTGGTTATAAAAAGAAGCTACCGAGTAAATCTCGCCTACGGTAATCTTCAGAAATTCGGCAATAATCTTTATCGGTTCCTCGGGGAGATAACCGAAGAGCCCCTGGGCTTCCTGCAGTACGGGGATTAACTCGTTGCGTTTTCCCTCATAAAACACGAAAATCCCGTTCAGGGCCTCATGCACATCCTGCCCCATATTTAACCTCCCAAATAAGAAATATACGCTGTTGCGTATAGATAAGGAGCGTAAAAATGTCAAGTGAAAAACATGAAGAGGTAAACTTTGGCAGATTGGGGATATTGTGGCGCCTTGCTACGGCGACGTTATTTGTGATAGAAGGACGGCAGAGTTTCCGAAGGAGATCGGATGCAAAGAAAACGGATTGCCGCTATTTTCTTGTTGCTACTGTCCGGCGTCGGCTTGCTGGTTTACCTGGGGCAGCGTGAGCGTCGGCGGGGAGAGCTCTTCTATTCGGGCACTATTGAGGCGAGGCGGTGTTGCGATCTGCCCGCCATAACTTGCAACGGATCGAAGCGGCGCAAAGAGATGTTGCGACCGCCCGTGCACAGGTAAGGGGGGCCGCCGCAGTGCAGGAACAGGCGGCGATTCAATTGGAGCGTATGCGGTTGTCGGCGCCGGTTCCAGGAGTTATTACGAGTCGCAATGTGGAGCCGGGGGAAGTAGTAACGCCGAGTCGGGAAGTGTTAACCCTGTCCGACTTGTCCCGCGTGGATCTGAAAATATTTGTGAGCGAGAGGGAAATAGGCCAGGTCAAGCCGGGGCAAGCAGTGGATGTGCGGGTGGACAGCTTCCCCGCGAAGACCTACCGGGGGAGGGTGGGCTTTATTTCCCCCGAGGGGGAATTTACACCAAAGTTCATTCAGACTCACAAGGAGCGGATAAAAATCGTTTACCTGGTGAAAGTATCCATTCCCAATCCCCGCCTCGAGTTAAAAACAGGAATGCCGGCCGGTGCCTGGTTACGATAATGCCTTCATTCAGGTTGAGAGTCTCTCGTTTTTTTATGCCTCCCATCCGGCAGTTCAGGAGGTGACTTTCACCGTAGGGCAGGGAATGATTGCCGGTTTGGGGTGTTCCGACGGGGCGGGCAAGTCAACCCTGTTGCGCATGATGGCAACAATGCTCAAACCCGCCGCAGGCCGGATATCCCTGGCTGGGCTGGATGTGGCGCCGGAGAAAAAAAAGGTAAAAAGCCTGATTGGTTACATGCCGCAGCGGTTTGGTTTGTACCAGGATCTGACGGTGGGCGAAAATCTTGATTTTTTTATGGATATCTTTGGCATCACCGGCGCGGAGAAGGCGCAGCGCCGACGGCGGTACCTGGAATTTGCCAACCTTGCGTCCTTCATTGACCGGCCGGGCCTTTTGCACCGGGCGCGCCTGCTGGCCTGGGCTTCCCCGGCGGAATTAAGGTCTTCCTTTCCGAATCTGGAGGAGGCGGTGATTCATCACCTTGGTGAGGCGGACCGGGAGCTTGTGGAGGACAGATTCCATGCCTGAGGCCATCGGCGTGGAGCATCTGGAGAAGCGGTTTGGCGAATTTATCGCGGTCAACAAGATCAATTTTGCCGTACACAAAGGAGAAATCTTCGGCTTTCTCGGTCCCAACGGTTCCGGAAAATCCACCACCATCCGGATGCTCTGCGGGATTATCACGCCGACTGCCGGTTCCGGGCAAGTGGCGGGGCACGATATCACGACAGACATGGAAGGGGTAAAAAAGAGCATCGGTTACATGTCGCAGCGCTTTTCCCTTTATGAAGACCTGACGCCCTTTGAAAACATGCGTTTTTATCTTGGCATATACAATGGTGGCGCAGGAACATTGGCGGGAGCGGATGGAGTGGGTTTTTACGATGACCAGGCTGGAGGAGGCCCGCGATCGTTTAACACGCGAATTGCCGCCCGGCTGGCGGCAGCGTCTGGCTCTGGGTTGCGCCTTGCTGCATCGCCCGGAAATACTCTTTCTGGATGAGCCGACGGCCGGGGTTGATCCCATCACCAGGCTCCACTTCTGGGATTTTATCAGAGAGCTGGCACAGGCGGGCATGACGGTTTTTGTCACTACCCACTATATGGATGAAGCTCGCCACTGTGGGAGGATCGTGATGGTCAACGAGGGGAGTATCGTGGCCTCGGGCAGTCCGGCAGAGATTATTGCCCGTGCCTGTCCAGGCAGCCCCCAGGCAAATCTCAACGATGCCTTTGTGTCCCTGATGAAGCGAGGTTAGCGACTTCGCCCCACGCGACCTTTGGACTCTAATTGACAGGGGGAGGAAAGGGTGCTAGGGGGGGGAACCATGGAACATTTGCTGCGGACCATCTCTCTTTATATGGCGGAGAACTCGCTGCTCGCCTTACCGGTAGTTTATCTTGGTGGGGTCATTGTGAGCTTCACGCCCTGCGTCTATCCGGTAGCGCCGCTTACGGTTGCCTTTATCGGGGCTCACAGCGCTGGTTCCCGCTGGCGGGGTTTCCGGCTGTCGTTGTTCTACGTTTTGGGGATGGCGCTTACCTACACCGTGCTGGGCGGGGTCGCCGCGTTTACCGGCCAATTGTTCGGAAAAGTGCAGTCCAATCCCTGGAGTTATTTTCTACTGGCAAATGTTTTTATCGTCATGGGGTTGTTTATCCTGGGCGCCCTGTCTTTTACCCTCCGAACGCCGGAAATTATCGTCGGGCTACAGCAGCGGGAAAAAAATAACGGTGCCCTGGGCAGTTTTGTTGTCGGTCTGCTGTCCGGGCTGGTGGTCGCCCCCTGCACGGCGCCGGTGCTGGCCGTCCTTCTTTCTTACGTTGCCACGCGCCAGAGTGCCATTTTTGGCATGAGCCTGCTTTTTTCCTTTTCTCTGGGGATGGGCACATTGCTTATCTTGCTCGGGACCTTCGCCGGGCTGCTCGTTTCCCTGCCCCGCTCGGGGCCTTGGCTGGTGAGAATCCAGCGGTTCTCAGGTTGGCTCCTGCTGGCAATTGGCGAATATTTGCTGATCAAGGCAGGAATGTTGTGGTTCTAAAGGAGGCATGGTGAAAAAATACTGGAAAATTGCTTTACCGGGCTTGTTGCTGCTTTTATTTTTGCTCGTGATCGTTTTGAAAGTTGATATGTTACCTGCCGGGGGAAAAGCGGCGACGGCACAAAGAGAGTTGGCGCCGGATTTCACCCTGAAGGATTTGCAGGGACGTGAATTTAAGTTGAGTGGGCAACGAGGCAAGCCCGTTTTGCTGGTTTTTGGCGCCACCTGGTGCCCCTCCTGTCGGAATGAAATCCCCTATCTTAAGGAAATTTATGCGAAATATGCGAGTAAGGGCCTTGTGGTGGTGAATATTGACGTTGAGGAATCCTCTGACCAGGTGGCGCGTTTTGTGGAAAAGTATAAGCTGCCCTACCGGGTGCTGCTCGATGAAACGGCGCAAGTGGCCAGGAATTACCGTGTCCGGGGTATCCCGAATTTTACCCTGCTGAATAAAGAAGGGCAGATTGTCTGCCGGGAATGTCCTGACGTAGAGCCCTTGCTGGATAAGCTGTTAACTAAATAAAACGGCGCTCGTCGGTTTTATGCACCATTCGGATTGATTGGCAACCTGGAAGTTGCTTCCCACCGGGAAGCAACTTCGTTAGCGCACTTATCCCGTTCATCGGGGCAGTTACAACGGGCGTAGAATCTCAAACCAGCGCTTCGATGACGAGTTTTTCCGCCAAAGCCGCATTGGCTGCCTGGAGACGATTTTCTTCTCCATAGACGGTAACGACGGCTGCCGCCCTTTCGGCCAGAAAACCGGCCATATCTCTTCTCAGGTTTTCTGCGTCCATGCCGAGAACCTTTTCCCGCAAATTAAGGCGCATCTCATCTTCCAGGCCCGCAAAGCGCCGGATCATGGCGGTATAACCTTTAGTGGCCGGGTCCAGCGGTCTGTCCAGTGCGCCGATGGTGCCGATAATCGCCTTCTCCAGCTCTTCCCGGCTGGCCTTTTCCCGGGAGATGTAGGCTTGGGCGTCACGGTAAACATGTAGCGTTTCCGTGATATGGGGGTCGCGGTAGGAAAGGAAGGCAAAAAGACCGTTCATGGGGTCATAGTTGCACATGCCGCCGTAAGCGCCGCCTTGCACCCGGATATGTTTGTAGAGATAGCCGTTTGCCAGTAATTTTGATGCTACCAGGAGCGAGGCCGCCATATGATCGGCATAGCCAGGGGCCTTAAAGGCCTGGGCTACGTAAGAGACCTCTGTCGGGATGGCGACGCCCAGGTGCCGGGGCGCCGGGAGCAGGACCGTGGCCGCACGGTTGTTTCCCGGTTGATGGGGCAGTCGTTCCAGGAGGGAGGCGGTCGCTTGCGAGAGAAGCGTCAAACCTTCCTGATCGGCGGTGAAATTCAAGGTCAGCCTGTCGCGGCGAAAGATCAGTTGGCGCAGGCGGGTTAGCTTTTCCGTGAGTTCCTGTCTTTCGCCCTCGCCGGTACCGGCGATGTGCGAAATAAAGCGAAGCTGTGTCCGGCCTTGCCATTGCTCGTCCCGGTGGGCAGGCAGGGAGAGGGTGGCAGCGGCGGACCGTTTGGCAAAAATATGGCCGGAAGGCACGACGGCGGCATGCAGCCCGTTTTTTCTTTCCGCGATCAAATCCAGCATCCTTCTCTCCTGGGAAAGATCGCCGGCCGCCAGGATATCCGCCAAAATGTCTGTCGCTTCCCCCAAGTTGCGGTAGAGGGCCTTGACCTGAAAGATCATTTTTTGCCAGCTCCCGTCGTCGTCGGCGGTGTTGCCGGCGGCAAGGTGGCAGGAAAGCCCCCCCGCTTTTAAGGCGATTCTTTTGCTCATCGCTTCATAATCCAGGCCGGCGGCCCCCATGTTCGTGGTCAGTTTGCCCAGCAAGGGGAGATACACCTGCAATTCATCGGGGATATCTGCAATGTCGAAGGCCATGTCCAGGTAAGCAATGCCGTTGGTGAAAAGGTCATGCCTGAAGGTCGGCAGGTTTTGAAGCAAGGTTTCTTCGGTGGGGATGACATCGATCCGGCGGGAAAGTTCCGTGATCTCGAGTCGCGGAAGGCTGGCGGCGGCCTCCGGCGCATCCGGTTCTGTCTGGAAGCGGCGCAGGGCGGCGGCTTCCAGCTGGATACTTTCCAGCTCCTGAGGGGATAGGGAGGCCTTGAGGCTGGCCATTTTCTCCCGGTAGGCGGCCTCCCGGATTTCCAGATGCGTGGCGCTGGGCCCCATGACGGAGACGACGCGGTGGCGGTTATCGAGGAGCCATGCCTTGATTATTTCCTGGAAGATGCCGGGATTTTGGGTCCACTTCTCGCGGACCTGGCGGATGGCACGGGGGAAGTTCAGTCCCACGAGAGGGTCTCCGTCGTAGAGCCAGGTATGGTAGGCGGAACTCATCAGGGTAATGCCGTAGGGATAGGAAGCGCGCGATATTTCTTTACCGTGGAATTCCACCTGGTGGATGATGCCCTCAATGAGGTCGCTGTCAAATCCCGCTTCGTAAATATTTTGCAAGGTCTGAAAGATTAAGGATTCGATCCGGGTGGCCAGGTCGGGATCTGTCCCCCGCAATCCCACGGTAAAGACCATCTGCTTGAAATCCGCTTCCAGACCCGTGACCGGCGAGAGGTCTTCGCCTAAGAGCGAATCGATCAGGGCCTTGCGCAGCGGGCCGGCGGCGGTCCCCACCAGCAGGGAACAGGCTATTTGCAGCAGGAGAGCCGTTTCCACGTCCGTGTTGGCGGCAAGCAGCCAGGCGCAGTTGACGATTGTCTTTTTCTGTGCGGTTTCCTCCTTGGCCAAAGGGTAGGTGCCCCGTATATAAACCGTTTCCTGCCGCAGCTTTTGCGTGGCGATGGAGGATTTTACCTCTGTCTTGCCAAAACCTCGCAGCACCTCGGCCAGGAAGGCCAGATGATCCGTCGTGGGGATATCGCCGTAAAGAAAAATGCGGGCGTTACTGGGCGCGTAGAAGCTGCGATGGAAGGCCAGAAACTGCTCATAAGTAAGGCGCGGAATAATTTCGGGATCGCCGCCGGAATCAAATCCGTAGGTGTTGTCGGGGAAAATGTTTTCCTGGATTGCCTTGAACATCAGGCTGTCGGGCGAGGAATAGACGCCCTTCATTTCGTTATAAACAATGCCGGAGATAATCAGGTCGCTTTCCCGATCGTCGGGATCGGCAAATTCCAGGTGATGTCCCTCCTGGTAAAAACTTTCCTTTAACAGCCGGGGCCTTAGTACCAGGTCGGTATAGACGCGGGCGAGGTTGTAGAAATCGGTGCGTTCCTGGCTGGCTACCGGGTAAATAGTTTTGTCGGGATAGGTGAAGGCGTTGATGAAGGTTTGCAGCGTTCCCTTGTGCAGCTCATTGAAGGCGTCTTTTACGGGGTATCTTTCGGAGCCCGCCAGAACGGAATGTTCCAGAATATGGGGGACGCCGGTGGAATCGGCAGGCGGAGTGCGAAAGCCGATGGCATAGAGGTTTTCCCGATCGCCGCAGTGGAGATGCAGCGCCTTGGCGCCCGTGCCTTCATGTTCCATTTCATAGGCCGTCACACGGAGATCGGCAATTTGTTCCACGCGCAGAATTTTAAACCCGTGTTGCGCCCCACCGGCCGCAAGCGTAATGGGGGGGCAAAATTTATCAGTTTCCATAGTAAAAGAAAGGCTCCTTCAGGATTTTTTTGTCGAGCACATCGGTATGTTTAGCAAAAGGACGAGCCTTTGGCAATGTTTAAGGGGCACGGAAATATGTTTTCTTGACAATATCGCAGGCTGCTATTACTCAGAGAAAGCAACCACGATTGTATCACAAACGTTTTTTGAAATCAGAAACGCAAGTTAAGGTGGGGATAATGAAAGGCTTACGTGTTATCCGGGAGACAAAACGGGATCAATCTAAGAAACGCTGCTTACGGTATCAATCTTTTGTCTTCGCCGCTCTCCTGCTCGGGGGATCTATTTTTACCGGCGCAGCTGCCGCTGATTCCAAGGAAACCATGATTATTGCCGGTACTGGTGCAAGCATCGGCGCCATGCAACTGATGGCCAAGGATTTTCAAAAGAAGCACCCCGAAGTAAAAGTCGCCGTACTGCCCAGTATCGGCAGTACGGGCGGCATTAAAGCAGTACGGGAAGGGAGGATCGATATCGGGTTGTTGGCTCGCCGCCTCAAGCCGGAAGAACAGAGTGGGGCAATCATCGAAGAAATCTACGGTCGCACGGCTTTTATCTTCGGGGTGCAGGATTCAAACCCTACTGAAAATCTCGCGCTGGCAGAAATAGCGGAAATATATGCGGGAAAGCGCCAGACATGGTCTGACGGAACGCCCATTAGGCTTATTCTTCGCCCTCTGAGTGACGCTTATTCCGTCTATTTGTCGGGCATCAATTCCGTCCTAAAGTCGGTGTCCGAGAAGGCTCATGCCATTCCCGGTGTGTTTGTCGGCAACACGGATCAGGAAGCGGCCTTGCAAATCGAGAAGACGCCCGGTTCATTCGGCACAACCAGCGGCTCTCTCATAGCAGCGGAGGGACTAAGGATTAAGGCCCTTTCCGTCGATGGGGCGGCGCCCACCTGCGCCAATATTGCCGCCGACAAATACCCCTTCGTCATGACATTGTCTTTAGTCTATAAAAAGGATAAATACCGCGGAGTCATCAGAGACTTTGTAGAATTCGTTTTTTCCCGGGATGGTCAAAAGCTTCTCTCTAAGAACGGCCATGTGACTTTGCCGCGTATTACCGGCAAGTGATGTGATTTATGCCTTTTAGTTCCCGACATGTGCAAACGCAACCGAGAGCATCAATCACGAAGCTCATGAGCATTATGGGTGCCTTTGCCGCTTGTCTTTTTACCGTTGCCGTACCCAGCGTGTACCACGCTATTTCCATAAACGGAACACGGCAGGCTCTCACGATAGAAGCCGCATCCCTTGCAAAATCCATCGAAAAAATCGTCCAGGCCAGGCCGGATCTGTGGGAGTTTGAAAGCGTAAGGTTGAAGGAGGTTATCTCGCAATCGGCGCTCCAGGGGGGAGAGGATGAACGGGAAATTCGCAATGCGGCGGGGAGGCTTGTCGTAAAAACTGATTTTACGGAATTGCGCCCCATAATTTCGGTTTCAGCAAGATTCTTTGACTCGGGACGCTTTGCCGGTTCGATTGTCGTGAGGCATAGCATCCGCGCACTGATAAACACCACGCTTCTATTGGTGTTTATCAGTGCGCTGCTTGGCTACCTGCTCTATTTTATTTTCCGTACCTATCCGATCGGAAAGCTTGAGAAGACCTTGACTGATTTGCAACGGGAAAAAGACAAGTCCGAGAAAACTCTCTATGCCATTGGTGACGGGGTTATTACGGTTGACCACCGGGGGGAGATCCGGTTCATAAACCGGATGGCCGAATCGCTTGTCGGGATGGATGCCTCCGAGGCAGTGGGGCGACAGTTGGGAGAAGTGTATGTCCTGCGCCCAGGTCAAGAAAAACTGGCGGGAGAAAAGTGGATTATTCTTACCGGCAAGGAGGGAAAGGAGTACTCTATTGAAGAAGTCCGCACGACCCTGACCGAGACGGAATCTGAAGAGCACGGGGTTGTCATCGTCTTTCGCGATGTTACCGAGTGGCGGGAAGCGGAAAATCGGCGATTGCTTGCGATGGAAATCATGGGTATAATCAACGAATATCTGCCGTTAGCTGATACGATCAGCCGTATTCTTACCGCGATTAAGAGCGAAACAGGATTCGCCGCAGTAGGGATTCGTCTACGTAACAACGAGGACTTCCCCTATTTTGCCCAAAACGGTTTTTCTCTTGATTTTCTCCTCACGGAAAATAGTTTGACTGTTCGCAACCAGGATGGCGGGCTTTACCGGGAGACAAGCGGCGACGACGGCCTGGAATGCATCTGCGGTCTGGTAATATCCGGACGGACCGATCCGGCAAGTCCCCTTTTCACGCCAGGCGGCAGTTTCTGGACAAACGATTCCGTATTGCTATTGGACCTTCCGTCTGACCAGGATCCAAGGATTAATCCGCGTAACCGCTGCATACACGAAGGTTTCTTTTCCATAGCGCTTATTCCCGTCCGCGCGAATCAGGAGATTGTCGGTCTGCTGCAACTCAATGACCGAAAAAAAGATGCTTTCACTCTTGGTATGATCCACTTTTTTGAGGGGTTGGCTTCGCTGCTTGGTATTACCCTCTCCCGCAAGTGGGCGGAGGAGGAAAAGATAAGCCTCGCGGCCCGTCTGCACCGTGCGGAAAAGTTGGAAGCCCTGGGACAACTGGCCGGGGGAGTGGCTCATGATCTTAATAATGTTCTCGGTGTCCTTTCCGGATATTCGGAGCTTATTATGGAAGGTCTGCCGGAAGAAAACCCGCTGAGAAAGTATGCAGAGAATATTCTGACATCCAGTGAAAAGGGCGCGGCCATTGTCCAGGATTTATTAACGCTGGCCAGAAGGGGCGTGGTAACATCGGAGGTAGTCGATGTCAACCAGCTCATTTTTAATTTCCTCAAGAGCCCGGTATTCGAGACGATACAGACCCATCATTCCCGGATAACCTTCCGGACAGAACTTGATTCGGGCCTCTTAAATGTCAAAGGTTCACCCATTCATCTGGAAAAAACACTGATGAACCTGATATCAAACGCCGCGGAGGCGATTGCTGAAAGCGGTGCGGTGACGATCAGGACGGAGAACCGCTATCTCGACAAGGCTATTCATCAAGGCGACGATGAGTTGGGGGAAGGGGATTACGTGATCCTGACAGTATCCGACAACGGGCAAGGCATCTCTGCTGCCGATCTTAACAAGATATTTGAGCCTTTCTACACAAGAAAGGTTATGGGCAGAAGTGGGACGGGGTTGGGGTTGGCCGTCGTCTGGGGAACGGTGAAGGATCATAACGGGCATATCGATGTGCAAAGTGAAGACGGCAAAGGGAGCGCCTTTACGCTTTACTTCCCCGCCACGAGGGATAAGGCGGCAGAAAATGCGCAGAAGATACCCCTTGAACAGTACATGGGACAGGGGGAATCTGTTCTTGTCGTGGATGACGTAAAGGAGCAGAGAGACGTGGCCACCACCATACTGACGAGGCTCGATTACCGGGTGAATGCGGTTTCCAGCGGTGAAGAGGCGGTGGAGTATTTAAAGAGCAATAAGGCAGATATTATGCTCCTGGATATGATTATGCTGCCGGGGATCGATGGCCTGGAGACCTATGAGAGGATTATTGCAAGCAATCCGCACCAGAAAGCTATCATGGCCAGTGGTTTTTCCGAAACGGACCGAATCCGCAAGGCCCAGGAGATGGGGGTTGGGGCATATGTGAGGAAACCCTATCTAATGGAGACAGTTGGTGTGGCAATCCGTGCGGAATTAGGGAAAAAGCAGTCAGGTCCTGCAATCACGCGTTCAGCCTAACATCCTAAATTCCCGCCGAAATTATAACAAGGATCGTGCAAAATACATTACAGATCAAGGCTAACGACAATTACTGCTTGACTTGATAGGTATAATTATACCTATCAATGGGGGTGTTTATATGTCGCTTGTCTATTTGAAGAACAAGAACAATGGCGGGGGTACTTACCCTCAAACGCTTTTGCGATAGCTAGTCCGACTGCGGACGCAGCTGCGGGACGCCGTAGTCGGCGGCCTGCAAGACTCTCCAATCGGATTCATAACCAAGTTCCAGCAATTGGATTCGCAACTTGTCACGATAGTCTGAGAATTTGGCCGCTGCGAATCCCGGTACGTTCTCCAGCATGACGGCTTTCGGT
>JBAQLR010000198.1:0-14111 GCA_049302035.1 Syntrophales bacterium
CCACGAATCTGGTTACCGGTGTGGCCTATGCGCAGCTCATTGGCGCCCCGCTCGTGGCAATCACGGGGCAGAAAGCGCTCCGGGAAAACCGCCAGGCAGGATTTCAGCTCATCGATGTGGTGGGCATTATGCGGCCGATCACTAAAAACGCCGTTTCCATCGCCGATCCGGGCATGATCCCTACGGTGCTGCGTAATGCCTTTAAGCTTGCCCAGGCCGAGCGGCCGGGAGCAGTGCATGTGGAACTACCCGAAGATGTGGCTGCAAGCGATACATCAGCCGCCATCCAAGTTCGTGGCTATACGCGCCGTCCCGCCCCTGATCGCCAAGCGATCGAAAAGGCCGCCGCCCTGATCAATCGAGCCGCACGCCCGCTGATTATCCTGTCTTCCGGAGCAAACCGTCATCTGGTTACCAGGCAACTGGAGGAATTCACCAATAAAACGGGGATCTATGCCGTACACACCCAGATGGGAAAAGGCGTTCTGAGCGATAATTCGCCCTATAGCCTTTTTGCCACCGGTATCCACAAGCGCGATTACATCAATTGCGGCATCGACAGGGCGGACCTGATCATTGCCATCGGCTACAACATCGTGGAATATCCCCCCTACGTATGGAACGCCGACCTTTCCAAGAAAATCATCAATATCGGCTTCTCCGAGGCCACAAGCGACAAATTCTTCAATCCCGATATCGAAATCATCGGCGACATTGCTTCTTCGCTCCAGCGCTTAAGCGAGAAATTGCTGGATAAGAAAGAAAGCAAGCTGTTTGCAGCAACACGGGCTTTCCTGGAAAAAAAGTTTTCTCCGGATGCAAAAAAAACATATCCCCCCAGGCCCCAGGAGATCGTGACGCAGGTGCGAAAAGCGCTGGCTGAAGACGACATCATCACCCTCGATAATGGCATCTACAAGCTCTGGTTCTCCAGGCTGTACCGAACTTTCAAACCCAATACCTTTCTCGTGGATAATGCGCTGGCGACTATGGGCGCAGGCTTGCCGGCAGGAATCGCCGCCAAGCTGGTGCACCCCGAAAGAAAAGTTCTTGCCGTGGTGGGCGATGGCGGTTTCATGATGAACTCCCAGGAACTGGAAACGGCCCTGCGCCATAAGATTCCCCTGGTGGTACTGATCCTGAACGATAATGCCTACGGCTTTATCAAGTGGAAGCAACAGGCCAAGGGATTTCCCAACTTCGCCCTGGACTACGGCAACCCCGACTTCGTCAAATACGCCGAGAGCTACGGGGCAGTGGGAATCAAGTTGCGGGATGGTGATGATCTCTCCTCCGTCCTGCACGACGCTTTTGCCCAGGAAAAGCTGGTGGTGGTCGAATGCCCCATCGACTATTCGCTCAACTATGAAACCTTCTCCAGGGAGATCGAGCATATAGTTTGCGAAATATAATGCGGCCTTTGCCGATGACCGGATCACTGCCACCAATGTTTCTCTTATGAAGACAACGACGATATGATCATAAGCGCCAGCCGTCGCACGGATATACCTGCCTTCTATGCCAAATGGTTTATGAACCGCATTCAAGAAGGCTGCTGCACGGTTCCCAACCCCTTCAATCATCATCAAGTGTCCGTTGTTTCCCTGAAGCCAAAGGATGTAGATGCCATCGTTTTTTGGACAAGAAATCCCCGTCCTCTCTTGCCCTACTTAGGAGAACTTGAGGCACGAGGTTTTCATTATTACTTCCAATATACCCTCATGAATAATCCTGCCCTGATTGACCAGAAGTCGCCAGCGCTGACAAGCTCCCTTGAAATTTTAAAAGCATTGTCCAATATGATTGGGCCGGACAAGATCATCTGGCGCTATGACCCCATAGTATTCAGCAATATAACCGATTGGGAATTTCACCGGCAAAATTACGGACTGATCGCCCAAGCTTTAAAAGGTTATACGAAACGGTCGGTAATCAGCATTGTTGATGTTTACAAGAAAGCCGGGAAACGGATTACTGAAATGTCTAAACATGGTATCGAATTAAAGATTCTGGATACGCAGGCGACTGCGGATCTAATGCCCTCCCTTGTTTTGGCCGCCCATGCAAGCGGCATGGAAATTTACAGTTGCGCTGAAGATATCGATTTGCAGCCTTATGGGGTATGTCCCGGTAAATGTGTTGATGATGAATACATGAAAAAAACATTTGGCATCGATGTCGTTCAAAAAAAAGACCCGGCCCAGCGCAAAGCCTGTGGTTGTGTCATCAGCCGTGACATCGGGATGTATGACTCTTGTCTTTTCGGTTGCCAATATTGCTATGCCACATCAAGCTTTGAGCTGGCAAAGGCCAATCACAAAAAGCACGATCCCCATTCGCCGTCGCTCATTGGCAACACCCTTCCCAATCGCATCTTCACCACCGACAAGAAAATCCCCCTCTATCTATAAAGCCGGGCGTCTTACGAATTATCGCATTCTTTAGCAACAGATTACACCCGGAAAGGGTGGTCAAGGGACATAAAAAAAGGGGCCGCAAACAAATTGCGGCCCCTTGAAAAATGGTGGGCCAGGGCAGAATTGAACTGCCGACACTCGGATTTTCAGTCCGATGCTCTACCGACTGAGCTACCGGCCCATCAATACCGGCAAATCGAACCTCTATAAAGAGGGGCCTTATCTATAGAAATAGCCATGTCTTGTCAAGGTGTTTTTTACCACCCGCGGCTTCACGCAGCTCTTGTTGCCGCACCATCTCCCACACCTTTATTGGGGACAAACAAGAAATGAATCCTCAAGGTTAAGCTTGATAACCACCGTTGGTCTTGCTTACCACCAGGGTCGCCGCAATTTTGTCGTGCCAACCCTGCTTTCGGCCGTTACAGACAATCCAGAAAAAGCCCAGATACAATGGCATGCGGCAGATTATGGAGCCTAACCAGCGGAGAAAAGCGACGCCGTAGGTCAGGTTTTCCCCCGTTACCTGGATGACCCTGAGCTTAAGCAAGACCTTCCCCGGCGTCTGGCCGCAGGCCCCGTGAAAATAGGTAAAATAAGCCATGCAAATACCGACATATACGAGAAAATGCCCCAACAGAAAAGGGCCGCTCATCTCGCCCCAGATACCGATCGGCATGTTGGGGTGGCGGGAGTATGGCGACAGGGGGATAATTGCCAATTCAAGAACAATAATAATAGCATAGATAAAAATGAGGATCGTCTTATCTATGAAATACGCCATCCAGCGTCGCCAGAAGCCTCCGTAGCGATATCCCATCATGGTCTCCCTTTCACCATCCCGATTGTACCCAAAATACCTCGTTCGTATTGAACGATGCTGAGAATTGCAAGTGCCGCCGTCTCCACCTTGAGAATCTGACACCCCAGACTAACAGAGGTAAATCCCCGGCTTGACGCCAGGTCAATTTCCTCTCCGGCAAATCCGCCTTCAGGACCAACCACCAGGAAGAAATCCCCCTGTTGCCCCCGGCTCTTTTCCTGTAGCATCTGCTCTAGATGGGTGGTCTTTTCCTCTTCCCAGAAGATTATTTTTACGGTCTCCGCCGCCGCACGACCAAGCATCTTGTTGAAGGACAAAACCTCCTCTACCTCCGGGATTCCACCGGCATGAGATTTCCGCGCCGCTTCCAGTGCGACCTTCTGCCAACGCGCCTGCTTGTGGCGACCTTGCTCCGGTGTCAACCGCGGCACTGATCTTGAGGAAAGAAAGGGGATTATGGTGGTCGCCCCCAATTCACTGGCCTTCTCCACGATGAAGTCCATTTTCCAGCCTTTGGGCAGGGATTGGGCAAGGGTGATTTTGCAACTGCCAACATTGATGTTTTCCTTCGTTAAGACTTCCACCGTCAGGCCAGCCTTGTCCTGCGTACGGATAACCGCCTCATATTCGTGCCCCTTGCCGTCAAAGAGCAAGACACGGTCCCCCTGCCGCATGCGCAGCACGGAGAGCAGATACTGCCGGTTTTCGCCTGTTACGGCACAAAGATTGCCCGCCTCCAGCTCATGGGGATGGTAGATTCTTGCCATGGTCATATGAATCAATCCTTTTGGAAAACATAGCACCGCCACTCCTCACTTGCGATGCTCCGTTGGAGATGGAAGGGGAACCGGCAAAAACTGGCCTCGATCTCTGGAACCTGCTTTTCAATGATGCCGGAAATTATCAGGTAACCTTCCGGAGACAGTAAAGACACGAAGCGGGGGCAAAGCTCCAAAAGCGGCTTGGCCGTAAGATTGGCCAGAATCAGTTGGAATGGACCTGCCAGGCGAGAAATGTCATCGCCGGATATTTTCAGTGTTGACGAGACTTGGTTGAGAACGGCATTCCCCAAGGCAATACCAACAGCTTTTTCATCGACATCGAGACAGACGACCTTTGCCGCCCCCAGACGTGCGGCCGCAATCCCCAGAATTCCCGTCCCTGTGCCCACATCAAGAACATCCTGCGGCGCCTGACATCCCTGAACGAAAAGGTCTTCCATTGCCTCCAGGCACATGGCCGTGGAATGATGCTGGCCAGTGCCAAAGGCCATACCCGGGTCTATCTCGATCACGATGTCATCCCCGAGCGGCTCGTAGGGTTCCCAGGTCGGCTTAATGACGATTCTCCTGCCAATGCGAAGCGGATGAAAGTATTTTTTCCATTCCTCCCCCCAGTCGGCAGAGGTGATCTCTTGCACTGTGACAGTAGTTTTATCGCGAGCGGGAAAGAGGAGTTTCAAGGCGTCGAGGTATGCTCTCAGAGAGGCAAGCCGTTGTTCCCTTTTATCCCAGGGCAGGTAAGCCGTCAAATCTTCGTAAAAGACGGCAACGTCTTCCGGTTCCCCGAAGGAAGGGGCCGGGGCTTCCTGACTGACGCCTTCGGCGCCGATTTCCATCATAAAATTGGCGAGCGCATCCAATAATTCGGGAGCGGCCACGACATTCACCCGCACCCACTTGTCAGGAAGATTTTCCATTGCTGCTTTACACTGTCTCCTTATTCGCAATAGTCTTTCCAGCCAGCTGCCCCCGCATTACTTGACTTTTCTTCTTCTTCATGTTAGCCCTTCGCACCTAATCGCCTCAAAGGAAAAGACTTGCGATACTACCCCATATGTCTCAATATCACAAATAAAAGGTGTGTGGTTGCGGGCGGCGGAGAGGTCGGTGCTAGAAAAACAACAACCCTGCTTGACTGCGGCGCACGGGTAACTGTTATCGGCCGCACTCTGTTGCCCTCACTGGAGATGCTGAGGCGGGAAGACCGGATAAGCCACGTTAAAGCCGATTATGAGCCTGCTCACCTGGAGGGAGCCTTTCTGGTCATCGGGGCCACTGACTCTCATACGGTAAATGAGAAAATCTTTACAGATGCCCGTTTGCGCGGCATCCTGGTGAATATTGCCGATGCCCCACAACTGTGCGATTTTATCCTGCCTGCGGTAGTGCGCCGCGGCGATCTGCTCCTTGCCGTCTCAACGGGTGGTCAAAGCCCTGCCCTGGCAAGCAAGCTGAGGAAGGAACTGGAAAGTTCCTACGGTGCAGAATATGCCGATTTGCTTGAGATCATGGGAAAGCTGCGGCAGCAGCGCCTCTCCTGCGGCTTCACTCCTGAGGAGAACAAAAGGTTTTTTACGGCCCTGATAGAATCTGATATCCTTCGCCACATCGGTGAAGGCAACGAAAAGGGCGTAGCGGCGTGTCTGGGGGAAATCGCCGCTTTGGCTAATGAGGCGGGAACCTCTAAAGACAAAGGGAAGGATTGAAGGATGGATATTCTATTTTTCAAGTTAGCATTGGCCGCTTATTTTTTAAGCACCCTTGGCTATGCCATATCGCTGTTGGTCAAAAGGGTTATGGTGGCCAGGGCGTCCATGTGGGTGCTTTGCTCCGCCTTCCTGATTCAGACAATGGCCATCGGGGCGCGGTGCGTCGCCACGGGGCAAATCCCCGTTCGCGACATTTATGACGCCCTGGGATTGATCGCCTGGATCATGACGGGCGTTTATCTGGCTTTTCAGCTTAAAACGAAAACCCGGATACTGGGCGCTTTTGTTTCGCCAACCGCTTTTTTACTTATGATCGTCGCCTCGATCCGCTTGGGCGACAAAGTTGTCATACCCGACATTTTGCAGGGCAGCTTAGTGCCGCTGCATGTCATGTTGGCTGTATCCGGCGAGGCTTTTTTTGCGCTCGCTTCTTGCGCCGGGGCCATGTATCTTTTGCAGGACAAATTAATAAAGGGCAAGAAAGGACGCAATTTCACCCGGCTTCTTCCCTCATTGAGAGATCTCGACAGGGTCAACCATATTTGTCTGTTGGGCGGTTTTCCCTTGCTGACGTTGGGCGTTTTGGTAGGATCGGTTTGGGCGCGGACGGCCTGGGGTAGCAATTGGCAATGGGATCCCAAACAAATATGGACGCTCCTGGCCTGGTCGTTATACGCTTTCCTGTTGCACCAGCGTCTGGTTATCGGCTGGAGAGGCCATAAATCGGCTTGGTTCTCCATCCTGGCCTTCCTTTTTCTCCTTTTCTGCGTTGTTGCGAGCCGCTTCTCTACCTCGCTTCACAGCTTTGCTTAAAAAATGAATATTATTCTTGTTGGTATGAATCATAAAACGGCCCCCCTGGAGATAAGGGAAAAACTTTCCCTCTCCTGCTGGAGCGATCTTAACCCCCTCACTGAGCTGATGAAGGTGCCCCATGTCAAGGAAGCGATGTATCTTTCCACCTGCAACCGGGTTGAGGTCCTGGCGGAAACAACAGAGGCGGCCGCGGCCGCTGTCGGCCTGCGTTCTTTTATTTTTAATCACGGTAATTTAACACCCGAGGAAATGGGAAGGTGCCTTTACGTACACACCGATATTGAGGCGATCAGGCACCTTTTCCGGGTATCATCCAGCCTTGACTCGCTGGTCATGGGGGAACCGCAAATCCTGGGGCAGGTTAAGGATGCCTACCATCTGGCGATGGAAAACAAGACCACGGGCATGGTGCTGAATAAATTGGTGCACCACGCATTCCGGGCTGCAAAACGGGTGCGCACGGAGACGGCGATTGCCAGCAATGCCGTTTCCATCAGCTATGCAGCCGTGGAACTGGCCAAAAAAATCTTCGGCAATCTGCAAGGCAAGACTGTCCTGCTGGTGGGTGCCGGTGAGATGGCGGAACTGGCCGCACGACATCTGCTAAATCAGGGCGTCGGCAAGGTACTTATCGCCAACCGCACCTATACGCGGGCCTTGGAGATAGCCGCGGCCGTTCAGGGTACGGCTATCGAGTTTAATGATTTGGCAGCACGGCTGGAAGATGCGGATATCGTAATAAGTTCCACAGGCGCGCCGGGCTACGTGGTTACCAGAGATATGGTGGCAGAGGCCCTGCGGGGACGTAAAAACCGCCTGTTGTTTCTGATCGACATTGCCGTACCCCGTGATATTGAACCGGAGGTCGGCGAGCTGGACAACGCCTTTCTCTATAACGTCGATGATTTGCAGGAGGTGGTGGATGATAACCTGCAAAACCGTCGGCAGGAAGCGGAGAAAGCGGAAGCCATCATCGAGGAAGAGGTCAAAAAATGCCAGGCTTGGGTTAACAGTCTGCTTGTCGTGCCTACCATCGTCTCCCTGCGGCAAAAGGTTGAGGAAATTGTCAAAAGCGAACTGGACAAATCCTCTTCCTGGCTGGGCAACCTTGATGAACAAACCAGAAAAAATGTGGAAATCATGACCACGGCCATCGTCAATAAGATCATCCATAGTCCCATCGCCAGCCTCAAGGAGGAAAGCCAGGATGACAATGGACTCACATCTTCCCTGGTGCTTGTGAGGCGTCTTTTCAAGCTGGACACCAATTAACGGACCTTGCGGGATGATGACGGCCAACTTTTTTTTCAGAGGAGGGGCAAAATTAAAGCAACATTAAAAGTAGGAACACGGGGAAGTGGCTTGGCCCTGACCCAAACAAATTGGATTGCCGACAAAATCAGGAACCGTCACCCCAAGCTGCAGGTGGAAATCGTGGTCATCAAGACCACCGGCGATATCATGCAGAACATTTCCCTGGTCAAAATCGGCGGCAAAGGGGTCTTCGTCAAGGAAATAGAAGAGGCGCTTTTGAAAGGCAGGGTGGATATGGCCGTCCACAGCATGAAAGATGTGCCGGCGGAACTTCCCGACGGCCTGGAAATCGCCGTCACGCCGGAAAGAGAAGATCCACGGGATATCCTCATTTCCAGGGACAACCTTAAAATCGAGGAGATGGCCAAAGGGGTGCGCATCGGCACCGGCTCACTGCGCCGGTCTTATCAGCTTTTGAACCTCCTGCCCGACATTGAAATAGTGCCTCTGCGGGGCAACCTGGATACGCGCATCAAAAAAATTGACACTGACGGCCTGGCCGGCGTTATTCTGGCCGCTTCAGGGATCAGAAGAATGGGCTGGGCAGCAAAAATTGCCCAGTATTTACCCGTAGAAATGATACTGCCCGCGGTAGGGCAAGGTGTGCTCGCGTTGGAATCGCGCGCCGATGATAAGGAGACGCAAGCAACAATAGCCTTTCTCAATCACGAAACAACCTGGTTGGAAGTTGGCGCGGAACGGGCCTTTCTCAAGCGCCTTGGCGGCGGTTGCCAGTTGCCCATTGCCGCCTATGGCAAGATCCAGGGGAGCCAACTTTTGGTAAGGGGTTTGGTGGGCGGCGCAGATGGCCGGGTCATGATCAGAGAAGAGATGGCAGGCCCCGTGGATACGGGTGATGCTCTGGGGAAAACGCTGGCGGAAAAGATCCTGGCAAGGGGCGGACGTGAACTGCTGGATGAAGTGGCATGCAATCATAAGTTGTAGGTGAAAGGAGCATTTATGTATTTTCCCGATTATCGCCCCAGGCGGTTACGCAAAAACGAAAACTTCCGGAGGATGCTGAGCGAAACGGCTTTGTCTGTCAACGATCTGATCTACCCACTGTTTGTGGTGGAAGGCAAGGACATCAAAAAACCCATAAATTCCATGCCGGGAAACTTTCAGATGTCCATTGACTATCTGGTTAAAGAAACAGAAAAAACCAGGAAACTGGGCATACCTGCGATACTACTCTTCGGCATTCCCGACAAAAAAGATGACGCGGCCTCCGGTGCCTTCGCGCGGGACGGCATCGTGCAGCGGGCGGTGCGCAAGATCAAGGATAAGGTGCCGGACATCCTTGTCATTACGGATGTTTGCCTCTGCGAATATACCAGCCATGGCCACTGCGGCATGATCGAAAAGTGGGATGTGGACAATGACACCACCCTGGAGGTACTCGCCGAAACAGCCCTTTCCCATGCCCGGGCCGGCGCCGACCTGGTGGCCCCTTCCGCCATGATGGACGGTCAGATCGGCACGATCCGAGAGACGCTTGATGAAGCCGGTTATGAGGCGCTGCCGATCATGGCCTACGCCGCCAAATATGCCTCCTGTTTTTACGGACCGTTCCGCGAAGCTGCTGAAAGCACGCCCCAATACGGGGACCGGCGATCCTACCAGATGGATCCGGCCAACAGCGATGAAGCAATACGGGAGATGACTCTCGACGTGGAAGAGGGGGCGGACATCCTGATGGTCAAACCGGCCCTGCCCTATTTGGACATTATCCGCCGCGCAAAGGAAGAATTTGATCTTCCCGTGGCCGCCTATAATGTAAGCGGTGAGTTTTCCATGATCAAGGCAGCAGCGAGCCTCGGCTGGCTGGACGGTGAAAAAGCCATGCTGGAATCCCTCCTGTCCATCAAGAGGGCCGGAGCCGATATCATCATAACCTATTTTGCCCAGGAAGCGGCGCAGGTGCTACAACGATGAACGATCTTGATAACATACCCAAGGAAAGAATCTTGCCGATGCTGCCCGATACACTCCGTATGGTGGCCTGGGAGGTAACAAGAAGCTGCAACCTGGCCTGTGTCCACTGCCGGGCTTCGGCAGAGTGTGGCCCCTATGAAGGAGAGCTTGACACCGCGCACTGCCTGAAACTGCTTGACGAGATCGCCGCTTTCAGCAAACCGGTGGTTATTCTGACTGGCGGGGAACCCCTGCTCCGGCCCGATATCTTTGAAATTGCGACCTACGGAAACCTGAAGGGCTTGCGAATGGTCATGGCTACCAATGGAACCCTGGTGACGGAGGAAATTGCCCACCGGTTAATCGCTGCGGGCATCCAACGGGTCAGCATCAGCATCGACGGGTTGAATGCCGGGAGTCATGACGCCTTCCGCATGGTGCCGGGAGCTTTTGCCGGAACGCTGGTCGGCATTGAGGCCATGAAGAAAGCCGGTCTGGAGTTCCAGATTAACACCACCGTGACCAAGGCCAATCTCGATCAAATAAAGGGTATCTTTGACCTGGTGGTCAAGCTGGGGGCGGCGGCCCACCATATCTTCCTCCTGGTGCCCACGGGTCGGGGAAAAGACATGGCTGACCAGGAGATTCCGCCCGCTGACTACGAAAAAACTCTGAACTGGTTTTACGAGGAAAGTCTCAAGGCGCCGATCCAACTTAAGGCCACCTGCGCCCCCCATTATTTCCGCATCTACCACCAGCGTAAAGGCGCGGCGCCGGCTGCAACCAGAGAAAAGGCCAGTGGCGGCCCCCTGCATGCCATGACGCGCGGCTGCATGGGAGGAAGCTCTTTCTGCTTCATTTCCCATACAGGTCAAGTACAGCCCTGCGGTTACCTGGAGCTGGATTGTGGGCAAATCAAAGAAAAAGGGTTCGAAGATATTTGGACAAATTCGGGAATATTTAACAACCTTCGGAATCTGAATCTCTATGGGGGCAAATGCGGCCAATGTGAATTCATCAAGGTCTGTGGCGGCTGCCGCGCCCGCGCCTACGAGATTACCGGAGATTACCTGGCAGAAGAACCCTACTGCGTTTATACTCCTCCGAAAATGGGTTGAACCGATCCGGGGGGAACCCGTACACGACGCTGGTTACTTCGCACTCGGAGAAAAGTTCACTGGCTCCACAGGCGGCGGCCATAGTATGGCCATCCCCTGAATCGCAGGCAAGATTTCGCCGGGATCGCCCTCTGGCCGCAGTTCCTGCCCCGGATTAAGCGTAGTGATCGCCGCCCTGCCCACGATCCGCCGCCCCTTGCGCCCCTGCAAATCCACGGTTTTAACTTTCCAAAAATCATGAAACACCACGGCACGGCCTGCCTGTTCACCGATATAGAGCATGATGTGCCCCTTCAGCCACAGCAGGGTGAAATAGGGAATGCCCTGCGTCAAGATCGCCTTTTCCTTTTCCCGCGGAGATAAAGTGCTTAAATCAACGTAGCGCCCGGTGCGTTTAGCCTGATGGCCGGAGTTGCGGGGCAACCAGATGCCGAAGGGAGCAAACAGGTCCATCAGCAGGGAAGAACAATCGCGCTTGCGGTCCAAACCACCCCAGCCATAGGGTTCATCCATCATTTCTTTGGCCAACCGGGCCATGTTCGTCGGCGTCAACGGCAATGGTTTATTCGCGGCCGCTTCCCTGGCAAGGACGATCTTCTGCGGCAAAGCCTGACCTTGACTGTCGGCGGCAGCAATAAGGATTGTTATGGTTTGGCTGTCCTCACTGATCCTGGGGAAAAAAGAACCAAGGGGAGTCTTAAAAAGCAATTTGCCCTTGTCGTCGTAAACAGGGGTTTTATCCTTGATAATGGAGGCATAGGGGGCGTTTTCCCATAGCTTTATAAAATCACCATCAACGCGGGCCATGTGCCGGACAGGAAGCCAACCCAAGGCATAATGCGTTTCCACCAAGGCCCACTTTTTGTCTTTTGTCACCTGGGAAACGTAAAGGGGAGTGCCAGCGGCGACACCGGAATTCTGCATATTATCGAAGGGCAACGGACAGTTCACGGGCAGACTCAAGTGAGCCTCCGCGGTGGGTAGCACCCGCAAATCGGTATTTTGTATGGTAATCGCCGGGTATCCCACCGCTGGGTAATCCTGCAAACGGGCATTGGCGTTGAGCTTTTTTATCCAGGACTGGGGGTGTTTTTTCCCGTTTCTGCCGTATCCCGGACTTTTGCCGTATTTATCGAATTCCCTTTTTATTTCCTCAAGGGTAAAGCGGGAATTAGACTGATGCCAGGGAGAAAAAAACATTTTATCGTGGAAAGCTTCAGCTTGCTTCTGTAAATCCGGATCGAGCTGGGCGAAGGCCTTCTCCTGCTGTTTGGCAAAAAAAAGGTGATCCTGGCTAATCTCCTGCAGGTCCCTGATCTCGGGCGGATGTGTATATCCCGTACAAAGCAGAACTGCCAGAAGTGCACCGATTAATCCTACCCTCATAAATCCCCAACCCTGGTAAGTAAACAAAGTTCTCCTTGCCACTATGGGTCATACGGCAGAGGATGTCCACAAAAAAAAGGCGCCCCGTCACCCATTTTCACAGTATCGGAACGCCTCTATTTTTTATGCAGGAAAAGCTTAGATGGTAAGGCCTTCCGAATTTACGATTTTTTTCCCAACCAAAAGATGCTATCGTCCGGAAAATTATTTGGAGAAAATACCTTATGACCCCTGATTATCTTAAATTCATGCAGGCTATCGCCCGGGAAGCAGGAACAATCCTGAAAAGAGAGTTGCCCAACAAGCGCCAGATTGACTTCAAGGGAGAAATCAACCTGGTTACCGAAGTGGACCGCATGTCGGAAGATTTGTTGGTGGCAAGGATACGCCACGCCTTTCCCCAACATGGCATTCTCTCTGAAGAATCCGCAGAACTGCGGCGCGGCTCGGATTATCGCTGGATTATCGACCCCCTGGACGGCACCACCAACTACGCACACGGCTACCCCGTTTTCTGCGTGTCCATCGCCCTGGAAATAAGAACGGAAGTCTTTTACGGTGTCATCTATAATCCCATGATGGATGAAATGTTCACCGTGGAAAAGGGCAAGGGAGCTTTTCTCAATGGCCGGAGGCTCGTGGTTTCAGATACGGCGGAACTTTCCCGGAGCCTCCTGGCCACGGGTTTTCCTTACGATATACGGGAGAGCCAGGAGAATAACATCAATTATTTTAATATAATGGCTGTCAAAGCCCAGGCCCTCCGCCGCGCCGGCTCCGCCGCTTTGGACTTGGCCTATCTGGCGGCCGGCCGGTTTGACGGATTCTGGGAATTAAAGCTCAAACCATGGGACACAGCCGCCGGCGCCCTGATGATCAAAGAAGCCGGGGGAGAAGTAAGCGATCTCGGCGGCAATGGCTACGACCTGACCTCCCCCCACATCCTGGCCTCCAACGGTAAAATACATCGGCAAATGATGGAAATACTAGCCTCATGCGCTGCCTAAATAAAGAAAGCGGTTTGAATTTACAGCCGCTGCGCCAGATATAGATAGACCGGCAGGGTAGAATTGATCTTGATTTCCCGGAACTCTTTCAGTATTTGCCTCCTGTCCGAGGCGCCGAGCAGCGGCGAGAGATAAACCATGCCTTTGCCCCCTGCCTGTGTTTCTCCCGACAGCAGGGCCTTGACCGCCGCCACATGGTGGGAAGAAAACTCCCGGCCTAAGACAAAATTGCAGCTTACGGTCAGATGCTCATAGCTGCGGTTTACCTGCTGTATCTTCCGGAAAGCCTCACCCACCCCGGCCGCCGTAAGCGGCTTGCCCAAGGCAGAAAGCGTTCCCTGATCGGGGGACTCCAGTCCCACATTGAGGTAGGTATGATAAGGCAGCCCATCTATTCTGTCAAACAGTGAATCGGGCACTGCGAGAAGGGCATCCACGCTGCCGAAAAGGAAAAGCTGCGGTCTGCCCCGGTGATAGGATTGGGGCAGATTCAGGACTTCGTAGGCCAGCGTCGCCGCGTCCGCGATAATGCCCGCTCCGGCCGCCAGGGCATTGTTTTGTCCCAGCACCAACGCATTATAATTAATCAGATCTTCTCCATAGAATTTTTTCAAGTCCCTGATCTGCCGGGCAATGTTCCCCCAACTACGTCGCCGGAAACCGTCGGCCGTCTTGAAATGGCAAAAACGGCAGCTGTAATCGCATCCCTCCGTGATGATCAGGGGAATCACTTCATAGTCCACATCAATGGTATCCGGGGGAAGCACGGGCATATTGCCGCCGACGATGCCGTGGAGCCGGTCGGCCTCTGCCGCGAGCCTATCC
>JBAQLR010000199.1:0-3127 GCA_049302035.1 Syntrophales bacterium
GGTAGCGCCCGTTGCCCCGGCCGGACCTGTCGCCCCATCGTCGCCGCTGCAACCGCTTAACGAGAGAACCACAAATGTAAGAAACAAAATGACAGTGCCAAACTTCTTCCAGTTATTTCTTTTCATAAAAACCTCCCCCCAAAGATATTATTTCGCTGTCAGTGCGGTTTTACGGGATAACGGTGGGAACTTTCACGCTAACTAAAAAAATATTCAATAGAATTCTTATGCTATTTTTCTGCAGAATATGTGAAGCGTGGTTCACAGAAAAAGAAACATGCTTGAGCGAAAACTTAGGGTGTCACTCGGGCAAGGGGCAGAACACGGATATCGTCTGGTCAAGTATCATTTATCTGTAAAGGGGAAAAAGGATGCCGCCAATCAAAGCCATGAGCTTAGAGGCATTTGGCCCACTTTTTTAGCAATCTCGCATAGAAAGCGAAAACTGCGCATGTTGGAGGAAGCTGCATATGTATCGTTGTAGGGATAATAAGAGAGCTTTGCACAACTCGGATTTACATCCAGTCCATCCATTGGCCATTTCCGCGGAGGAGGCCGGACCAACTTTGTTGAGCGGATGATCTTGAAAAATCGCACGGGGGAATCGCGGAGAATTACAATAAATATATAATATTACTTGACATATTGCCTGTTTTGTGCCATATTTCTGCCATCAAATTTCTCACTGGAGGGGTGGGATACAAACGAATTGATAACAACATGACCTTTGCCGAAATGTCGCTTTTGAGTTCCATGGATCATAACCGCAGCCTCAAAAGGCTTGAAAAGATAAGCCAAATTATTGACTGGTCGCAGGTGCGGGGGATTATTCAAACCTCTCAGATTCTTTCTTGCAAAAGTATCCTATCATCCTGTTATTACAGGGTCAACGAGGTTTTTCTATCTTTTTGGGTGGGGGATCAAGGAATTTTAAACTGACCCACTACCGGATATATCACCAGAGATTTCTGATTTTGATCCCTTTGTTATGCAGATAATTTTTTATTTCCGGGATCGTGTGAGTTTCGTAATGCACTATCGAGGCGATGAGGGCGGCATCCGCCCGGCCTGCCGTCACTACCTCCGCCAGGTGTTCCGGGAGACCAGCTCCGCCGGAGGCGATTACGGGAATGCCTACTTGTGTGGAGATCAAGGAAGTCAAGGTGATTTCATAGCCGGCCTGAGTGCCATCGGCATCGATAGAATTGAGGCAGATTTCCCCGGCGCCCAACCTTTCCCCCTCCTGCGCCCACCAAAGCGCGTCAATCCCCGTATATTTACGGCCACCGTGGACGACGATTTCGTAGCCCGAGGGCGTTTGGATGGAGGGCTCCACCTGCTTCACATCCATCCCTAAAACGATGCACTGATTGCCGAAGGCCCTGGCCCCGTCACTGATTAGTTGCGGGTTTTCGACGGCGGCCGAGTTGACACTCACCTTTTCCGCCCCCGCCAGGATCACCTGGCGCATGTCCTCCACCGTCCGTATGCCGCCGCCCACGGAAAAGGGGATGAAGATCCTTTCGGCCACGCGCCGCACTACGTCAATCATGATGTCTCGCCGCTCAGAGGAAGCGGTAATGTCATAAAAAACAATTTCGTCGGCGCCCTGCTCGTAGTAGCGCGCGGCTGCCTCCACCGGGTCGCCGATGTCCACGTTCCCCTGGAATTTTATGCCCTTGGTCAAGATGCCGTCCCGCACATCCAGGCAGGGGATGATTCTCTTACTCAGCATCGTGGCCTCCCCAGCGGCAGAAGTTGGCCAATATTTGCAGCCCCGGTCGGCCGCTTTTTTCCGGATGGAACTGCACGGCCACCAGGTTATGGCGGGCCACGGCGGCACAGAAAGGCATGCCGTAATCCGTTTCGCCGATGATCCAGGCCGGGTCCGCCGGGGCGGGATAATAGGAATGGACAAAATAAAACTCCGCCTCCCACGGTATATCACGGAAAACAGGGTGTTCCCTGGTAAAACGTACCTGATTCCAGCCCATATGGGGAATCTTCAAGGGACGTCCGTCCTGGTCGCTGGTTTCCGGGAAACGCCTGACCGTACCTGGCACGAGGCCAAGGCAGGCGGTATCATTTTCCTCGCTGTATTCAAAAATAACTTGCGTTCCAAGGCAGATGCCCAGCACAGGTTTGCCCTCGGCGCCCCATTTCCTGATCCAATAATCCAGCTTCCCCCTACGGAGATTGGCCATGGCCTCGCCTGCCGCCCCAACGCCGGGGAAAATAATGTGGCTGGCGTCGGCCAGGATTTCCGGGTCATCGGTAACGCGGCTTTCCTCGCCCAGATAACTCAAGGCGCGTGCCACACTGGTCAGGTTCCCGGCGCGATAATCAACGATGCCGATCATAATTATTTCCTTTGATAATTACTGCCTTGAAAAGTTCCTCTGATTTCCAGTTCCCTGTCAATGGCGTTTAAGACTTCCATCTTGGCGGCAGCCCAGGCCGGCGCCAGGAAGACATCGCGATAGCCATCGGCGGTGAGCCGCTGAATGACCATTCCCGGCGGCAGGAGCTCCAGCATATCGCAAACGGTTTGCACATACTCCTCTTTCTCTATCATGGCAAGCTGTCCTTTTGCGTGGAGCTCGCCTAAAACTGTCCCCCGCAGGGCCAGGAGCAGGTGGATTTTGATGCCGTCAATCGGCAGCGCGGCCAGAGCCTTGGCCGTGGCCAGGACATCCGCACGGCTTTCGCCTGGCAGACCCACGATCACATGGACGCAGATCAGGATGTTGCGGCCCGCACTTCTGGCGATGGCATCGAGGAATTGATGGTAATTATGCCCCCGGTTGATAGCTTCCAGGGTGCGGTCATGGATGGACTGGAGGCCAAATTCCAGCCAGATGTGGACACGTCTGCCGTAATCCGCCAAGAGCTCAAGGACTTCCTCACTTACGCAATCGGGACGCGTCCCGATGGAAAGACCAATCACGTCCTCCTGGGCCAGGGCTTCATCATAGAGTTTTTTCAGTTTGTCGCGAGGGCCATAAGTGTTGGTAAAGGTCTGAAAATAAGCGATAAATTTTCCTGCCTGCCGCTGCTGGCGATAATAGGTCTGCCCCCGTTTGATCTGCTCAGCGACGGCAGGCAGCGGCCCCTCCTGGCGTAGCCG
>JBAQLR010000200.1:0-3330 GCA_049302035.1 Syntrophales bacterium
GCCTCGTGCAGTTCACGCACGAAGGCGCCAGCTCTTGCGGGATCGTAGAGGAGAACTATGTCATGCGTTTCCGGCAGTATCTTCAGCAGCTCGCGCAACTGCTTTCCCGGCGCCAGATTCATGCTGACGCCGCTGATGTTCGTTTCCGCGGCAAGCAGGGCAAGGGGGTCAAGAACCATGCAATAAACGACGGGGATGTCCCTGAGGCGCCGGGCAATCAGGAGGGCGTCCCTCCCCACGGCGAGAACCATGTCGGGCTTTATTGCCTGAATCTCCCTGAGGACAATTTTTTCTTTCCGCTCGGAGACAAAGAGCCGCTTGACCTCTGAACCATACACTTGCTCGAAGCCCCGGACGGCTTCTTCATAGGGCGCAATCGCGACGCTCTGGAGGGCCAGAACCTTCTGGCCGGCCGCTGCCGGGGTGAAGAAGAAATTCAATAAAAAAAGAAGGCGGCAGATTCTCTTGACCACAGTCGTCCTTAATGGTGATTTTACTCTCTTTTGTCATGCCGCGCTTGATACGGAATCCGGTGTTTTTTAGATAGTTCCGGATTCCATCCTTGCCGGAATGACGACTTGGAGAACTTTTTTCCGAGCGTAACAAAAAAAGAATTCTTGAAAAAGTTATTTAAACGCTGTAGGAGCTATCACAAGTTTATCGTTCTGAAAATCAAAACTTTTTTCCATTGGGGAACGAATGGTCTTTGCCGCTTTCATGAAAAGGCGTTTTTTCTTTTTTTTATTGCGGTCATGTCGGCGGGAAAAGGCGGGGCTTGTTTTGCTGGCCCTCTTTGGAGGGGGGATCCTCTTTTGTCCGGCCGCTGCTGCTCAATCACGGGAGGAACTGCAAACCCTCCAGCTTTTCTACAAGGATAAGGACCTGGTCGTTTCGGCTACCCGCAATCCCAAACCCCTCTCCCAGGTAGCCGAGAATATCACCGTGGTCACGGCCGGGGAGATCGAGGCCATGAACGCCCATACCGTGGCCGAGGTCCTGAACCGCGTCCCCGGCATGTTCGTCGATTTCCCCCAGGAATTCGGCACCGTTTCCCAGCTTGGCATTCAGGGTTCCGAGTCGCGGCATGTCCTCGTCCTCGTGGACGGCATGCCCTGGAATCTCCTTTCCGAAGGCAGCGCCGAGACGAATTCCATCCCCCTGGGGATCATCGAGCGAATCGAGATCATCAAGGGACCCGCCTCCTCGGCCTGGGGATCTTCCTTGGGCGGGGTGGTCAATATCCTCACGCAGGAGGCCGGCGCCGCGTCCCATCCGTCCGGGAGCGTGAAGGTGTCCTACGGTGAAAGGAATACCCAGGATTACAGCGCCCAGGTCGCGGGTCTGGCCGGGCCGGTGGGGTACTACCTCTTTGCCGGCCGCCAGGACTCCGACGGCCTGCGCTACGACCGGCGCTTCGATGCCACCAGTCTCTTTTCCAAGTTCCGCCTCACCCTTTCCCCGGACGTGGAAATGGGTCTCAGCATGGGCTTCGGCAAACCGCGGGACCAGTTGGGCGCTATTCCGGAACAAAATATATTGACCGCTTTTGACGATCGCTCTTATTTTCTGAATGCCACGCTGACTGCTGCTCTGACGCCGAAACTGGACTTAAACCTTTCCCTCTTTACGGTTGAGCAAAAAATTAACATCAGCGCCGACACTATTGCCCCGCTCGACTCTTTTTTAGACAATATCGCTGATGAGGGGACCACAGGGGCGACGGGACGGCTGGTGTGGACCGGGGGCAGACACACGGCCGTCCTCGGGATCGACCTCAGCCGGGGGACGCTCGATCAGACGCTAAATTCCGGACCGCTCCTGCAATCCTTCGGCGCGCCGGCGGCAGCAATAGCCCGGCCCGCCGTCAACAAGTGGGCCCTCTATGCCAATGACACCATTATCCTGGGCAAATGGACCCTGACGCCGGGGCTCCGTTACGACTACAACGACATCATCGGTTCTTTCGTAAGCCCCAGCCTGGGTGCCACGCGCCGTCTGGGAGAGGCTACCATAGCCCGGGCCGCCCTGGCACGGGGGTTCACCATCCCGCCTTTATCCTGGACCTCCGCAGGCGGTTTGTTTCTTCCCCCCAATCCATCCCTCAAGCCTGAGAGCATCTGGTCCTACCAGGCGGGTCTGGAAACGAACCTGGCCGACTATCTCTGGGTCAAGGGTACCGCCTTTTACCATGACCTGGACGATGCCTTAATGAGGCCGCACGTCTTCAACGCCGCATTCATCAATCAGGGCGCCGTCCGGCGCCGGGGTCTGGAACTGGAGGGAGAAACGTTTCCCTATTATAACCTCTCGTTGATGGCGGGCCTGGCCTATGTCCATATCCATTCCTCCGAGGAAGAATCATCCCGGGACGTCTATACCGGCAATATCGGCCTGAAATACGACGACCGGCAGGCTTGGCAGGCCCGGCTCTTCGGCCATTATGTCTGGTGGGACTTAGCGGCGGCCCAACAGGCCGACTATGGAGACTGGCTCTGGGATTTGAATCTGGCCAGGAAAGTTTATGATGCCGGGGAGAGGTCGGTAAAACTCTTTCTGGCAGCCCACAATATCTTTAACGGCAGCCAGTATACCATTGGCCTCGGGGAAAACAAGAATCCGGCACGGTGGCTGGAGGCGGGCGTAAACATCACCTTTTGATCCTTGCCTTTTGGGCGGTGATCCATTATAGACAAAGCATAACTGTCCGGAGGGGCAGGAGAAGGTGCCGTAACCTTGGGACGGGCTCGGGGCGGGCGGTCAACTACTTTAAGAGGGGGAAAGACGATGAAAGCAGAAGAAAAAGATGGTAGGGAGGATGTTATCGTACTCGATGAGGGGATGGTTAGCGAAGGGATAATCGGTCCGCTGGCTTCCTGCTGTGGTTCAGTTCTCATACCGCTTTTCTGGTCGTAGCCGGGCGGGGCGCCCCGGTTGATGGGGCGCCCCGCTTTTTTCAGGACCCAGCGGTTCGCTGTTCACCCGGCTATTGTAGTGTTGCAATAGCGGCTGTGCAATGCTGTCATTTCGAGCATAGCGAGAAATCTTAATGCATCTACTCGACTAAAAGATATCTCCTGTCGGTCGATATGACAATGTTTCCTTGCAACAATAGCGGGCGCGTGGTTTTTCCGTAAGTGGACGTTCGTTGCGTATAATTTTCCCTAAGTCACTTTGAGAGCCGGTATGCAGCCTTCTTTCTATCTCAAAATCTATCCCGGTTTCGACAACCCCGACCAGCTTCTCCTTTATTCCACGAAAAAAGCCTCCCTGCTGCTGCTCGGGCGGGCCGCCTGGCAGGACCTGGCGGCGGGGAACCTTGCTGCCGACACT
>JBAQLR010000201.1:0-14708 GCA_049302035.1 Syntrophales bacterium
TGCCGGCCGGCCCGCCGCCGACTACCAGCACCTTTTTCTTTTTTTCCGCCGGCCGGATATCGTAGGTAGCATCCCACTCTCTGTTTACCCGCGGGTTTACCATACAACCCATCAGCACATCGGTGAAGACGTAATAAAAACAACCCTGGTTACAGGCCGTGCAGATGACGATATCCTCGGGACGTCCTTCCGTGATTTTCTGGGGCAGATAGGGATCGGCTATGCCAGGGCGGCACATTTCCCAATAATCGATCGTGCCTTTGGCAACGGCCTGCTCCGGAACATCCGGCGTGTTGAGACGATAAGCCATGCAGATGGGAGATTTGATCCCCGCCGCCTTCCACTGCTCAGGCAGGAACAGCCACTCGCCCGGTCTCTTTTCCGCCGTGATGGCGGCCCCGGGGGATTCGTGCCAACCTACTGTAATGCTGAAGAGATCTATCCCCAAGGCTTCGGCCCACTTGCCCAACTGGATGTATTCCTCATTCGTGTTGCCGCCATCGATCAAATCCGTGGCATTAATCCGCATCAGGAAGGGATAATCCTTGCCCACGACCTCTTTGATTCTCTTGATGATATCGAGCATGAATTTCGCACGTTTCTCCAGCGTGCCGCCATACTCGTCCGTCCGCTTATTCGTCCAGGGGCTGAGGAAATTGGCAATCAGATAACCGACGATGGAGCATAGTTCCACTCCGTCAAACCCGGCTTCTTTAAAGCGTCGGGCCGCCTGCGCGTGGGCTTCCACTTCTTCCACGATCTCTGCCACCGTCATTGCACGGCAAGTGCCGTAACGCTTCATGGGGCTCGTCATCTCGGAGGGACCTACCGGCAGGGGCGGCACCGTCTTGCCGCCGGCAATCGCTTCATGAATGCCGTATTCGTGGGCGTGTGCGTAACGGCCTGTGTGCATGATCTGGCCTACCGCCATGGCGCCTTCCGCCTTGATGGCATCGGCGATTCTCTTCAGGCCGGGAATCACTTCGTCCCGGTCCAGAGCCATCTGCCCCCTGTATCCCTTCCCCAGGATATGGGTGTAACCGCCCGCGGAAACAACGATCCCCGCCCCGCCCTTGGCCCTATCAGCCAGATAGGCTACCTCCCGGTCCGTCACCAGGCCCGTCTTCTCATCACAAAAATTATTCACCGTGGCGGCATACTTCATCCTGTTCTTCACAGTGAAATTCCCGATCTTGCCGGGTTTAAGCAAATTCTCAAACATCGTCACTCCTCCTTACTTATCGTTATTTACCAGTTTAACATATGCGGCTGTTCCTTGCGAGACCCCTGAATTTCATCGCATACGGTCTAAGTTGTCGTTCCCGCGAAGGCAGAAATGACGAAGTGGGGCATTTTTCAAAGGTCTCCCTGCGGATTAGCAAACGCTCGTTCTCGCATACATCAGCTTCTCGCCCTCCGTCAAGGAAAATTTATCACCTCACCTATATCTGCGGACGCGGGGAACTATCCCTTCGCACTTCGCCGCCGACGGAACTTCATCGCGTACCCGAATGTGACTAAGTAATTGACAGGACGTCTTCTAATCATTATATCAGGGTGGAACGGGCGCCTTACAGCCCCCGAAATATGTTTTCACGAGGCAAGCATGACAAACGGCAATATCTTACTCAAAGGCAACGGTGATTTTTCGCCTGAACAATTTCTGGAGGTAGTGCAGGGGAAAGATGATGCGCATCAGCTCCTTTCCCTGGGACTGACCACCTCGCCGGGCTGCAACATGGATTGTATCTACTGCTACAACGACGGGGGAAGCCAGGAGGCAGGGCAACCCATCGTGGAACGCATGACCTTAAAGGATTACGAAAAGGCCATCCGGGAGGCTGCCGATTTGGGAGCGCAATCAGTGATCATGGTGGGAGTGGGTGAAACCATGCTGGACAAAAATTTCCGGAAACTCGTGGAGTTAACGAGCAACCGGGGCATGATACCACTTATCTTTACGAACGGCACCCTGCTCGACCGGAACATGGCCCGGTTCCTTTTTCGGCATCAGGCCAGCATCTATCTGGCCCTGGACAGTACCCGCGAGGCAACCTTCGATCGCATTACCCGCTCTAGGGGACTCCTGCCCAAGGTACTTCGGGGCATCGACCATTGCCTGGCAGAGGGCTTCGGTAAAGTGACCGCTCGCAACGGTCATCAGGTCACGGATTTTGCCGTTAACGCCATGGTCATGAAGCTGAACATGGATCACCTGGGGGAAATGGAGGAGTTCTGCCGGAAGAAAGGGATGCTTTTTACCTGCCGTTTTCCGGAAAAACTGGGGACGGCCCGGCAAATATGGGAAGAGTTGATCGTCGCACAACCGGAGGAAGAGGCCGCTATGCGGAAACTGGCGGCGGAATATTCCCTGGGCAATGAAGTCTTCCAGACTGATCTCGGCTGCCTTTTCTGGATGGTCGGGCTGCTGCTGGGGGTAGATGGGAAAGCGCGACTTTGCTATTCCCTGAACCAGCACATCGAATTCGGCAACAGCAGGGAGGATAGCCTGCGGGAAATCATCCGCCGGAAGCGCCTTTTATACCCCTATCGCGATGGTTCCTTTTGTCCGCTCCATCTGGAAACAATATCGCCAGGCCCCAGGGAAGGAACGGAGCTGCTGTAATCATGGAGATTCTTGTCTATCCCAGTCCTCTGCCGCCGCACTGGCAAATCCCCGGCTCCTTCGTGGACCGTAACCCCAACCTTTGCTATCTTGCCTTTGCCGACGGACAGGGAGTGCTGATCGATGCTTGCAGCGACCTCGATAAGGTCCTCCAGGATGTTAACTCGCGTCATCTGCACTTAGACGTCCTGCTGATTACCCATTATCATGACGACCATACCTTTGCCCTCGCTGACTGGCTTGAGAAATTTCCCGATCTGACCGTCGGGGCGTCGGCCTCATCCTTAAAAGACCTGCTGGCCGCCGGGATCGGGGCAAACCGCCTTTTCCCCCTGAGCGAAGGCGCGACCATCCCGGTGGGAGGCGAAACCCTGCGGGTCGTTGCCACCCCGGGTCATACCAGGGACTCGCTGTGTTTCTGGGACGAAAGGGGCTCCAACCTCTGGACCGGGGATACCATTTTCGGCGGTAATATCGGCTGTGCTGACTATCGCCGGGGCGGCAACCGCAATGTTTTCTACCACACCATCCGGAAATTATTGAAGATATTGCCCACCGCCGCCGAAATTTATCCCGGCCACCTCTCCGAACATTACCTGGCAGTTCCACCTTACCCCTGGAACAGGGAAAAAATCAACAACCCCTATCTAGCCAATGCCCTGGACGGCAAAAGGGGTAATTTCGACCGCGCGCTCAAATACTTCTCCCTCGAATTCGAAATTGCGGAAGTGGCAATGCTGGACGTGCCCGATCTCGAAGCCATCTGTAAACTGGAGCGGGAGATTTGGATACCGGCCTTGCAGGCCCCCCGTGAAGTCATCAGGGAAAGGTTGCGAAACGGCCACCGCTTGCTTACCATCAAGGAAAAAACCGGCTGGCTGGGCATGATAGGCTGGTGTTATTCACCCTTTTCCCTCGCGGACGGTCCCGACTCTTTTCCTCATAATTTTCAGCAATTCTCCAACTGTAAATCCTGTTGCCTGGACAATGCCCGCTCGGCCTTTATCTACAATGTCGGCGTTCTCCCGGAGCGCCGCCGTAAAGGCGCCGGCAGCCTGTTACTGCAAGAAGTCTTTGAAAAAATTAGGAAAGATGGCATTTCTCAGGTATTTATCGACAGTCGGATGGCTTCCTACAACGGCAGCGCGCAACATGCCCAGGAAAAGGTTTCGCCACAGCAAATTTTTCGTGAGGCCGTAAATCGGTATTTTTCTACCGGCCAAATGCCGTCAGAGGCGGCCTTAGCATCGGATCCCACCGTTAATTTTTACATGAAGAACGGCCTTACTCCCTGGCTGCTCCGGCGGGACTTTATTCCCGATGAACCTAGCGGCAACATGCGAGTCATCTGCCAGGCCAATCTGGACCAGGAAACACCGCTTGTTGACACCCCCGCCTCAGATGGGGAATGACCTCCCTCGTTTGCCGAATGATAATAAATGGATGGTAATAAGTCGGGGAATGCGTTATAGGCTCGCTTGGAGACCTTCACACAACTACATAAACCGGCGGTTGTATCATACCGGCAAAGACCGGTATCCAGTATTATCAAGCACTTTCTGGATTCCGGTTTTCCCCCGCCAAGCGGGGACTGAACTTAGCACCGGAATGACGAATGAGGTGGTCGCGCAAAGCTCTCGCCTGGGCTTTCGAAATGAGGGTAGGTCCCTGTGGATGGCAAAAAACTTATCATTCCCACTGAAATGATTGAAAGATCAATAATCCAGCTCCGCGGCCAAAAAGTAATGTTGGGTGCCGACCTTGCCATCCTTTATGGGGTAGCAACAAAGCGCCTCAATGAACAGGCCAAGAGAAACCTCAATCGTTTTCCCACCGACTTTATGTTTCAATTAACACAAGAAGAGAAAGAGGAGGTGGTCGCAAATTGCGACCACCTTAAAAATCTTAAATATTCTCATACATTACCATATGCCTTCACAGAGCATGGCGCTGTTATGCTGGCTTCCGTGCTTAATAGTCCTGCCGCCATTGATGTAAGCATTCAAGTAGTCAGGACGTTTAATCGCCTCCGTGAATATGTGCAAATCATAAGGCCCTGGCAAACAAGCTGGCTCTGTTGGAAAATAAATATGATGGGCAATTTAAAATCGTCTTCGATGCACTCCGTGAGCTTATGAAACCCCCGCTGAAACCTCGGCGGAAGATTGGTTTTGAAGTAAAAACATAACTGATCGTCTTGATCATATATTATTTTTCATCAAGGAGGGAAAATGGAAGATACCAATACAAACAATCTTGAAAAGGCGCTTGCTAAGACGCAAGCCGATGTTGAAGCAACATTAAAAACCGCTGGTTCGGTCGTCAATTCCTTAAAAAAATTCCGTTCAAACATCCAGACAGGCAACCTCCGTGACTTGAAGAAGACGATTGACTCCGCAGAACAGGCAATCGCTGCGCTTAAACAACAATTTAGCAATACCAAGGAGGGATGGGATTTCGATAGTGAAAACTATATAGCCAGCCGAACATTTACCGAGGAGATTTTGGAGATGTCAAAATCTTTGGGTGTAAAAATGTTCGAACAGGATGAAAGACTTTATTGCTACCCTTTTCTCATACGCATTCTACCCAATGATCTTGCGGTTCAGATTGATAAACAAAAAGAAAGGCGGTTGCGCCCTTCAATCCTGGTAGGGCACATCAGAACCCTACAAAATAAGCCTGTAAGGTTCAAGCCAGATGCATTTTTAGAGAGTCTTTATTTGGCCTATGAAACTCTGATAAAGAGTCGCGGCAAGGATCAAGTCGGCAAGGGGCACGTCATAAAGCTTCTTGATATTTACAACTTATTAACACTATTGCCGGGGCAGTCCAAGGATTATTCACGTCAGGAATTCGCAAGAGATATTTATCTGCTTGATCAGAGTGGTAAAACCGCAACGAAGAATGGTCTTTTCGTCAGCTTTCCAGCGAGTACCGGCACACGATCGGCTACTGGTACGATACGCGTCATCACACAGGACGGTCATGATAAGCCATATTACGGGATATCATTTTCCGAGGGTTAGGAGGCTATTGCCATGCATATCACACCGCAAGAATGGTTAGACACGATTAACAGCGAATATTTGCAGACATTTATAAAGCACGGTGGGGCGGCAGTGAAATTTGTCGTGCCAATGGAATGTGTTAATCAGAACAATTTATTAAGTACACTTAAACTATATTCAGAGCAAGAAAAATTTCTTTTTACGTCTATTGACGCCGTATCGACAAAGATTCATATGACCGATAAGTTATTCCACGAAATAGCTCGACAGATTGACTGGGATGAATTGTCACATGCATTTGTTAAGAAGGTCTTTTTAGAAAACGGTTACCAACTGCCCGAGCTACGCGAAGACTTTAATCTTCAGCGCATTGCCGCACTCAACAACCGTGAGGAAAAATTTCTAAGAAAGGAAATACACTCATGGCTTGAAGAGAAAATCTTCCACGATTTTGAAATGTGCCAGGAATTCAGAATTGCGATGATTCGTCTTTGCCTGGATCAGCTTGACGCGGGAGCGGCTACCCCTTTCCTAAGTAATGCCGTAAAAGAATGGTTGAGAGGGGAGCTCCGGTTGATGTCAACCTTAAAGGAAGCGCTAATCTTTCAAAAGATTGCCAGGCACAATGCCCGTCACATGTTATTCTCACTTGCCCATTGGCTGCGAGTGAACGGAAAAAGTGGTCTGGTAATCGCGGTCGACATCAGTCGCTATCTTGTTTCTACTAAGTCGAAAGACCCAGATGCTGGATTCTTTTATTCCATTCCTGCCCTGCTGGATGCTTATGAAGTTCTTCGTCAATTCATCGATGGCACCGATGAAATGGAGGGCTGCTTAGTTGTGGTGCTTGCGTCAAAAGAATTCCTAAGTGACGATCGGCGTGGTTTAAATCGCTATGATGCCCTAAAATTGAGGATATATGACGAAGTGAGAGATAAACGTAGACAGAATCCTCTGGCATCACTTGTCCGTATAGGAAACGGGGTGGCGGATTGATGAAATTGTACGCAAAGGGAGGTGCAACATGAATGTTGATGAGCAAGTAAGAAATAGACGCGCCATAGAAGCGCTACGAAATGGAGTACCGAATGGTGATGCCGTAACAGTGTTGGGATGTAATCAGCCTGAAATAGAAGAAAAATTTCGCAGTCAACTTCAAAAAACAAAACAAGCTATCGCCGATGGAGGCAAAAACGAAGGAATTATGATAGCCGGCGAATTTGGCGCCGGGAAGTCTCATCTATTAGAGTATTTAATGCATCTTGCTGTGGAACAAAATTTTGTATGCAGCAAGGTAGTGATCAGTAAAGAAACGCCCCTCTTTGATCCATTAAAATTATATCGTGCTGCGGTGGGTAGTGCTGTTGTTCCTGGGAAGCGGGGAAGCGTCATGACATTAATTGCCCATGGTTTGAAATTTAACAGCAACTTATATGCTGATTTCTATCAATGGATCCATCAGAAAGCAGCTCTTAATTCGAGATTTGCCGCCTCTCTTTTTTTATTTGAACGGATGCCGAATGACCCTGAACTTCGCGATAGAATTATTCGCTATTGGTCTGGCGATAAGATGGGCGCCGGGGAAATTAAAAAATATCTTAAGGCATGCCGTGAACCGGTAACTTATAAAATTGATAGTATCACCGGGAAAGAGTTAGCCCTACAATCGTTTAAATTTGCGGCACGCTTAATTATGGCGGCCGGTTATTCCGGATGGGTTTTACTAATTGATGAGGTGGAATTGGTCAGTAGGTACTCACTTATGCAGAGGGCAAAATCCTATGCGGAATTGGCTCGCTGGATGGGAAAACTCGAGGAATCTAACTATGCTGGTTTGGCCGTGGTCTCTTCCATTACAGCAGATTTCCAGAGTAAAGTCTTGGAAGGAATCGATGATTTTGAAAAGGTTCCTGGTAGATTAAGAGCCAAAGGTACGGAAAGTGATCTGCTTTTAGCCAGCCAAGCTGAAAGAGGAATGCGGGTCATTCAAAACGAATTAGCTCGTTTAAAAGCGCCGGACAGCACCACCTTAGATCAAACTTATGAAAAAGTGCGATCCATACATGCCAAGGCCTATGATTGGAACCCGCCTCCGGTACCATCAGTTGAACGATTGGGATCTACACGGATGCGCCAATATATAAGGGGTTGGATTACAGAATGGGACCTTAAGAGGCTTGATAGAGAATACAATCCAGAGATTGAAGTTGGAATTGTTGAACAGGATTATAGTGAGGATAAGAACTTGGAGGTTGAAACCGAAGGTAACGAAACCAACAGCACTCAAGAATAAACATTGCGGAGGCTTTGATCAATGCCCATACCCTATCATGATGCGGACATTGAAATCCCACTTTCAAGACGTTTAGCTTACCTTCTCCAACCACCAACTGACTTTTTGCTCTCCAAGCTCGGCCCCTTGGAGTGGCCGGCATCGCTGTTCGACTATCAGATTGAAGGAATAAAAACCCTCCTGTCAAGAGATGCTTTGTTACTCGCTGATGACATGGGACTCGGGAAGACAATTCAGGCGATAGGCGCCCTAAGAATCCTTTTTCTGCAAAGCCTCATTGAGTCTTGTCTATTAATCGTTCCAGCAAGCCTTGTCGGACAGTGGCGCAAAGAGATTCACCGTTGGGCTCCGGAACTACGTGTCTCTACCATTCGTGGTATAACGACAGAACGAACATGGCAATGGGCAACACCTGCTCATATTTATCTCACGAGTTATGAAACCTTCCGATCTGATTGTACGGACAATTCTCAATCCCCTCCCCGTCGCCGTGTGTGGGACGTTGTCATCCTTGATGAAGCTCAAAAAATAAAAAATCGGGATGTAGAAATAAGCCGTAAATGTAAACTTATGTATCGAGCACGGGCATGGGCGCTTACAGGTACACCGCTTGAAAATCGGGAAGATGATCTTGCCTCAATTCTCGAATTCGTAACGTCTATGAAAGAAGGTGAAACGCCTCCAAGGTTCAAACCGGGTCTGGAGCTCCGAGAAAAACATAAATTTTTACAGCTTCGTCGGAAAAAACATGATGTGCTTCCTCAACTTCCGCCTAAAATTGTAAGTCAAATATCGTTGACAATGGCTGGCAAACAGCGCGTACATTATGACCGGGCCGAAAAAGAAGGCATCATCCAACTTAAGGAAAGTGGGGAGTTCGTGCGCGTAGAACATGTTCTCGCACTCATTATGAAATTGAAGCAGATATGCAATTTTTGTCCATCTTCAGGGACGTCAGTTAAACTTGACGACGTCCTGGAACGTTTAAATATTCTCGCCTCTGAGGGATATCGTGCCCTAATATTCTCGCAATTCACGGATTTGCGGTACGGGGTGCATGCGATAGCATCAAAGCTCGAATCCTTTAATCCTCTTCTTTATACCGGAGACCTATCCACAGGACAGCGAGATGCAATCATCAGAACCTTCAAGGAGGATCGATATCGTAAAGTTCTCATTCTTTCCTTACGTGCCGGGGGACAAGGGCTTAATCTACAGGATGCTTCGTATGTCTTCCATTTCGATCGCTGGTGGAATCCTGCCGTGGAGCTTCAGGCTGAGGGCAGAGCACACCGCCTGGGCCAACCCTTTCCTGTGCATATTTACAAGTATATTATTGAAGGTACGATTGAGGAACGGATAGAGAAAATATTGGCGAAAAAACAGATGCTTTTCGATGAGCTGGTGGACAGCGTTTCGATTGACCTAAAATTAAAGCTGTCAAGCGAAGAACTTTTCGGTTTGTTTGGTTTGATCCCCCCCGAAAATCTAAAAGCCTGAAAAGCGCACTTGATTTATCTGCTTGACCTCAACGTTAATCATAAGTATGATCAGAGCGTGCAGTTATCATAATAATCTTAAGGAGGATGAGAAATGAACAAGGGTGAATTGGTTGACGCGGTGGCAAAGGTTGTGGGCAAGAAAAAGGCAGCGGAAGAAGCGGTTAACTGTGTTCTCGATACGATTACCGCGTCCCTGAAGCGGGGAGACAGGGTGACCCTCATTGGTTTCGGCACCTTCTCGATCCTGGAGAGAGCCGCCCGTACGGGTAGAAATCCTCAGACCGGCAAGGCTATCTCGATCAAGGCTAAAAAAACGCCCAAGTTTGTGGCCGGGAAAAAGCTGAAGGACCTCGTAGCCTAGATCGCACGTAGGGGCCTTTTGACATTAGTCCTGTCGGAGGCCCTCGCTAAATTATGGACGAAATCAAAATAAATAAAATCGTCCGCTCCCGGCGCAAGACGGTGGCTTTAATCGTAACCCCCGAGGCCACGCTGACCGTCAGAGCGCCCCTGCAGACGTCGCTGGCCTATCTTCAGGATATTGTCCGTGCCAGGAGCGGTTGGATCAGACAAAAGCTGCGGGAAGTTTCCAGCAGACCAAGACCTCCGGCAAAAACATATGTGGACGGCGAAGAATTTCTTTATCTGGGGAAAGCTTACAAGTTGCGCATTCTTCCGGAAGCGGCGAGGAATATCGAGCTGAAAGACAATCTCTATATGGCGGCAAAAGTGCTGCCCATAGCGCGCCGCATTATCCTCCGCTGGTACAAGGCTGAGGCCTTGCGAATAATTACGGCCCGCTGCGCATTTTATCAAAGCATCGCCCCTCAGGCGCCGACTGCCATCAAAATCAGTAATGCCCGCAAACGCTGGGGGTCCTGCAGCGCGAAGGGGACGCTCAACTTTTGTTGGCGTCTCATTATGGCGCCCGTGGAAATCATTGATTATCTGGTTGTGCATGAACTAGTGCACATCGCGCATCTTAACCACTCCCGGCAATATTGGCAAAAAGTGGCATCCATCATGCCTGATTACCGCCGTCGGGAAAAATGGCTCCGGGAAAACGGCGGTTTGTTGGCGATATAGGCACAACGTGCTGTCATAGACAAGGCCCCCGGAGCGCCACAGGGAATAGGCCGCCCGGGATGTGACAACCCGCTCTGCCCTTAGGAGAAGACCGGTGATTGTAAGAGTCGCGAGCGGCACGGTCGTCGGGATTGACGCCTATCCGGTGGAAGTGGAGGTGGATTTGTCGGCCGGGCTGCCCCAATTTTCCACCGTCGGCCTTCCCGACGTGGCTATCCGGGAAAGCCGGGAACGCATTCGTTCCGCCGTCAAAAATTCCGGTTACAAATTCCCCCGCCACCACGTTACCGTCAATCTGGCCCCGGCGGATATCAAAAAAGAAGGCACGGCTTTCGACTTGCCCATTGCCGTCGCCATCCTGGCGGCGGAAGGCCATATCGACTCCCCCACCCTGCATGATTACGTCTTCATGGGAGAGCTTTCACTGGACGGAGGCATCAAGGAGGTCCGTGGGGTGCTGCCGGTAGCCTTGCAAGTGGAAAGGATGGGCAAGAAAGGGATCATCGTGGCTACGGCCAACGCCCCGGAGGCAGCCCTTGCGGAAAGCATCGACGTCATCGCGGTCTCCCGACTTTCCGAGGTCGTGGAATTCCTGGCTGGACGCCTGATAATCACCCCGTTAAAACTTGACCTGCGGGAGCTTTTTCATGATACCCGCCGCTATCTTATCGATTTCGATGATATTCGCGGTCAGGAACAGGCCAAGCGGGCGCTGGAGGTAGCGGCGGCGGGCGGCCACAACATTATCCTGATCGGCCCTCCCGGTTCCGGCAAGACCATGCTGGCCCAGCGGCTTGTTACCATCCTGCCGGAGCTTTCCCTCCCCGAGGCCATCGAAAGCACCAAGATCTTCTCCGTCGCTTCCCTCCTGAACAAGAACGAAACGGTGCTTCTGAACCGGCCTTTCCGGGCGCCGCATCATACTATTTCCGACGCGGGGCTGGTGGGCGGCGGCAGAATCCCCAAACCGGGCGAGATCAGCCTGGCGCACCATGGCGTGCTTTTTTTGGATGAACTGCCGGAATTTAGAAAGAACGTGCTGGAGGCGCTGCGCCAACCCCTGGAAGACGCCAAGGTCACCATTACCAGGGCAGCCATGACTGCCACTTACCCGGCCGACTTCATGCTGGTTGCGGCAATGAATCCCTGCCCTTGCGGCTACTACGGCGACCGGCGGCGCGCTTGCCGCTGTTCCACCACGCAAATCAGGCAGTATCAGTCCCGTATCTCCGGCCCACTCATGGATCGCATCGATCTCCATGTGGATGTTCCCTCTCTGCCTTACCGGGAACTTGCCAGGCCGGGCAGCGGCGAAAATTCCCAAACGATCCGGGCACGCATCCAGCAGGCACGGAACCGCCAGGCAGAGCGCTTTGCCGGTCAGGTCACAGGAACCAATGCCGGCATGTCGGACCGGCAAATTAAAGAATTTTGCCCGCTTGACGAGGATTGCCGACGTTTGTTGGAAATGGCCATGGAAAAACTGGGCTTAAGCGTCCGGGCCTACTCGCGCATCATCAAGGTGGCCCGAACCATTGCCGATCTGGAAGGCGAGACCGCCATCGGCGCTTCCCAGGTAGCGGAGGCTATCCAGTACAGAACCCTGGACAGGAACGTGGGTCAGCTAAATTAAAAGGTGATAACCGGCTTCACGAAATAATTTCAGGCAGACTTCCGCGACTTCCGAATCATAGATGACGCCCTTCCCCTTGACAATCTCGTCCAGGGCAATAGCGATGCCGAAGCCGGGACGGTAAGGCCGGTGCGAGGCAATCGCCTCCACCACGTCGGCGACGGCGATAATGCGTGATTCGATGCTCAGGTCCTTGCCGTACAGCCCGTTGGGATAACCGGAACCGTCGATCCGCTCATGGTGCTCCAGCACCATCTGGGCAATAGGCCAGGGAAACTCGATATCTTTCAGGATATCGAACCCTTTTTGAGAATGGGTTTTTACCAAACTGAATTCGATCTCCGTCAATTTCCTCGGCATGCTCAAAATCTCGGCAGGAACCGAGATTTTGCCGAGATCATGGATCGTGCCAGCCAGCCTGATACCGTCTATCTGATCCTCCGCAAGGCCCAGCGTTGTGGCGATGGCACGCGCTAAATCCGCCACCCGCCGCTGGTGGCCGGCCGTATAAGGATCTCTGGTTTCCGCAGTCACGGCTAAGGCGTGGATAGTTGCTCCCAAGGCGCCGCGAATGCGTTTAATGCTGGCTTCCCGCTCTTTTTCCGCAATTTTTCTTAAAGTTATATTCTCAATATTGCCTTCGTAGTAAAGAATCTGCCCCTCGTCATTTTTTACAGGCAGCACGTTGGTGGAAACCCAGACCGGCTCGCCGTCTTTTCTCAGGAGCTGCACTTCATAGCATTGCAGGGAACCGGACCAGGCCAAGGTTTTCAACATGACCCGCCGGTCTTCTGGCGACGCGCAGAGTTGTTTGGGAAGGCTGGTAACGGCAGCCATGAGTTCCTCCGGCGACCCATAGCCCAGCATCCCTGCCAACGCCTGGTTGGTTTTGATAAATCTTCCCTCGAAAGTCGTCTGAAACATGCCTTCCATGGCGCGATCAAAAATCGCACGATATTGTTTCTCGCTTTTTCTCAGGGCCTCTTCGGTCTGTCGGCGTTGGGCCTTGTCGGCGCGCTCCCGGAGCAAACGTTTTAAGCGGAGAATCAATTCCGTAGGCCGCACCGGTTTTTCGATGAAGTCGTCAGCGCCGTTTTCAACAGCCTCCTCATAGTTAAAATCATTATAAAAACCGGTTGCAATGATGACGTTTACATCATATTTTTCCCTGATAATTCTGGTCAATGCCAAGCCGTTCATATCCGGCATCTGGATATCCGTGATTACCACATCGAAGGCGCGTTGCGCCATGATGTCAAGGGCCTCCTGGGCGCTGGAGACCGGGGAACAGTGATATTCAGTCATGCCGTTTAAGACCTGGGCCACCATCTTCCCGAAAGAGACGTCATCGTCCACGACCAGTATTTGTGCCTGCTTCAGTTCTTCATTCATTTCTGCAACCTGTATTTGATGTCCTGTTTTATCAACCTCTCCAGAGATGCGTCAAGATATGCCCTCTTGCAATCGACTTTGTCGAAATTGCCTTCCCGGACGTAGGCCATATAGCGGCAGCCACCGAAACAAAGGGGCAGATACTCGCAAGCCGCGCATTCCGGGTTTTTGTAGATGCCCAGCTTGAAGGCAGCGGCATAATCGCCCACCCCCGTCTCCAGGCTTCCCACGGCAAATTCCTTTTTACCGAGAAAACCCGGACACTTATAGATAGACCCGTCATAATTTACCACATAGGCATCCCGCGTTTCGATCATGCAGGCCAGAGGGGCGGGCTTGGATGTTTTATAGCCCCGTTTGAGGATTGCCTCGCGCAGCAAGGCTTCGGCCTCAATTATCCATGGTTCATTAATGGAGAGGCACCCCCCCGTATGTTCGACGCTCACACTGCCGTTTTGCGGTTGCTGCATGACCGGGTCGAACTTTATCTGGCCGACCTGGGCCGGCGTCAGCCCCTCGGCCATGAGGTAATCGAGCAGGAGGGGGAATTCCTCATAGTTGTCTCTGGTAAAATTGCCGCCGATGCCGACCTGCACCAGGTCACAGACAGCCTTGATATTCCTGACGATCGCGTCAAAACTCCCGGCGCCCGACTTGAAGGGGCGAGAGTGGTTATGGACCGCAGCCGGTCCGTCCAGGGTTACCTTGACGTTCGCCAGCCCCAGCGGCGCCAGCTTCTCAGCCGCCTGCCTGGTAAGGAGCGAGCCGTTGGTGACGAGCGTGAAAAAATATTTGCCGCCTTTGCCTTCAATGAAAGACTTTACCGGCCGGGAGATAGAGGCAATCAGGTCAGGGCTGAGGAGCGGCTCCCCGCCGTAAAAATCGAGGCGCAACGTTTCCTTGTCATCCCGCCATTGCTCCTTGATAAAGGCAAGGAGGCGAGCCGCCGTCGCTTCCGTCATATAGAGGTTGCCCTTGACGCCCTCCTCAAAGCAATAGGGGCAGGCAAAGTTGCAGTCCAGGTTGAGGACAACAACGATGTGGAGCCCTTTATTCCGGGGATTCTGCTCATCGAGCAGTGCCAGCATCGCCCGCTTTTCCGCTTCCCGGTCCGGCACGATCATCTGCAGCCTCTCCAGCGTGGCCGCAGTGTCGGCAGCAAGGT
>JBAQLR010000202.1:0-12295 GCA_049302035.1 Syntrophales bacterium
GCGGGAACAAAACGAAGAAAATGGAAGAAGAATATTTATAAATTTACTTCCAGGGAAGAAGACTCAATTACGTCACATATCATGTTCGTGCCGCCAGCTTTAGTGCAATTCCAGGTCGCCGCTGGCAGTCTACCGAATCAGTAGCCAGAGACCGGTTGTTCCTGGAGTACTTGGGAGTGGCAATCAAGTAGTGTACGTTTTATCCGATTTTCAGGCTCATCTATCTGAAATAGCATAACTATTTTTTAGCAACTGTAGAAGATGAGCTTGAGCTTAGCTGTCTGACAATCTGCTCCAGTGGGGTGATCGAATCAGATGACTGGTATCTCGTGGCAACCACGGCGCTAACCTGGGTCTTGGAGATTGGCGATTCCGGACGCTTTGCAGCCATTCGCGAGGCAGTCAGCTACTGCTGCCTGCAAAAGCGCAGGAAGCATAAAATCGGTAGCTGTAAAAAACATAGATTTGCCGAACTGAAGATCTTCCCGCCGGGAGGACTTGGTCCGGAAGGTCAGGGGAAATCTCCGTTTTCCCCTTGACATTACTTATCATGGATGTCCCCCGAATTTGTCGCTCTACTCATATCTCAGCGCATCGATGGGGTTAAGAAGGGAGGCTTTATAGGCCGGATAGAAACCGAAAAAGATGCCGATCAGGCCGGAAAAGCCAAAGGCAAAGATGACGGAAAAAGGCGAAACGATCGTCGGCCAACCTGCAAATGAGGAAATGATTTTCGCCGTCACCGCGCCGACGGTGATGCCGATTAAGCCGCCGATCAGGGAAAGCGTCAGAGCCTCGATGATAAATTGGAGGCGGATATCCCAGGTACGGGCGCCTACGGCCATCCTGATCCCGATTTCTCGCGTTCGTTCCGTGACGGAGACCAGCATGATGTTCATGATGCCGATCCCGCCGACGAGCATGGAAACGGAGGCAATCGCCCCCAAAAGCAGCGTGATGACCTGGATGGTCTGCTCTGTAGCATTCATCATCTGCGTCAGGTTACGCACATTAAAATCAAGCTCTTGATTTGTTCCCAGGCGGTGCCGCTGTTTGAGAAGCTCGGTGATCTGCTTTTCCGCCGGCGCCAGATCTTCCATGCGCTTCATTTTTACCATTATCGTTCTTATCGTGTCGGGCAAGCCGCCGGTGCCGAAGATTTTCCGCTGCGCCGTCGTAATGGGGATATAAACAACGTCATCCTGATCACGGCCCAGCATGTCCTCTCCTTTTTCCGCCAGCACGCCGATCACGGTGAAGGGCAGTTTCTTTATCCTGACCACCTGCCCCAGGGGGGCCATTTCACCGAAGAGATTACTCACGACCGTCTGGCCCAGCACGCATACTTTGGCCGCATTCTTTACCTCCTGATCGGTAAAGATTCTCCCCTCCGTCAGCAGCCAATTCCTCACCACAAGGATCCCGGAGCTTGCTCCATAGACTGCCGTCGCCCAGTTCTGGTTACCCGCTATAATCTGGGAGGAGCCGTTTAAGAGGGGAACCGCCTCTGCAACATTGGGGATTTCCCGCTTGATGGCTTCCGCATCTGCCCCGGTCAACGTGGACTGTGTGCCGCCTCCCATGCGCAGGCCGCCGGTAGTAACGCTGCCGGGAAAAACGATCAGGAGGTTGCTGCCTATGGTCTCCATCTGGGAAGTAATTTGGTTGCCTGCCCCGGTACCCACCGCCAACATGGCAATAACGGCCCCCACGCCAATGATGATTCCCAGCATGGTCAGAGCGGAACGCATCTTGTTGACGCGTAGCGCCCGCAGCGAAATTTTAAAGGTGGCGGGGAGATTGATCATGACTTTTTTATCGCCTCATCACTGACAACGCGTCCATCGAGAAATCTGATAATCCTTTTGCTATACGCCGCAATATCCTGTTCGTGTGTCACCAACACAATGGTGATGTTTTTTTCTTCGTTCAGCTTAACAAGTAAGTTCATAATTTCACTACTTGTTTTTGTGTCGAGATTTCCCGTAGGTTCATCCGCCAGGATGAGCGGTGCGTTATTGACCAGTGCCCTGGCTATGGCTATCCGCTGTTGTTGCCCACCGGACAATTGGGCGGGATGATGCTTTTCCCAACCGACCAGCCCCATGGCCGTCAGGGCCGCAAACGCCCGTTCTTTCCTTTCCCCATCGGGGATATTTTGGTAAAGCAATGGTAATTCAATATTCTCCAGTGCCGATGTCCGGGGTAAAAGATTAAAACCCTGAAAGACGAACCCCAGTTTTTCATTCCTGATTTTCGCCAGTTCATCCCGCGACATATCTCTAACATCTATCTTGTCCAACCGGTAGATGCCGCCGGTTTGACGATCGAGGCAGCCAAGCACGTTCATGAAGGTCGACTTTCCCGATCCTGAGGGTCCCATGACGGCGACAAATTCCCCACGGTCAATATTTACCGACGCCTGCTCGAGGGCGCGCACAACATTGCCGCCCCCCAAGTCGTATATCCGGGAGAGTTCGTATGTTTCAATAAGGGGCATACTAGTGGACTCTCCTGCCGAACAGACTTCCCTGCTGTTTTTTCTTATCTATAGCGGCAACGATTACGTCATCTTCTTCTTTCAGAGCCGGGGAAATAACCTCCGTATTATCACCATCACTGATGCCCGTGCCAACAACTATCTTATGGGGTTTTCCGTTATCCAGCACCCATATGACAGGACCTTTGCGTTCCGGCGCTTCGACCCCTGTCGGATATTTAATGCCGGGCCGGAATCTGAAGGCGGAATTCGGCACCTGCAAGACATTTTCATGCACGGACGTGATAATGGAGACGTTTGCCGTCATGCCGGGCTTTAGAATCTTTTCCTGATTCTGCACCAAAACCACCACGTCATAAGTGACAACATTTTGGACGGTAATCGGTGCATTCCTGATAGCCGCTACCCGCCCCTTTAATGTTTTATCGGGATAGGCATCCACCCTAAACTCTACTGATTCCCCTCCCTTGATCCTGCCGATATCAGCTTCATCGACGCTCACATCGATCTGCATTTTGGCAAGATCCTGGGCAATGTTAAAAAGGGTCGGCGTCTGAAAACTGGCCGCGACCGTTTGCCCCACATCCACATTCCTGGATATGACCATGCCGTCCACGGGTGAAACAATGCGCGTATATTGCAAGTTCGTCATGGCTATTTTTAGCGCGGCCTGAGCCTGCTCAACCTGCGCCTCCGCCGCTTTTTGCTGTGCCACGGCGGCAAGCTCGTTCGTTTCAGCGGTGTCGAGATCGCTTATGGCAATCAGGTTGCGGCCGGCGAGGAGCTTGTTTCTCGCCAGAGCTCTGTTTGTGTCCAGCACCGCGGCTTTCGCCTTTTCCACATTGGCTGCGGCAACCGCCAAGTTAGCCTTGGCCTGTTGCACTTGCGCCTCGAAGTTTGCCGGATCTATCTGAGCCAGCAACTGTCCTTTTTTGACATAGGAATTATAATCCGCGTAGAGATTCTTTATCGTACCAGATACTTGCGTGCCGACCAGCACTGTGGTTACGGCATTCAACGTCCCCGTCGCCGTGACCGTCGCCTGGATATTGCCCCTGGTTACCTTTTGTGTCGTGTATTGTGTTCCATCGTCATTTTTGCGCACGATCATAAAGATGCCAACCGCAATAACAATAATGATGACCGAAGCGATAATAATCTTTTTCACGTTGCTCCCCTAAATTTAAACACATTTTTCGCCCTTTTTTGGAGCGCGTCCATATAATAATAAACTACCGGGGTAATGTATAGGGTAAGAATTTGAGAAAATACCAGGCCTCCCACAACGGCAAGACCCAGCGGTCTGCGGACGTCAGCGCCCGCGCCGATGCCGATGGCGATAGGCAGAGTGCCCATCAGGGCGGCCATCGTGGTCATCATGATCGGGCGAAAACGGACCAGAGCGCCCTCATAGATCGCCTCCAGGGGCTTTTTACCCTCTTTCCTCTCGGCCGCAAGTGCGAAGTCGATCATCATGATGGCGTTTTTCTTCACGATTCCTATCAGCATCACCACACCCACAAAGGCATAGACATTGAGTTCATAACCGAAAAACATCAGAGTGACGAGCGCGCCGAAACCGGCCGACGGCAGACCGGAGAGAATCGTGAGAGGGTGGATATAGCTTTCATAGAGAATGCCAAGGACGATATAAATGACGATGATCGCCATGATGAGCAGGATCCAGAGCCCTTTAACTGAAGACTTGAAGGCCTGTGCCGAGCCCTGGAAGCTGGTGGTAATGGAATGGGTAAGGGTAGCGCGGGCGATTTCTTCCACCAGGGCAACGGCCTCACTGAGGGCGATGCCGGGCTTGAGATTGAAGGAGATCGTTACCGCCGGCAGTTGTCCCAGATGATTGACGGTCAAAGGCCCCAGGCTTTTTGTCAGCTTTGCCACGGTATCAAGAGGTACGAGGTTCCCCTTGTCCGAGCGGACATAAAGCATGGCAAGGGCCGCCGGGGCCATCTGATATTCCGGCGCGAGTTCGAGGATCACCTGATACTGGTTGTTGGGCGCATAGATCGTCGATACCTGCCGCGAGCCGTACGCGTAGTAGAGGGCGTCCTCTATTTGCCGGGCGGAAAGGCCGAGGGCGGCAGCCTTGTCGCGATCGATCTCTACATTCACCTGGGGTGATTTGATCTGCATGTCGCTGGTGACATCCTGGAATTGTGCAAGCGTTTTCATCCTTGCCTCCAGGGTTCCGGCGCTTCGGTATAGCTCGTCGGTATCGGGACTCTGCAGGGTAAACTGGTATTGACTCTTGGTCAACTGACCGCCGATCCGGATCGAAGGCAGGTTTTGCATGAACATCATGATGCCGGGAACCTGCGATACCTTCGGTCTGAGTTCCTGGATGATCTGGTCTGCGGAGAGTTGCCGTTCACCAAGCGGTTTCAGTCGCATGAACATGCGTCCGGTATTGCCCGCTATGTTGATGCCGCTGGCGCCTATGTAAGACGTGAAGGAATCGATGTCCGGTTCCTTCACGAGAATATCCGCCAGCTGTTTCTGGTGACGTACCATCTCATCAAACGATATCCCCTGTGCTGCCTCGGTGACGGCAAAAATCTGGCTGGTATCCTCGGTCGGAAGGAAACCCAGGGGCATTCTGACGAAGAGCCAGCCGGTGGCCAGGGCCAGGACTATTGTAACTGCCACGGTGAGGCGCCGGTGGCGTATCACCAATGTTAGAGAGCGTGCATAAAAGTTGCGCATGCCATCAAAGAGCCGTTCCATGGCAAGGTAGAAGCGGCCATGCCTCTCGGCGGCAGGCGGCCGCAGAAACCGGCTGCAAAGCATGGGGGTCAGGGTGAGGGAGACGAAGCCGGAAATCAGGATCGCCATGCTGATCGTCACCGCGAATTCATGCAGTATCCGCCCCAGGATGCCTCCCATAAAGAGGACCGGGATGAAGACCGCAACCAGGGAAAGAGTCATCGAGATGATGGTAAAACCGATCTCCCGCGATCCCTTGAGCGCCGCCTCCATCGCGCCTTCTCCCTGTTCCATGTGTCGAACGATGTTTTCGAGCATGACGATTGCGTCGTCCACCACAAAGCCGACGGAGAGTGTCAGGGCCAGCAGCGTGATGTTATTGACGGAGAACCCCATCAGGTACATGGCGGCGAAGGCGCCAAGAATGGAGAGAGGCAGCGCCAGGCTCGGGATCACCGTAGCCGAGATGTTGCGAAGGAAGAGAAATATTACCATGACTACGAGGCAGATCGTGAGGACAAGCGTGAACTTGACGTCCGCCACCGACTTGCGGATCGAGACAGAGCGGTCGTAAAGGATATCCAGGCTGACTGAGGACGGCATCTGGGAGCGGAAGACGGGCAGAAGCTTTTTCACGTTGTCCACCACCGCTATCGTGTTGGTGCCGGGCTGACGTTGCACGGCAAGGACGACGGCGCTGGTTTTGTTGAACCAGTTCACCGTCTTATTGTTCTCCACGCTGTCGATCACGCGTCCGATCGCGTCGAGACGCACCGGGGAGCCTTTTCGGTAGGCGACGATGAGGGGACGATAGGCCGCCGCGTTATATAGCTGACCCGTGGCCTTGATGGTGAATGCCTGGGTTGGCCCGCTGAGGAGCCCGGTTGGAAGGTTTACATTTCCCATGCCCAGGGCGTTCCCCACCTCGTCGATCCCGATCCGGCGAGAGGCCAGCGCCTTGGGATCCACCTGGACACGCACGGCGAACTTCTGTGCCCCAAACACCTGTACCTGGGCCACCCCGCCGATCATCGAGATCCGCTGGGCCATGAAGGTCTGGGCGTAGTCATCGACGGTATAAAGGGGAAGGGTTGGGGAGCTAAGGGCCAGGTAGATGACCGGCTGATCAGCCGGATTTACCTTGTTGAAGGACGGCGGGGCCGGCATGTTCTGCGGGAGCTGGCGGGAGGCGCGGGAGATGGCCGCCTGCACATCCTGGGCGGCGGCATCGATGTTCCTGGAGAGATTGAATTGGATAGTGATTTGGGTCGTGCCGATACCGCTGGTGGAATTCATCGAATCGACCCCGGCGATGGTAGAAAACTGGCGCTCCAGGGGAGTTGCCACCGCCGATGCCATGGTATCCGGGTTGGCGCCCGGCAGGCTTGCGGTCACCTGGATAGTTGGAAAATCGACATTCGGAAGATCGTTAACCGGGAGAAACCGGTAGGCGGCTAAACCGAAGATAAAAATGGCGATCATGACCAATGAAGTCATGATCGGCTTGCGAATAAAGAGTTCAGCGATATTCATGGACGCTTGCCCTTTACCGTATCAATGTCCCCGACTGCCTGCGGCGGTCCTTTCTTGCCTGCCTCCGGCGCCGATTTCCTGATCTCTACCTTTGCCCCAGGGATGAGTCGCATTTGCCCATCCGTCACCACCGTCTCACCAGGGTTGAGCCCTTTGTCGATCACCGTCTCTTCATTGATCGTCGGACCTGCAAACACGGGCCGGAACTCTACGGTATTGTCACTCTTGACCACGAATACGAACTGGCCGCTCTGCCCGGTCTGAATAGCACTTGTCGGCACGAGCAGGGCGTGGGGCCGGGTCGTCAGCGTCAGGAGCACACTTACAAACTGTCCCGGCCAGAGTTTATGGTTCATATTCGTAAATGTCCCTTTGAGCTTAATCGTGCCGGTGGCGGAGTCCACGTTGTTGTCCACAAAGGTGAGCACGCCCCGTTCCGGCAGCCGGTCATCTTTGGATATAGAAGCCTCGACCGCGATCTTTCCCTGGTCCAGATATTTCTTCACCTCTTCCAAGTTCTGTTCCGGCAGGGAAAAGGTTACGTAAATAGGGCGGAGCTGGTTGATCACGATCATGGCCGTATCCGCATTGGCCTTTATAAGGTTGCCCTCATTAACATTGAGGTTGCCCGTCCGTCCGGCCAGCGGCGCGTAAATGTAACAATACTGCAACTGGAGGCGCGCATTGTCCAGCGCTGCTTTATCGGCATTGCCGACAGCCTCAAGTGTCGCCGCGTTAGTCCGATATTGTTCCTCCTGTTCCTTGGCGACATAACCTTTCTTAAACAATTCACCGTAGCGACCGGCTTGTTCCACGGCATAGGCCAATTGGGCCTTGTCCCTGGCGAGATTAGCCTCCGCCTGCTTCACCTGGGCTTCATAAGGCCTCGGGTCAATGGTAAAAAGAAGCGCCCCCTTTGCGACGTCCCGGCCTTCCCGGAAGTGCACTTTATGCAACACCCCGACTAACTGGGATTTAATCTGTATCGTCTCAATTGCCTCAACATTGCCAATGGCTGTCAATTGCACGGGAACATTTCTTTCGGATGCATAGGCTACGGTAACGGGCGCCGGCGGTTTCGGCGGCGGCCGATCTTCTTTTCCCTGCGAACAGGATACAAACAATAACACCGACATCATTATGGAAAACGCACACAACAAGGCGCCGGGTAGGCGGCAACCGAGACTTCTCTCCATTACTATCACTTTCCCCCCACAGCTCTTTGGAGACTCGCCTCGGATTCTTTCCGGTCATACATCGTCCCCGAAAGGACAAGCCGGGCATTGCCCAAGGCGACTACGGCATCCGTCAGTTCGAGGGGCGTTCCGACTCCGGCGGCATAGCGCCCCCGGGCCAGATCAAGGTTCTCCGTTGCCTGGCGCACCGTGACTTCCGCAGTCACGATACTTTCTTCCGCCGCCCGCAGGTTGGCAAGGGCCTGTTCCAAATCCAACCTGACTATCTGCCTTAACGATTCTTCCGCCGCCCGCGCGACCTCGAGGGCGGCTAAAGCTTCGGAAACCTGGTTCTTTGTTAAAAATCCGCTGAAGAGATTGAGATTAAGGTTGACACCCACGCTCCAGCCTTTATCCAGAGGCATGTCCTGGCCCGACCAACCGTAGCTGGCATTACCCATGACCGAGGGCAGAAAATCTTTCTGAACCAACGCCACCGCTTTTTGTGATGCTTCTGTTTGTCGCACCAGGGATTGCAAATCGGGGCGATTGAGAAAAGCCTTCTGAAGCAATTCATCCAAGCCAATGCTGCCTTTCTGATAAGTGGTATCGTCATCCAGTTCGTAGAAGGGCGCCGCCGACATACCGATAGCGTTGTTAAGGTTTACGATGGCAATGGCCAACAAGTTTTGAGCTTTTACGAGATTAACCATGGCGTTACTTAAATTAACCTCCGCTGTGGTCACATCAAAGATCGGCCTGACACCCACTTCATAAAAGCCTTTTGCCCTGTCTAATTGCTCCTCGAATTGTTTTACCGTATCGGCGCTGATCTCTCTGATATGCTTGGCACGTAAACGCTCATAATATGCATACTTCACCCCCAGGACGACATTATTGATGACATTCTCCAGATTGGCGCCCGCCGCTCCCAGATCGAGGCTTTGTATATCCACTTTTGTTCCTACCCTGTTAAAATCGTAGATGTTTTGCTGTAATGATAAAGTACTCTGATATTGATTGAATTGATCAGACAGGAGCGGGGAGGCGTTACGGCTCATGCCGGCAGACAAGTTCAGTTGCGGATAATATCCGGATTTAGCCTGCCCAACTCTGCTTTTCGCAACATCCACCGTGTTTTGAGCAGCGATGATCTGGGGATGTTTTTTTAGAGCTATATCCACCAGCTTGCTGAGGCCGAGCGTCTCCCCTTTTATAATAGGTTCCGCCGCTGCAAACACGCAGGGCACAGACAGGAAAAGCAGCATGATCGCCAACGATAAATGAAGAATATTTTTTCTTGCCAGATTCATAGTTTTGCCCACCTTGCAATAGCCAATCTCATCCGACTTTTTCCCACCACACGTCAGACACAGGCGGCGAATATACCACAATAAAAAAAAATGGATAGATCAAAAACCGTGGCTTCAGGCTTGCGGAGAGGACGGCCCTTATCTACAGCGGCGTTGTTGGGCAATAACGATGCTCTCCCAAAAACTCCTTGACAAATGTACATCTACTATCTATAGACGCAGGGACAAATTAAACGATGACGCGGGGTGGAGCAGTCCGGTAGCTCGTTGGGCTCATAACCCAAAGGTCAGAGGTTCGAATCCTCTCCCCGCTACCAATAAAATTAGGGGGTTAGATGAAAATCTGGCCCCTTTTTCTTTTCTTAGAAATTAAATTCCAACCGTATTTCCAACCCTCAGAAATGTGAAACCGACTATATTTATTACCGGGTAACTTAAAATCGGAAATAACCATGATCAGGAGCAGATGGCTATTCTGTCAAACGGGAGGCGAGAATCCGCGCCCGACTCTGTATCATTTCAAGGTCATGTTCGCTAGGTAGCCCCTTAATATTACCCATGCGGCCCAGGGTATTGTTCTCCTCTGATCCGTGAAGCTCGCTGAGGACATACCATTCATCAACCACCTGAAAGCCCAAATGCTCAAAAAACTGACCAACGTACTTTCCGACGGGCACTGCTTCCCTTATGCCCGTATGGGGTCCCGAATATGTGCAAAAAATGAGGGCATTCTTCCCTTGTATTTTGGGGGTATTGATCAGAATACGGTTTTCCTTTTTGTAGCGCGATAATTTTGCCTTAAGATAGTCGTCCGCCGGCTTGGGAGGATGCCAGTTATGGGAAGGGACGCCAAAACAGATGAGATCGTAATCGAAGAAATTAATGCTGTCCGCCTCGTCCAATTTCTTCAGCAGTGTCTCGAATCCTCCCTCATCCAGACCTTTTTGGATGCTCGAAGCTACCCGCTCCGTGTTACCGCTGAGGGACCAATAGAGGATAATTGCTTTTTTCACTGTTGTCCTCATCATCAGTGGGAAATTGGTATCAGGTCTTGCCCCGTGACTTTGCCCTCGACGCCTGCCTCCTGATGATTGTCATATGCCAAGACCTGATACCATTCTCCCTGTTTTTATTGGTGCCCCCGGCGTGAGTCGAACACGCGGCACACGGGTTAGGAATCAGAACAATCAGAATTGGCAAGACAGCGACATTATTAAAAAACTAAGAAATATCATAATCTTGAGTATCTTTTAGCCTGTCCCGGTATATCCCGAAAAGTACCATAAAATACCCCTTTTTGGAGGCCAACTACTGCAAATCTACTGCAAGCATTTTAGCAATTCCTCAATTATTGAGGCGAGTTTGTCAGGGGCGGTATTTGGAGAATTACTGCATTTCTCTAAAGCGATTCCCGTTGACACGCCCTATCATTTTCAGTATCTGTAAATCAAGCTTAAATCTCTACGATTTTCTATCATGAAAGGATTGCAAATGAGCGCATTTCGAGAAATTATCACCCCGCAAAGTCTTCGCACCCTTGTCGGCGGCCAGGCATTCGGCCGGGGCGAGAAATATTTTGAAAGCGGTTGTGTCGGACCGCTTACCGAAAAGAACGGCGTGATCTCCGCCAAGGTCCGCGGCTCTTACCTGTATGAAGTGCGGCTTACCGCCGTGTCCGGCGAACAGGGAATGTTTTGCCTCGACCACAGATGCACCTGTCCTGTGGGGCGCGATGGAGATTTTTGTAAACACTGCGTGGCGTTAGGCCTCGCCTGGATTGACATGACAGCCACTACGGCCTCTGATAAAATCCTTTCCACAAAGAAGTCAAACAAAGGAAAAGTTCCGACGCTGAAGGATATTCGCAAGTGGCTCGCAGATCAAGACCACGGCGTCCTCCTGGATATGCTCATGGAGCAGGTGCAAGAGGATGGCCGCCTGCGGGAGACGTTACTGCTCAAAATTGCGGGCGAGAACGCCCGTGGCATCGACATTACTGCCTATCGTGCGGGTATCCGGAACGCCTTTCATCCCGGCGGCTTCGTGGATTATTACGGCATGGGGGATTACGCGGCCGGGGTGGATGAGGAGATCGCCAAGATCGACCGGTTGTTCGCGGCGGGCTTCGCAGAAGAAACGATTATACTCTGCGAATACGCCTTGGAACAGGCGTCCCAGGCTATTGGCGAGGTGGACGATTCTGACGGCGATTTCAGCTATATCGGCGAGCGGCTCCAGGAACTCCACTTAGCTGCATGCAGGGAGGCCAAGCCCCCGCCAGTGGCACTGGCCAAGCGCCTCTTCGATTTTGAAATATCCGGCAGCGATCTCGACATCTTCTCCGGGGCGGCGGAGACTTATCAGTCGGTGTTGGGCAAGGAAGGCCTGGCAGAGTACCGACGCCTCGCCGAGGCTGAATGGGCGAAAGTGCCGACAAGGATAAAGGGGGACGATAGCGGCGATTTCAGCAGGCGTTATGCCATAACCCATATCATGGAATCTCTGGCCAAGGCGGACGGCGATATCGACGGGCTCATTGCCATCAAGAAGCGCGACCTCTCTTCTCCCCGCAGGTTTATCGATATTGCCCGGATTCTAAAGGATGCCAAACGCTACGATGAGGCGTTGGCGTGGGCGGAAAAGGGCCTTCTCGCCTTTAAAGAGCGTCCCGACAACGACCTGCGGGACTTTCTGGCCGGAGAGTACCACCGCCGCAAAAGACACGATGAAGCCTATAGCCTGTATCGGATTCAATTCTGCGAGCACCCGGTGCTGGAATGCTACAAGAAATATATCGGATACGCAAAGGAAGTGAAGCGTGAGGAGATGGCGCGCGGAGACGCACTTGCCTGGCTCCGCCAGGGGATCGAGAGGGAGAAGAAGGCGCCCAAACGGCCTTACTGGCATGAGAAGCCCGACCATTCGCGGCTGGTGGAGATATTCCTATGGGAAAAGGATGTGGAAACGGCATGGCAAGAGGCCCAAGCCGGCGGCTGTCGGGATGGACTCTGGCGGGAACTGGCGAGGGTGCGGGAAAAATCCCATCCCGCCGA
>JBAQLR010000203.1:0-21998 GCA_049302035.1 Syntrophales bacterium
GCCAGCGGCAGCCGGGCAGCGGTTCTATACGAGCAAAGCGGATGTGCTGTCCCGCTTTGCCCCGGATGCCGGCGCGCAACAGTTCATCCCGCCATTCGCTCTGACGTAGGGTTTCACCGGAACGGGCGATGGATGCGTCGGCAGGTTGTGCCTGGCCTTCCAGGATGTCTTCCACAGACTTGACGGCCGGTGCGGGAACCGCCTCTACAGTGAAAGGGCCGCTGACGCGATGCCGCTTGCGGTCCACCAGTGGCTGATCATAGAGCGTTTCTGTGTCTGGTGGTTCGTTGTTGGCGAGTGATTTGAGGGTGATGTGCGGCACAGTTTTGTAGACAAAGCCGCTGCCAACACCCTCCCGCGGATGAGCCAGCTCGTAGTAGTCAAAGACGGCGGTCATCAGTCGTTGTTTTGCCAGAGTAAGCGCCACACGCGAGGTGTCACAGGTGATCCATCTACGTCCCCATTGCTCGGAAACAAGGGATGTGGTACCCGATCCACAAGTGATGTCCATAACCAGGTCACCGGGATCGGTGGTCATGAGAAGGCAGCGTTGGATAACTTTTCGATTCGTTTGCACTACATAAACTTTGTCATCCGAATAGCCGCCAGCACTGGTGTCAGTCCATACATTATCAAAGTGGATCACTGGAAAATCATCTATATACCTGACATAGTATAGTGAGGTGCTCACTGCTATCAATCTATTGCGTCGTTTTAACTCGGCCATTCCTTCAAGCGTTGTTTTCCAGTGTTGATTCGGACCAGGTCGATAAATCTTGCTCTCAAACTCAAACTCAAATGCGCCACTCGCGGTTGCTCCTTCAGAGCTCAATGTGTCGGGAGCAAAGATTTTCCAACCTGTTTCGATGCCGGTTATGCCGTTCAGTTCGTCAGCGGTCATTTTGCGACGAATCTTACTATCTGGTGATTCTATCCAGCGGTAGATTGAGGGTCGATTATCGACTCCAATTTTGTCTCGAAACAACCCTCGAAACTTTAACTTTAATTTATTTTTGGCATAAAGAAGTACAAAATCGTTAACCCGAGGGACGAAATTTGAGCTTTGGCCACCAGTTTTACGGAAAATGATTTCCGCACAGAAATTCTCCGCCCCGAATACCTCATCCATCAACTCACGGACGTGGTGCACGTTCTCGTCGCTGATCTGCACAAAGACGCTGCCCGATTCGGTGAGGAGTTCGCGGTCCAACAGCAGACGGTCGCGTAGGTAGGCAAGGTAGGAATGGATACCCAGTTCCCAGGTGTCACGGAAGGCGCGTATCTGCTCCGGCTCTGAGGTCAAATCCTCGTCCTTGCCGTCCTTGACTTCGCGTTTATTGACAAAGGGCTGAAAGTTGGAGCCGTATTTAATGCCATAGGGCGGATCAATAAAACTCATCTGGACGGTGCCCGCCATGCCTTCCTTTTCCAGCAAGGAGTTCATCACCAGCAGGCTGTCCCCGGCGATGAAGCGGTTGCTCCAGCCGTGGGCGTGCTTATAAAATTCCACCGCTTCACGCAGGGGCGGATTTTCTTCCTGGGTCTGAAAGAGTGCCACTTGCACCGGTTTGGCAGATTCAGGGGCACGGCGCACGGCCTCAATGATAGTACGCGGGTCAATGCGTTCGTGGACGTGGAGTGAAACAGTGGGCACCTCAAAAGACGTGTGCTCAGCCTTACCCGCCCATTGTAGCTGTGGGTCCAGGTGTGGGTCGTAATCGTAAGTTTTCTTTGCTCCCGTTTCCGGGTCAGTCCCTGGCGTCACCAGCCCGACGGGCGGGTTATTCATTCGTTGCTTGTCAGTGTGCTCGTATGACTCAATCAGCCGTTCCGTTTCGGTTTTCTTTTTTCTTGCCATCAATGACCTGCCTTTTTTATTTTGTGAAAATGATTGAGATGGTAACAAAAAACCCCGCACTCTGCTTGAGACACAGGGGCTAATATCATCCGCCCATGGCACTCAATCCTTTATAGGACAGATTTTGTGGTGACGCTCATACCAAACCATAAAAAAATGATGGTAGATTCTAATGCCCCAAATTCTCCTATCGGTTCCCAAACGAAACCTAAATAACTCATCAAATTGAGATAGATCATCCAATTCCAACCACCGTTTTTGAGCAATACCGCATAACGAGTCTATGGGTTGATTTTATTCCGCAATTTACGTACACCTTGGCCCCCGTTATACGTCATAGTTTCAACGTCATTCCAACAACTACTATTATGTGAATCCAAATGTCGCTTTATTATGGTAGCGTACTCATCATCACTCCATTGACGATCTTCCGCCCATTTCCAACGCCCAATAGTGTCTGCTTTTGTGTCACACCATGCGAAGTAATAAGTTTTGTAATTGTCTGGCGGATTGGAACGGGGGATTTTTTCTAAGGATGGGGTGGCGGTCGATCTTATATATTTAGGCTGGATCTCTATACTCGTGCTGAGGCGAGCATTTTTCCCCTTATTTTTTGCCAGTTTATCTGTTTTTCTTTGAAGACGGGATTCCTGCTTATTTAGCTTCCCTGTCATTCCATATTCCAGAATAATATTCAGCCATAGCCGCCGGAGTAATGACCGACGCAGAGCGGGCTGTCGGGTGAATTGTACCTCTGGCATCAATCCAGGGGTCTTCTTGATGGTTTATGTCGCTTAATTGTTGAGCTGTATATTTCCCATAGAAATCCAAAACCTTGTCGATTGTTTCTTTCTGCGGAGGAGATAACGTACCAGAATTAGCCTCCTCGAACAAACCAGAATATACTTTAAACAAGCCCTTGTGTTTCTCATAAAGGGCTGGCGCTACGGCACCGTTTGCCCAAGCCTGGAAGTCCTCTGTAAATATTTCTTCTTCGTCCCAAACCAATCCCCAAGCTTTCGCATAATACGCAAGCTTTTGCAGCTTCATCGCTGTCATTGTACCATTTTTTTCTAGAATGTATTTTGCGACATCAAATATGGTTGGCATGGTGTATCTCCTTTCAGTTGCAGAGAAAAACCTTTCAATAATTATGGTTACTCTTCTTAAAAGGAAGATCGTTCAAACTGACTCATAGGCACTATATAAGGTGCCGTAGTTTGTAAAGTCAAGGCTTATTTTGGTAGTGGGTTAGCGTTTGATTGTTTGAACAAATAATCATACATAATTCCATCCTTCTGTTCTACAATGTTCTTTATGTCCGGGATGCTGTACATCTTGAACGATGCTGAATGGTTCTGATTATTTACCCAGGCGATGTGATCGGTGCTTACAATATCCGCGACAAAGTGCCCGTATTCGCGCCACCCACAAAGATTCAACAGGAGAGCGATACTATCGTCTGCTTGTCTGTCCAGCCCGGCTGTTTTATGTGCAGATGTTTCTCGATGCTTTCTCCTATCCCAATCACCGCGGCTAAGTCCAAATAAATCGGTAGCCCAGCCAACGCCGTCATACCGCTCTCTTTTTTCGCTTCTTCATACTTGAAAGGTAATACTCCTTGTGACATAATCCCTGCACCTCGTTGATGATAAATTCTTTCTTGCAAAAGTATCCTATCATCCTGTTATTACAGGGCCAACGAGGGTTTTCTATCTTTTTGGGTGGTGGATCAAGGGCCCATGACTTCCTTGACTTCGCAAGCTATTGAATATAGGCTTGAACAGCGCGGAAATTCCAGTTCGTTAGGCTCTTGGTAAACTATCTTCGGCCGCGTCGGTGAAGGAGGATTGCATGGAAACATTCATCCTGGCTGCTGTAAGCTTGATTATTGCAGTTTCCCTAATCCTTTATAAAAAGACCGATCCGGTTCAACTTTCTTTCGCTAACTTATGCCTCGCAATATTTGTCTTCAAAATTGGCTCTTTTTTACGCGGCCTTCTTGGCTCGGAATATCTTCGGGTAATTGAGTACGGCGGCTTGATATCAATTCCCCCCCTCCTTATAGGGTTTTTACGCCGGTTTCTTAATGAGCGGACTTTTTTTTCCAAGGACGACGCCTTGGCTACTTTTCTATTTGGCACTGCCATCGGCCTGTTGTTTTTCGCGCCGCCAAAGTACTCCTCCTACCTGCAACCATTTCTTGCGCTGTACGTGTCATACGTTCTGCTGCTTGGTTATCTGTCATTGCTCGCTTACATAAAAAACGGGACAGATCCCATAGGAAACAGGCGCATGAAATATTGTGCCATCGCCATTCCGATAGCGGCGCTGCTTAGTTCCCTGGATTTATTTTATTATCTGGGATTCAACTTTCCGCCACTCTCCAATTTGGTGGTAGCCGCCTTGCTTTATTTCACCCTATTGATCATAGCCTATCCTCATTTAACTGAATTGCACGAGCTTATGGCCAAAGCGCTACTTATTTCGGTAGTTACTGCTTTCGCCCTGGTATTATTCTACCTGGTAATTTTTTTATTTGGAAATGCGGTTAAGGTCCCATTTACACATGTATTACTGGCCTGCTTTACTATTGTCATTTCCATCTCTCCCTTCAAGATACTCATCGAGAAGATATTCAGCGTTGTCTATCCGTCGAGCAAGGATGTATTTACATCTCTTTATCTGCTGGATGCTAAATGGGAAAAGGAGCGGACATTACTTCTGGAAGAAATGGCGCCGGTCTTTGCTCACGAGATAAGAAATCCTCTCGGTTCCATCAAGGGCGCGGCCCAGTATCTGAGATCCGACATTGGGGAAGGGGAAAACCGGCGCCTCCTCGAAGTTATTATTGAGGAGGTTGACCGGTTAAATGGGGTGGTCTCGCAATTTCTTGACTATGCGAAGCCTCATACTTTAGTATTGAAAGATAAAAACATAAATGACATTATCGGCCGGGCGGTTTCCTTGATCAAGGCAAACAATAGATCCAAGCATATATCAATCGTCACGGACTTGCATCCGCATCTGCCTAATGTTGCAGTTGACGAAGCGCAAATCATCCAGGTTATTCTTAATATCGCTTTTAATGCCATAGATTCCATGCAGGATGGTGGCCAGCTGGCAATTACCACCGAGAAAGCGTCCGAAGAAACTATGGAGGCCATCAACATCTACATAAAAGACACGGGACACGGGATAAAAAGAGAGGACCTCAAAAACATATTTAAACCTTTTTTTACGACCAAGGAAAGGGGCGTGGGATTGGGACTTGCCGTTTGCCAGAGGATCATTCGGAATCACGGTGGTTACATGTCTGTCAAATCTCAACAAGGACAGGGCACTTTTTTTTCTATCCGACTCAATAGGATGCCCAAGGTCGCGTGATAGTCTTCTGGCTTTCAAATTGCTTTGGCCCCGCAGACCGACTTACAGATTGAAGGGATTTATGGAGAAGGTATTGGTAGTTGATGATGAATTGAATATGCGCCTGGTTTTGAACGCCATGATTAAAAAGGAGGGCTATGAGGTGGCCCTGGCCTCAGACGGTCGCCAGGCGCTGAAAATGCTGCAAGAAGGAAGCTATGCCGCCATTATTACCGATCTTAAAATGCCCCACTTGGACGGTATGTCCCTGCTATCTCATGTAGAGCGTGACTATCCAAATATTCCCGTTATTATGATTACAGCCTACGGTACCATAGCAACGGCGGTAGATGCCTTAAAGAAGGGCGCCTTTGATTATATTACCAAGCCCTTCGAGCAAGATGAGCTGATGGACGTCATTCGTAAGGCAACCAAGGCCAATAATTTAAGTATGAGGGAGCCTTTTATCAGCCATGAGGAAGTAGAGCGAAACAGCCTTCTGTGGCGAAGCGCAAGCATGCAGTCTATATCCGATACTATCCGACAAGTTGCACCGGCTGCGACGACGATATTTATTACGGGAGAAACCGGCACCGGCAAGGAATTGATTGCCGGTGCAATTCACCGCCATAGCCTCCGGGCTCGCAGCACTTTTATTAAGATTAATTGTGCGGCGATTTCAGAAAACCTGATGGAGAGCGAGCTATTCGGCTATGAAAGGGGCGCATTTACCGGAGCTGTTGTTACTAAGCCCGGCAAATTTGAGTTAGCCCACCGGGGCACACTGTTTCTGGACGAAGTAGGTGAACTACCAAAGGATATGCAGGTGAAATTGCTACGGGTGCTCCAGGAGCAGGAATTTGAACGAGTCGGGGGGCTGCGAACCATCAAAATTGATGTTCGCCTGATAACGGCTACTAATCGTAATCTTGCGCAGGATGTCAGAGAAGGGAAGTTTCGCGAGGACCTTTTTTATCGATTGAATGTTTTTCCCATTCATGTGCCCCCCCTAAGGGACCGTAAGGATGACGTGTTACCGCTGGCCGATTTTTTTCTGCAGAAGTTCAACAAGAAATTGGGCAAAGCCGTTAAAGGCATTGCCTCTTCCGCCCAGGACAAGCTTGTTGCTTACCCTTGGCCGGGCAACGTCAGGGAATTGGAGAATGCATTGGAAGCTATGGTGTTACTTTGCAAAACGGAGTTACTAACCATGGATTATTTGCCAGAAGCCATAAAAACCCCTTTTCTTTCTGCATATCCCGTATTGAGGGAAAGCGGCCTGCGTCCCACGAGAGAGAGGGTAAAAGATCAACAGGAAGAGATAGAGAAACGGGCGATTGCAACGGTACTGGATGAATGTGGGGGGAATGTCACCAAGGCTGCAATCCAACTCGGAATGAGCAGGAAGGGGTTGCAGCTTAAAATGATTAAATATGATTTGCGCAAGTAAATCCACAACCCCCCCCCGCCCTTATTGTTTCACGTGAAACACCGAGGGCGGCGGGGTTCTGTTTTCTCCCGTACATCAGGTTGCTAGATCAGGGGCGCAGGGGGACAAATGTTGTGATTCTACCTCTCTTTATCAGCAGAAGTACGCCCTCCTTGTCGCCCGCTTTTTTAATTTCCCGTTCGTAATCCTTCAGTGAATTAATTTTCATCCGGTTAATCTGCAATATTATGTCTTGCGGGCGGATACCAGCTTCGTCGGCAGGACTTCCTTCCTGCACCCCAGCGATAATTACTCCCGACCTTTCCGATACGCCAAGGTGCTTGGCAATCTCGGGTGTGATGGGCTGCACAGCCATGCCATAGTATTCGTTGCCTGCAGGCCGATCCACCTTTTCTTTTCGCTCTGAGATGACTACAGTTAAACGCTTTTCCTGGCCTTCGTGGATTACCTTCATGGTGATCTTTTCCCCTACGCTGAATCCCGCCACCATTATCAGCAGTTCATGAGAGTTTTTGACCGGTTTATCGTTAACTTCAATAATCACATCACCTGCTTTTAAGCCTGCCTTGTCGGCCGGATCGCCTTCAAACACCTCCGCAATCAAAGCACCTACCGGTTCCTTGAGCTTTATCGTTTTTGCAATATCCTCCGTTACATCCTGAATAGAAACGCCTAGCCAGCCTCTGGAGACCTCCCCCTTGCTCTTCAGGTCAGGGAGTATGCGGTTGGCCATATTGATGGGAATGGCGAAGCCAATGCCTTGCCCTTGGGCAACAATGGCCGTGTTGATCCCGACAACCCTGCCATCCATGCCGAAAAGGGGGCCGCCGCTGTTGCCGGGATTGATTGACGCATCTGTTTGAATGAAATTGTCATAGGGGCCGGCGCCGATTACACGGCCTTTTGCGCTAACAATACCCGCCGTAACCGTTTGCTCAAGCCCAAAAGGATTGCCAATCGCCATTACCCATTCGCCTACCCGCAATCGATCCGAATCGCCGATCTCAGCAACGGGCAAACTTTTATCGGGCTTTATTTTAATTAAGGCGATATCCGTTTTAGCATCCTTGCCAATAACTTTAGCCTCATACTCTTTTTCCCCATCGGACAACTTTACAAGAATTTTGTCAGCCTGTTCCACAACGTGATTATTGGTAAAAATATAGCCGTCATGACTGATGATAAATCCCGATCCCAAGCTCTTCTGCTTGAATTCCCGTTGCGGCACTTCCCCAAAAAAACGGTTAAAAAAGTCGTCGCCACCAAAATACCGCTCAAAGGGTTCCCCCCCTCCAAAGGGAGACCTCAACATACCGCCCGCGCGCACGCTTTTTGTCGTACTGATATTTACAACACAAGGCTTCAATTTTTCTACCAGGTCGGCAAAGGAGATAGGCGTCCTCGCTACTTCTCCCGGCGCCACAGCAGCAGCCAACTGCATATCAGGCATTACAGGTGAAAAAGCTGACCTCAGTACTTCCACCAGAGAAACGAGGAAAAAGGCTACCAGAAAGGCCAATAGGAACATCATAAATGTTTTTCTGTTTTTATTTTCTTTCAACATGCTACTCCTTTACCATCAAGGGTGAATACCCCTGAACATAATATTTTTATAGTGAATCCTTTAGTGCCGAGTATAAACATAATTTTAGCATTGTCAAATATTTATTGCCGACAAAATGGAATTTGTCCTTGACAAGGGGAATAATTTATAATCTAGTACGCCATTTACTTGTAATGGATAACAGGCGGAGTCCACTTGATGAGCCGATGAGTATCTATGTGGTTGGGCTTTGAAAATTAACATTACAACCATCCCCGAAGCGGGGTTAAATGTTCGGTTTTACATTGCCGGTGATGCCTTTGCTGACCTTGCTGTTAACCAGGAAGAGCCTGCTTTTACGCTGCAAGCGGTGAATGTCACAGGGGAAATAAGGAGAGAGCGACGGGTTGTTCTTTTTACCGGCGCCTTTCAAACTGTCGTGGAGACAGTGTGCAGTCGTTGCCTGGAAACAGCGCAGGTCACCATTGATGAGCGCTTCAGCAATGCCTTGCTGCCTGAAACGGATGTTGGAAAAGAAGAAAATGAACTGCGGGCCGAGGACCTGGACACAACGTACTATACGGGAGAAATCATCGATCTGGGTCCATTGATAGTGGAACAGGTTATTTTGCAGATTCCCATGAAGGTATTGTGCCGGGAAGCGTGCCGCGGCCTTTGCCCGCGATGCGGAGAGAATTTGAATCTTGCCAATTGCGGCTGTTCTACCGATACTGTGGATCCACGCTTGGCCGTGCTAAGAAAAATTAAAATATCTTAATGCTAGATTAGAGAGGATTGAAAGATGCCAAATCCCGTAAAACGACATTCCCGAACAAGGCGCAATATGAGACGTGCGCACGATTTTTTGACACCGACGGAGGTCAATGCCTGTCCTCAGTGCGGGCAAGCGAAGCTATCCCACCATGCCTGTTCAAATTGCGGTACTTACAAGGGGCGGGAAGTTCTATCATTGAAGAAGACCTCCTGATATAATCGCGGAACGTCAGGCAAGCTGCCAGGAAGATTTTGCCGTGCGTAGGCCGCTTGGCAATAAATTGTTTGGTGTTGGGGGGACGCAAAACGTTTGCTGGCATCGGAATATCCAATGGAGGGTAAAGTAGCTTTAATTACCGGTGGTTCGCGGGGCATAGGTCGAGCTGTGGCTTTGCAGTTTGCTAAGGCTGGAGTTTACGTGTATGTGAATTATCGCCAGGACAAGGACGCCGCCGAGCAAACTCTTCGAATAGTCAAGAACGGCGGCGGTGACGGTGCGCTTTGCCCTTTCGATGTCACGGATCGTAGCGCTGTCCGGGAAGCGGTAGAAACGATCCTCAAGGACCGGGGACACTTGGATATTTTGGTAAATAATGCAGGTGTGACCATCAACGGTTTGATCATGCGCACGCGGGCAGCCGATTGGGCGCGACTGATCGATATAAATCTCAATGGCGCCTTTAATTGCTGCCAGGCTGTCAGTCGGCCGATGATCAGGCAGAGAGGGGGACGCATTATCAATGTCACTTCTGTCGTTGCCGAAGCTGGGAACGCAGGGCAGACAGCCTACGCGGCTTCTAAAGCCGGCATCCTGGGCCTGACTAAGTCTCTGGCCCGGGAGTTGGGCGCCAAAAATATTTGCGTTAATGCGGTATCGCCGGGACTAATAGCAACTGACATGACCTCCTTGCTGACAAAAAGTGATAAAGAAAAGCTCCGGGCACAGATACCCCTCAGGAGAGAAGGGAAGCCGGAAGATGTAGCGGGAGCCGTTTTTTTCCTCGCCTCTCCCCAGGCTGATTATATCACCGGTCAAGTAATACGCATCAATGGCGGGCTGTATATGTGAAGAAGAGTTTACCACTAAGCAGAATTGGCGTTGAAAAGAGGGAATATGAATATCGAAGAAGAAATCGTAGCCGTCATTGTTGAACAACTGGATGTAACCCGTGAGCAATGCATACCTGCCGCCTCTTTTATAAATGACCTGGGGGCAGATTCTTTGGACTTGATGGAACTTATCATGAAGATGGAAGAGCGATTTGGGGTTTCCATCTCCGACGAAGAGCTGCAAAATATCAGAACTATTAAGAATGTGATCGATTTCATAAAAAGGACTGTTGCGGCGTAACAATAAATGATAGGGGGCTAGTCTAGGAGTTGCATCGCAGGGTTGTCATAACGGGCCTTGGCGCCGTCACGCCGCTGGGCAACACAGTTGCGGATACATGGAATCGGATCTGCGCGGGCAGCTCAGGAATCGACAGGATCACAAAATTCGACGCCCGGACGTTTACTACTCAGATTGCCGGTGAAGTAAAAAATTTTGATCCGCTCTGCTTTCTTACAAAAAAGGAGGTTCGCAGGCTGGACGATTTTATCATTTTTGCCCTGGCTTCCGCTGAGATGGCGATTGCGGATGCTTTCCTGATGATCACCGAGTTAAGCGCCATGCGGGCGGGGGTTTACATAGGTTCGGCAATCGGTGGTCTGGGCACACTGGAAAAGGAAAAGGAAAAGCTCCTCCAGGCGGGACCCGGCAAGATCTCTCCCTTCATGATCCCGGCGGTTTTGGCCAATCTGGCTGCCGGTAATGTGTCGATCAAGCTTGGCTTTAAGGGGCCGATTAATTGCAGCGCCACGGCCTGCGCCAGCGGCTCTTGCGCAATCGGCGACGCCTTTCGCACCATTGCAGAAGGCCACGCCGATATCATGATTGCAGGGGGAGCTGATGCCGCAGTTACTCCCATGGCTGTGGCCGGCTTTAATGCAATGCGTGCCCTTTCTACTAACAATGAACACCCTGAAAAAGCCAGTCGGCCTTTTGACCGCCGTCGAGATGGCTTCGTTATCGGCGAGGGATGCGGTCTTCTGGTGCTTGAGGGACTCGATGCCGCCCAGCAAAGGGGAGCTCGCATTTATGCAGAGATTGTTGGCTATGGGCTAACAAGCGATGCCTATCATCTGGCGGCTCCTCCCCCTGGCCATGCAGGCGCCGTCCGATGCATGCAATTGGCGTTGGCAGATGCGGCCATGGCGCCTTCCGAGGTCGATTACATAAATGCTCACGGCACCTCAACACCCCTGAATGACCGTTACGAAACAGAGGCGATAAAAACTGTTTTTCGGGAGCATAGTAGAGCGCTGGCCGTCAGCTCGACCAAGTCCATGACGGGCCATATGATGGGAGCAGCCGGAGGGGTAGAGGCGATCATTTCCGTCAAGGCCATATGGGAGGCCACGCTACCTCCTACCATCAACTTGGATAATCCCGACCCGGATTGCGATCTGGACTATGTACCCCATACGGCAAGGGCTAAAACGGTTAAGGTGGCTTTGTCCAACACCTCAGGTTTTGGCGGGGTGAATGCCGCGCTGGTTTTTAAGAAATTTACAGGAGAGGCATGACGAATTTTATAATAGGCGCCGACCATGCGGGATTTGATCTCAAGGAAGCGGTTAAATCTTTTTTGATTAACGTTGGCTGGGTGGTTGCCGATGTAGGCACTTGTGACCATTCCCCGGTAGATTATCCCGATTTGGGAGCCCAGGTGGCCAGTCGTGTTTCTACCGGCGAGTTCAGCCGGGGGCTCCTTATCTGCGGCTCCGGAGTCGGGATGAGCATCATAGCTAATAAATTTCCAGGAATACGAGCAGTTCTTGCTTTCGATGAGGAGTTGGCCATCCTGAGCCGTAAGCACAACGATACGAATATTCTGGTGCTGGCTGGCCGATGCACGGACGAGAAAAAAGCGTTGGCCATCCTCCGTGTTTGGCTCGAAACGGCATTTGAGGGGGAACGGCATCAGGTGCGTCTCGATAAGATTCGAAAATGGGAACAAATACTCTGCCGGAAAAATAATGGAACACAGGAGGTCGGGCTCTAAATGTCGAGTTTAGCAAAAGTTGATCCGGAAGTTGCCGAGGCCATTTTTCTGGAAACAGAACGACAGACAAACAAGCTGGAGCTTATTGCCTCGGAGAATTTCGTCAGTGAGGCGGTGCTGGAAGCCCAGGGAAGCGTGATGACGAACAAATATGCTGAGGGCTACCCCGGTCAGAGGTACTATGGCGGCTGCGAGTATGTGGATATTGTGGAGAGGTTGGCCATCGAACGGTGTAAAAAACTGTTTGGGGCCGAACATGTGAATGTCCAACCCCATGCAGGCGTGCAAGCAAATATGGCCGTTTTCTTCTCCGTTTTGGAAGCGGGAGACACGATTTTAGGAATGGACCTGGCCCATGGCGGCCATCTGTCTCATGGCAGCGCAGTTAATTTTTCCGGCCGTTTTTACCGGGGCGTTTTTTACGGTGTGGAACAAGGCTCGGAAACGATAGATTATAATATGGTGGCTGACCAAGCCCGGAAGCACAAACCGAAAATTATCGTCGTGGGTGCGAGTTCCTATCCCCGTACTATCGATTATAAACCTTTCCGGGAGATTGCCGATCAAGTTGGCGCGGTCATTATGGCCGATATTGCCCACATCGGCGGTTTGGTGGCGGCGGGGTTGCACCCCTCGCCGGTGGCAACATGCGAATTTGTGACCATGACCACCCACAAGACGCTCAGAGGACCGCGCGGTGGCCTGGTGATGTGTAAAAAGGAATACGCCGCCTCTTTGGACAATAAGGTTTTCCCAGGCATGCAGGGGGGACCGCTAATGCACATTATTGCCGCGAAGGCCGTGGCCTTCCGTGAGGCCCTGACGGAAGATTTTGTTACTTACCAGAAACAGATCGTGAAAAATGCCGCCGTAATGGCCGAGACCCTCCAAGCGGAAGGATTCCGCCTGGTTTCCGGCGGTACCGACACCCACCTGTTATTGATAGATTTGACGGACAAGGGCATTTCCGGCAAGGAAGCTCAAGAACTTCTGGACCGGGCGGGGATCACCGTCAATAAAAACCGCATACCTTTTGACACCAAGAGCGCCCACGTTACCAGCGGTATCCGGGTAGGTACGCCGGCAGTAACAACGCGGGGGATGAAGGAAGAAGAAATGAAGACGGTAGCCCGGCTGATTTCCGATGTAATTAACCACGCAAAGGATGAAAAGCGCCTCCTGGCCGTCGGGACAGAGGTTAGAACTCTTTGCCAGAGGTTCCCCCTGTATGATGGGCGACGGAATAAATATTGCGGCAATGAAACATGAAGCATCGACCCCTGGCCGAAAGCGGCAAGATCGTATCCCCGCAAGGGGCCTCGAGACCCAACTGGGATGAATATTTTCTCGACATTGCGGTCTTGATTGCGCGCCGCGCCACCTGCCGCAGGCGCAGTGTCGGGGCGGTTTTAGTAAAGGACAGACGGATCCTGGCGACAGGTTACAATGGCGCCCCGACGGGACTTCGTCACTGTCTGGACCTTGGCTGTCTGCGTGAAGAGTATAATATTCCTTCCGGTGAACGTCATGAGTTATGCCGGGGTTTGCACGCGGAGCAGAATTCCATCATTCAGGCAGCCCTCCATGGGGTGAGCGTCAAGGATGCCGCACTTTACTGTACAAATTACCCCTGTGTCATCTGCGCCAAAATGATCATCAATGCCGGCATCGCCAGGATTATCTTCCGGGAAGGTTATAGCGATCAACTTTCGCAGGAAATGCTGCGGGAGGCAACAGTGGAAGTGACTCAACTATGAAATGTCCTTTCTGCGCCCACGGCGAAAATAAAGTTGTTGATTCACGACTCAGCAGGGACAATGCGATTCGCAGACGCCGCGAATGTTTGGCTTGCCATCAACGCTTTACCACCTATGAATTTGTCGAAAAACTACTGCCAACGGTGGTAAAGAAAGACGGCAGGCGGGAGCCCTTTGACAGGACAAAAATACGGAATGGTATCAATAAGGCTTGCGAAAAACGTCCCATCAGCACCGATGTGATCGAAGAAATTGTGGCTAATCTGGAGAGAGCCTGCCAGGAGTATCAGGAGAAAGAGCTTCCGTCCTCAGTCGTCGGCGAGCTTGTCATGCAGGCGCTCCATGAACTGGACGGCGTAGCCTATGTGCGTTTTGCCTCCGTTTATCGACAATTCCGCGATGTGGCGGATTTTGTTAATGAACTTAATGATTTTCTCATAGATAAAAAGGCCTAAGGAGAAATAAAAGCAGAATGAGACAATTTTCGCATCGTATATTGAGGATATGGTGTTTACAGGAATAATACAGGCAATAGGCACGGTTAAACGTGTTACCCACAAGAGCGAGGATACCCTGCTGGCGTTGGCTACGCCTTGGGAGTCGGCGGAGCTCAACATTGGCGACAGCGTCGCAGTCAACGGCGTCTGCCTTACTGTAACATCGAGGTCGGACCGGGAATTTATGGCCTATGTCTCCTCGGAATCCCTGGACAAAACAAATCTCAAGTTGTTGAAAACCGGCACTCCTGTTAACCTGGAAAAAGCGCTGCGAATGACCGATTTGTTGAGCGGTCACCTTGTCCTTGGTCATGTCGATGGCCTGGGCAAAATCCGGGAAAAGATGGCTCGTGCCGATTCCGTGGTTATTGGAATAGAAGTAGCCGAAGCAATCAGCCGCTACATCGTCATGAAGGGCTCTGTTGCCATAGATGGGATCAGTTTGACGGTAAACCGTTGTGAGAAAAAGATTTTTTATGTTAATATTATCCCCCATACGGTCCAGGCCACTAATTTAAAAGATAGACAAAAAGGTGATCTGGTTAATATAGAGACCGATATTTTAGGAAAGTATGTGGAAAAACTACTTCAGCCCCGAGGCGGCATGAGCCCCGATTTTTTGCAACGGCATGGTTTAATAAAATAAATTACGAGATGATTCTCTTGGAGGAATAACGAAGCACTTTTATCCAGGCGTTCGTTTTAAGATACGGGGGGAAGGCAAGTATGACTAAAAAAAATAGCTCCATTGAAGAGGCATTAAAGGACATTCAGGCCGGCAAGATGATCATCCTTGTGGATGATGAAGACAGGGAAAATGAAGGCGACCTCTGCATGGCGGCGGAGTTTGTGACGCCGGAAGCGATAAATTTTATGGCCCGTTACGGCAGAGGGCTGATTTGTCTTACCATCAATGTTGAATTAGCCGCCAAACTTAAACTGGCACCCATGGTGCAGGACAATCAATCCTGCTTCGGAACGGCCTTTACCGTTTCCATAGAGGCGAGAAAAGGCGTTAGCACCGGGATCTCCGCGGCTGATCGGGCCACCACTATCAAGGCAGCCATTGCCGACAACGCCCAGCCTGAGGATTTGGTCAGTCCCGGACACGTTTTCCCCATTATTGCCAAAAAGGGCGGCGTACTGGTCCGGACCGGCCAGACGGAAGGATCGGTGGATCTATCCCGTTTGGCGGGTTTGCAACCGTCTGGGGTGATTTGTGAAATCATGAACGATGACGGCACAATGGCGAGAATGGCCGATCTGGAGATCTTCGCCCGCGAGCATGATCTGAAGATTGCCACTATCGCCGATCTTATAGATTTCCGGATGCAGAATGAGACGATGATCAGGCGGGCCGCCACCGCCATTATGCCCTCCCGCTACGGAGGCGATTTTAAGGTCGTTGTTTACGAAAATGACGTGGACGAAATGAAGCATGTCGCCTTGGTCAAGGGTGAAATTACTCCGGAAGATAACGTCTTGGTAAGGGTCCATTCGTCATGCCTGACGGGCGATGTATTCGGTTCCAGTCGCTGCGATTGCGGCGATCAACTGCGAGCCGCCATGGAGATGGTGGATAAAGAAGGCAAGGGAGTTATTGTCTATATGCACCAGGAAGGACGGGGTATCGGCCTGGTAAATAAGATAAAGGCTTATAATCTGCAGGAGCAGGGGCAGGATACGGTGGAGGCAAATCTGACCTTGGGCTTTAAGGACGATATGCGGGAATATGGTATTGGCGCTCAGATTTTGGTTGATTTAGGGGTGAAAAATATGCGACTTCTAACCAACAATCCGAAAAAAGTTGTTGGACTGAATGGGTACGGAATCACTATTACCGAGCGTGTACCCATAGAAATAAAGCCCTGTGAGGCTAATATTCATTATTTGAAAACGAAAAAGGAAAAGATGGGGCATATTTTAAAGATCTAATGCCGACAGTGGCTGTTAATGCCAGATTTATCAAGACAGGGAGAGCAGAATATGGCAAAAATTATAGAAGGAAAGTTATCGGCCAAGGGAATGAAAATTGGCATCGTCGCCAGTCGCTTCAACGATTTTATCTGTGGCCGGTTGATAGAAGGCGCGCTGGACGCCTTGATAAGGTCCGGTGTGGATGAAAAGGATGTTGCGGTCTATAAGGTCCCCGGCGCTTTCGAGCTGCCTCTTGCTGCCAAAAAGCTTGCAAAAAGCGCCCGTTTTGACGCTGTCGTTTGTCTAGGCGCTGTCATCCGGGGAGCTACGCCCCATTTTGAGTACATAAGCGCAGAGGTTACAAAGGGCATTGCTGCGGTTGGGATGGAGACTGAGGTCCCCGTGACTTTTGGCGTACTTACCACTGATACCATAGAGCAGGCCATTGAACGGGCGGGAACCAAGTCCGGCAATAAGGGTTGGGATGCGGCCATAACCGCGATCGAAATGGTGGATCTTTTCCGAAAGCTATAAGGAGCCGCACCGGCAGGCGTATATATAGAAGCGAACTTCACGGGGGAGCTTTTTTGCGAGGGGACAGAAGAGGTACAGATGCGCCAGAGAAGAAAGGCCCGGGAGGTTGCCCTGCAGGTTCTTTATGGGATAGATGTTGCCCAGGGAAACCTGCGGGAGACCATGGACCTTTTTTGGGATAATTTTGATGCGCCTGAAAAGGTTAAGACTTTTTCTTCTGTATTAGTCGAAGGCACCTGGCAAAACCGAATACAGTTAGATGCTCTTATCAGCGGTTGTGCGGAAAACTGGTCTGTTGAGAGGATGTCGATTGTCGATCGGAGCATTCTCCGGATGGCAGTCTATGAGTTTCTGTATTGCCAGGAGATACCTCCCAAAGTAGCAATCAATGAGGCAATCGATCTGGGCAAACTGTTCGGATCCGAAAACTCCGGCGCCTTCATCAACGGCGTACTCGACGCTTTATATGCCAAGCTGCGCGAATCAGAAGGAACTTAATCCAGCTTTTGTTGAGAGAGTGGGAGAGATTTGAAGTGTCCAAGAAATATGTGCCCCGCATCATAGAAGAGCAATGGCAGAAACGCTGGCAAGAGGAGGATGTCTTTAAGGCTTACGAAGATCCCGCCCGGCAAAAATACTACCTTTTAGAGATGTTTCCTTATCCTTCCGGCAAGATTCACATGGGCCATGTCCGTAATTATTCCATCGGCGATGTTGTGGCACGGTACAAGCGGATGCAGGGATATAACGTTCTTCACCCCATGGGCTGGGACGCCTTCGGCATGCCGGCGGAAAACGCCGCCATTGAGCGGGGGGTGCATCCGGCCCTCTGGACGCGGGAAAATATTGCCCATATGAAAAAACAGTTGCAAAGGATGGGCTTCAGTTATGACTGGAGCCGGGAGATAACCACCTGCGACCCGGCCTATTATCGCTGGGAGCAGCTTTTTTTTCTCTGGATGCATGAAAAGGGATTAGCCTATAAAAAAAAGGCCATGGTAAACTGGTGCGCCCAATGCAAGACCGTCTTGGCCAACGAGCAAGTGGAAGCCGGTCAATGCTGGCGTTGTTCATCCCTCGTGGAAGAACAGGTGCTGGAGCAATGGTTTTTTCGGATTACCGCTTATGCGGAAGAATTACTCGCCGGTTGCGACCAATTGCCCGGTTGGCCGGAGCGGGTCACCACCATGCAGAAGAACTGGATAGGGAAAAGCCATGGCTGTGAAGTGGATTTTCCCCGCGCCGACGGCCAGGGAGTTATAACCGTGTTTACGACCCGTCCGGATACCCTTTTTGGCGCGACCTTCATGCTTGTTGCCGCTGAGCACCCGCTGGTCACGGAACTTGTTCAGGGAAAGCCAGGTGAAGCAGAGGTGCGCTCCTTTGTGGAAAAAACCAAGAAGCAGGATAAAGCCCTTAGAACGTCTGACGCTTACGCAAAGGAAGGGATATTTCTGGAAGCTTTTTGCCTTAATCCCGTTACGAACCGTACTATGCCCATCTATGCCGCCAATTTTGTGCTGGCTGATTATGGCACCGGTTGTGTGATGGCGGTGCCGACCCATGATCAGAGAGATTTTGATTTTTCCCGAAAATATGGCTTGCCCCTTATCGTCGTAATTCAACCGCCGGGTCACCATCTCGATCCGGAGACCATGGAAGCAGCCTATGTAGATGAAGGCATCATGACCAATTCCGGAGAGTTTGACGGCTTGAAAAACAGTGCGGCTCAGGAGGCAATCGCGGCATACCTGGAAACCACCGGCAAAGGTCGGCAAAAAGTTCAGTATCGACTGCGCGACTGGGGAATTTCGCGTCAGCGTTACTGGGGAGCGCCGATTCCCATGATCCTCTGTGACTTCTGTGGAACGGTGCCGGTGCCGGAAGACGAATTACCGGTGGTCTTGCCTCAGGATGTGGAGTTTACCGGGGAAGGGGGTTCGCCTTTGGCGAAACACCGGGCCTTTGTGGAAACCAGTTGCCCCCGTTGCGGGCGCGCGGCGCGCCGGGAAACGGACACGATGGATACATTCGTCGAGTCGTCCTGGTATTTCAATCGGTTCTGCTGCGCCGATAGTGGGTCAAAACCCGGACTGGACCGGCAAAGCGTTGATTACTGGCTGCCTGTGGATCAGTACATCGGCGGCATTGAACATGCCATTCTCCATCTGCTCTATGCACGCTTCTACACCAAGATGCTTCGTGATCTAGGCATACTAAGCATTGACGAACCCTTTCTCAATCTCTTGACCCAGGGCATGGTTTGCAAAGAAACAACCCATTGCGAAGAGCACGGCAATCTCTTCCCCAAGGAAGCCAGAGAGGGCCTCTGTACTTTTTGTAATCGACCGATCACCGTGGGAAAAACGGAAAAGATGTCCAAGTCATTGAAAAACGTGGTGGACCCCGATTATCTAATCCAGGCCTACGGCGCCGACACAGTGCGGGCATTCTGCCTCTTTGCCGCGCCTCCGGAAAAAGACCTGGAATGGAGCGATCAAGGCGTCGAGGGCGCCTATCGCTTTCTTTGCCGCAGTTGGCGTATTGCTATGGATTACCTCGATGATCTCTGCGATGTTAAACCGTTTACCGGTGATGTGGCGCTGGAGGGGGAAATCAAAGCGCTGCGCAGGAAGACCCATCAGACAATCCGGAAAGTAACAAACGATATAGAAGAGCGCTTTCACTTTAATACGGCAATCAGTGCCGTGATGGAACTGGTAAATGCGCTTTATCAACTGCCCCGTCCAGAGCGGCAGGATACCTTGTCACTTTCCGTAATTCGGGAAACCCTGGAGGCCGTGATTCTGCTTTTAGCCCCCATAGTGCCCCATTTTGCGGAAGAGCTCTGGCAGGAATTCGGGGCAGCGGACACCCTTGCCGCCGCTTGCTGGCCGCAGTACGATTTAGAGGCAGCGGCGGAAGAAGAAATCACCATCGTCATCCAGATCAACGGCAAGGTAAGGAGCCGATTGGTGCTGGCGGCGGGAGAAAAAGACGGCGAAAGTATCAAGAAAAGGGCTCTTGCCGATGAGAAAGTGGGACGCTTTATCGCCGACCAACAGATTCTACGCGTCATTTATGTGCCTCAAAAACTGATCAATATTGTGGTACAAGGATGATCATGAGGAAAGATTCGGCCAACAGCTTAAGGATTTTTATTTGCGCTCTGCTCTTGTCGTTGCTTCTGTGTGCGGGAAGTTGCAGCTATCGCCTTGTTAACCCGATAGGAGAGCATATCAGTCGTGATATTCAGAAAGTTTATGTGGATGTTTTCGCCAATAACACGTCGGAGGCCAATATCGAGACTGAATTTCGCAACGCCTTCGTCGATCAATTCATCAAGGGGCGGCGGTTTAAAGTGGTTAATAACAGGGAAATAGCCGATGCCATATTAAAAGGCGAAATAGCTAATCTGGTTACGGCGCCACTCGCTTATCGCGGCACGCAAAATATAGCTGTCAAAAAGAAGATTACGGTTACCATGTCATTGACGCTCACAACAAGTAACGCTGCGACGATACTCTGGCAGGACAAAAGCTTTACACAATGGGAGGACTTTGATTTGGGCGTCGGAACTTTTGATACCGCCCGGGGCAACCAGCAAAACGCCCTCTCCAAGCTGGCTAAGGACGCCGCTGAGAGGGCATACAGGATGATGAATTCTGATTTTTAGACTTTGCGCGGGCTCATCAAACTACCAGCTAGAGAGCTTGCACTTTTTTAGTCAGACGCGAGATACGCCGGGAGGCGGTCTTTTTATGAAAAGCGCCCCGTGCGGCGGCTTGAGCGATCGCCGGTATGGTGCTTTGCAGTGATTTGACGGCTTCCTCCTTGTTTTTCGTTGACACGGCTGTCGCTACCGCCTTGATCGCAGTCTTAACGCTTGAGCGAAGCGTGGTGTTCCTGGCATTGCGAGTTACATTTTGCGTCGCTCTTTTTTCCGCCGATTTATGTGTTGCCAATGTTTGCCTCCTTAGTTTGTTATACTTTTAAACAGCGGCGTACCTCTATATGAAGTTCCCAAGGATGTCAAGTTCAAAATCCCGCCTAGGGAGGTACCCCCGCTTATGACTTTTATAAAAAGGTTCTTGGAAAACTGGAAACCAGGTGTGCCGAAGGGCATCCTGCCGCTTTTGGCAGCCATAACGTGGATCGGCACGGCAATAATCCTCAGTCTAATTTCCGCTGCCTGTCTGAAAAAAGCCAATGATTACGAGGTCTTTTCAGCCGTGGCCGTCGGTTTCCTTGGCGCCCTCGTGATCCATCATTTTGGTTTCCTCCGCATTGTAGACAAGAATCTGGGGCGTATCCTGGCCATGACAGAGGAGCGTCGATGCGCTTTTTCCTTCATGCCTTGGAGGAGCTATCTGCTCATACCCTTCATGATCATCCTGGGGGTCATCCTGCGCCATTCGCCGGTGCCCAGATTGTATCTGGCTGTCCTGTATATTGCTATCGGCACGGCCCTTTTCCTTTCCAGTTTGCGCTACCTGCGGTATGCCCTGCGGGCCATGAGAAAAACCGGCGGAAGCGGAACCTGCGAGCCAGATGGAGTACCGCCCAAACCGTCATCGATAAGGTGACAAACGCTGCCGCCCAGACAGGCGGGGGCCACAATCCGCAACTAAAGAGGAGGTAAGACTGCGAACTTATGATCATCGGCGTCCCCAAAGAGATCAAGGTAGATGAGAACAGGGTAGGTCTGTTGCCAGCCGGAGCGGAACAACTGGTGACGAACGGCCACCGCGTGCTGGTGGAAACCGGCGCCGGTCTGGCCAGCGGGGCAAAAGACGAAGATTATCAGACAGCCGGCGCTCGGATCATCACGGCGCCGGGGCAACTCTACAGGGAGGCAGACCTGATCATCAAGGTCAAAGAACCGCTGCCCCCCGAATATCCCTTGGTGCGTCCTGGCCAGGCGATTTTCTGTTACTTCCACTTTGCGGCCAATGGCGAGCTTACGACTGCGATGCAGGAACGGCGGATTGTGGCCATCGCCTACGAGACCGTGACGAGCGCCGACGGCAGCCTGCCCCTGCTCATTCCCATGAGTGAGGTGGCCGGCCGTATGGCCGTGCAAGAGGGCGCCAAGTATCTGGAAAAACCACGGGGAGGCAGGGGAATCCTGCTGTCCGGGGTGCCCGGCGTAGCGGCGGCGGATGTGGTCATCCTCGGCGGCGGAGTCGTAGGGG